>CAZNHN010000046.1:8332-17362 GCA_964572415.1 uncultured Phaeodactylibacter sp.
CCCCCGGTGGCGCACCAACGGTGAGGGTCCGTGGAGTAGGCTCTTTCGAAGGGGCTGGAGCGCCTTTATTTGTTGTTGATGGGATGTTTGTAGATAACATTGACTTCCTGAATCCTTCCGATATCGAAACGATGTCAGTCTTGAAAGATGCGTCTTCAGCAGCAATCTATGGTGTTCGAGCAGGTAACGGCGTCGTGTTGATTACGACAAAGTCCGGCTCCTTCAATCAGGCACCTCAGATTACTTACGACGGATATTATGGTATCCAAAATCCGCAGAATGTCATTCAAATGTCTAATGCTCAGCAGTTTGCGCAGTATATCCAGGAGACGGGTTCAGCGGCAGACCAAGGGTTTATCGACAACGCGATGCAACGGTACGGAAGAAGTACTGTGGACCCCAATATCCCTGCAGTGAATACCGACTGGTATGATCTCATCATGAGCCCTGCCCCCATGCAGAGCCATAATGTGTCCTTTAGCGGGGGCACCAATCAGACCAAGTACTCTATAGGGCTTGGGTTTATTGACCAGGAAGGCTTGTTGAATGAGACCCGCAACGAGTTCCAGCGGTTCAACATCAGAACGCGGGTTGATGCCATATTGACCAATTGGCTTACCGTGGGAGGTAACATCAATGGAAGTCATGCCACACGTTATGATGGCAGTAACGCGGCCTGGTTCAATGCCTATCATTCTGTGCCGATTCTTCCTAAGATCGATACGCTCAATACAGTTGCAACTGATCCACAGCTGGCTAATGCACAACAATTAGGGTACAGAGGCTTACAGAATCCATTCTATTCCCTGATCTATAATGACAACCAGAACAAAATTATCAATGTGGTTGGTAATTTTTATGCTCAGGCGCAAATTATCCCCGAAAAGTTATCTTTCAAAACTCAATACAATTACAACTTTGGAAGTATCAACAACCGGTCGGTCAGCTTTGCCTTTAATGATGGGGTAACGGATCGTGTTTCCAGCCTCCGGAGAAGCCAGCAGACACGCTTCGACCAGGTTTGGGATAACTTCCTGACTTATACCGACAATTTTGGGAAACACAATTTGCAGGTAACAGCTGGTCAGTCTTACCGAAGTGAATCTGTGGAAGGCCTGTTTGCTCGGGGTACGGAGCTCGACCCTAACCCTACCCGCGATAATGAAGAGCTTTGGTACCTGGATCGGGCCCTCAATTTTGAGCAGGATGGAATTGGTGATTTTGGCTCGAATTTGTTCTTCATGTCCTATTTTGGCCGGCTTTCCTACAATTTTGACGACAGATACCTGCTTTATGGTACGTACAGAACCGATGGCAACAATAAATTCCAAACAAGGTGGAATGATTTCGCCACGGTAGGAGCGGGTTGGATTGTATCCGGAGAATCGTTTTTTAACGTATCCGGGGTCGACTTTCTGAAGCTACGTGCCAGCTGGGGGCAATTAGGTAATGATGCCATCAGCCCTGCCGTCGGAACGCCAACCCTAAACCCGGGTAGATTGACTGTCTTCAACGGAGCACCAGTGGAAGGCCGGGTTTTTGACCCCACTTTCGACCTTATCGACCGTCCGGAAACTACAGTTGAAACCAACTTTGGAGTAGACGCACGGTTCTTCAATGAAAGACTGTCGGTTACGGCAGATTACTTTATTCGTGATACCAGAAACCTGGCCATCTTTATTGAGCAGCCTTTGATTAGAGGTGCTGTGAGAAGGAGCCTCGGCGAGATTAGAAATGAAGGGCTTGAGGTTACAGCCAACTGGACAGGAGGCACCGGAGATTTCCGCTACAATATTGGGGGTAATTTTGCAACGCTCAACAACCAGGTGCTTAGCCTTGGCGGCGCAGATTTCCAGCAGACGGGAGGAGAGTTTCTGCAGCGCTCCATCGTAGGCGGTTCCTACCTGGCCTTCTTTGGATACGAGATCAATGGCGTGTTCCAGAGCCAGGCAGATATTGATAATAGCGGATATACAGAAGAGTTCCTGGCGAATGCCAATCTGGCTCCCGGAGACTTCTTCTTCAGGGATCAAAATGGAGACGGTGAGATCAATGATGAGGACCGGGTGGCACTGGGCAGCTTCCTGCCTGATTTGACATTCGGAGCTAACTTAGGATTTTCCTGGAAAAACCTTGACTTCAGTATGTTGTTACAGGGACAGATGGGGCATCAAATCCTCAACCGTAAGCGGGGAGAAATTATTTTCACCAACGATACCAATATTGATGCCGAGTTGTTTAACAACCTGTGGCGGGGCAATGGAACCTCTGACCGCTATCCTTCCGCAGCCGGCCTGAGAAAAGGCTGGAACCAAAACAGTAGCGAGTATTACATTGAGGATGGAGACTTTTGGCGCATCCAGAATATTCAGCTTGGCTACACTTTTGGCAATGAACGCTCCCCAAATGCCAATATGCCGACAATTCGGGTATATGCAACAGCCGAAAGACCACTTACTGTGTTTGATTATAATGGATTTAATCCGGAAGTACCTAACGGAATCGATCGTCAGGTCTATCCTGTAGCAGCAGTCTACACACTGGGATTGAATGTGAAATTTTAAATTTTTGAAATGATGAAGACTATAAAAATAGTATTTAGAGTTACAATAGTATTACTGCTTTCAGCGGTAATACTGCCCTCATGCCAGGATATTGTCGACGAACCATTGCAAAATGTCCAACCTGCTGAGGAAGTAGACTATACAAGGTCTGAGGATATGGTTCTCCTCATCCAAGGGGCTTATGGTGAATTTAACAACCTTCAGTGGGAAACATTCCCATTGATCGGTGTTAGAGGAGACGATGTGAATGCAGCGGGTGATCAGTTCCCGCTTATTGAAACGGATGCGTTCAGGTATGATAGAAGTTTCTGGATGTACAACTCCAGCTGGCTCAACCTTTATGGAGATATTATCAACTCCAATGGTCTGATTGAGGGTATCAACAGGTTCAAGGAGAATGGAGCTGACGCTCAACTTGCAGATCAGTACATCGCGGAAATCCGTGTGATGAGAGCCTTTGCCTACCTACAGGCCGCCCGTTTGTGGGGCGATTTGTTCATCTTCGAGTCGAGCGATCCTACTACACTGGTTGATATGGAAATATCCGAGTTTGAAGAGGTCATGCAACATATTTCAGATCAGATGGATTTGGCGATTCCTGACTTGCCAGATGCCCGTCCAAACCAACGTACGGATATTCAAAATGGCATAACCAGATATGCAGCATTGGCCCTGAAAGCCTATGCCAACCTGGAATTGAAGAACTGGCAGGAAACGGTTAACGCAACCGATGAGATTATCAGTTCAGGGCTTTTTGAGTTGTACCCGGACTTTTATGACGCCTTTAATATTCCAGGCAAAAACAGCAACGAAAGCATTCTGGAACTGCAATACTCAGATTTTGGGCAAAGCTCAGGTACCAATACCCGCTATCTGTGGAACTTCTTCGGGCCTTCAAGCTACTCACCTGCCGTAGAAGGCATCGGTGGAGGCTGGGGCTTCTGGGAGCCTAATGAGAAGTTTATCAAGTTTATGCTTGACCGGGGTGAAGAAACGCGCCTTATTGGTAGTGTGAACTTTACGCCTGACGGGATAGCAAGCCTTGAAAGCGATCCGCAATATAGCCCGCTACCTGATTTTGTTACCAATGTTTCACCTGATGGTGATATTTTCAACAATCACCCAAGGTATAACTTCCAAAGCGCGAAGCACTACATGCCTTCCAATCAGTATACCCCTGGAAGAACAACCTTTGGAGAAAACAACAATTTCCGGGTAATCCGGTACGCAGAGATATTGCTTATGCATGCTGAAGCACTGGTCTCCGGAGCTTCAAGCGGTGTGATGAGTGCAGAGGAAGCGGTCAATATGGTCAGAGAAAGAGCAGGGATGCCTGCTTTGACTTCTGTAGACCTCGATGCTGTTTTGGATGAAAAGTATGCAGAATTGGCAATGGAATGGGGCCACCGGTTCTATGACCTGGTGCGGCATGACCGCGTTGAGGAGCTTGACCATGAAATAAATGGTGAGCAGGTGAGCTACCAGCGGGACGAGCGGTATTTGCCGTACCCACTCTTGCAGTTAGACTTGCTGCCGCAATTGAAGGACCACAACAACAATGAATAATTACAACAATTTGATATGAAATTCTCAAAATATATTTGGCTTTTTGTCATCGCATTGACTTTTGGTTGTGACGAAGGCTACATCGATGATATCACTCCCGTAGAGGCTGGTTCCGATACGGAAAACCCGGACGTGACCATCAACTTCCCTGCAAACGGGACCTTGATCCGGGTAGTAGAGGACCTGACCGACATTACAGTTAGTTTCGAAGTGACTGATGATATCTTCCTGGAACAAGTTGCGCTGCAACTGGATGGTACTACTTTTGCCACCTTGTCAAACTTCAAGGATTTCCGCAGGGTTGTCGAAGAGGTGGTCTATGAAGACTTGACCAATGGCCCGCACACCCTGACTATTACGGCAGTGGATGGAGAGGGTAAAACAGGCTCCGCTTCAGTGGACTTCGAAAAAACCGAGCCTTACACCGCAAAGTATGACGGTGAGGTATTCTACATGCCTTTTGACAATGAGTATCTGGAGTTGCTCACTTTAACTTCTGCCGAAAGGGTAGGTAGTCCAGGGTTTACTTCAGATGCAAAAGTTGGAACTGGCGCCTATGCTGGTGCAGAAGGCGCGTACCTCACATTCCCGGCAGCAGGGCTGGTCAATGAGGAGTTTTCGGCTGTGATGTGGTATAAGTTGAACGCTGCGCCTGACCGCGCCGGTGTTCTCGTCATGGGTCCTGAAGGTGAGGATGCTCCACCTGCTACCTTGAACAATGGTTTTAAATTCTTCAGAGAAGCTGGAGGAGACAATCAGGTGTTTAAGCTTAACGCCGGCACTGGTGAAGGGAATAGTTGGTTTGATGGTGGCCAGGATGCCAGCCTGAATCCGGCAGTTGACACCGACTGGCAACACCTTGCTTTCACCATTTCCCCGGAAGGGAACACCGTCTACATCAACGGAGAGGTTGTGAGAACGGGTGACTTTGCGGGTCCTAGCTGGGAAGGCGTTGAAATCATGTCAATCATGTCAGGTGCGCCAAACTTCACGCACTGGAGCCATAACTCTGACGCAAGTCAACTGGATGAATTGCGGATTTTCAACAAGGCTTTAACCCAGGAAGAAATCCAGCAAATCATTGATGACGAATCGTAACTTCTAAAGTTATTGCTTACTATACTTTAAATGTTGGATGCTCCAAATCAGGAGTATCCAACATTTTTTTTCACCAGCAACTGGCCGTAAGAGCGAAATCCTATATGTTATTCGTTATTCTCGTAGTCCTTCGGTAGAGCAAGGCTTTTGAACTTGCACTACTAAAATTCAAGCTGGGAAATCAATTTAGCTGCGCCAGAAATTCTTCCTCCGTTAAGATTTGAACCGTGCCCAGTGCCTGTGCCTTTTTGAGTTTGGAGCCTGCTTTCTCACCCACCACCAGTACATCCAGGTTGCCACTTACGGCGCTGATGTTTTTGGCACCGGCTGCTTCCGCTTTGGCCTGCGCTTCCTTACGGCTCATCGTTTGAAGGGAGCCGGTAAAGAGAATGGTTTTGCCGACAAAGGGCCCGTCACCGGAAGCCGCTTTGGGGATATCGTCTTCAGTCTGCTTCAGATTGACGCCAAGGGCTTCCATCTCCTCCAGCATTTTGATGTTGTGCTCGTCGTGAAAGTAGTGGGCAATGTTCTCCGCGACTACCGGCCCGACATCCTTGATATTGGTGAAATCTTCTGTGGTCCATTCCCGCAGGTCCAGCACATGCTTAATCTCCGCTGCGATAATTTTAGAGACCTTGCGCCCCAGGTGGTGAATGGCGAGGCTGTGCAGCAACCGGTAAATGGGGTTTTGTTTGGCCTTCTCAATGGAGGCTTTTAGGTTGTCGGCTGACTTTTGCCCAAAGCCTTCCAGTTGGGCAATTTGGTCGTAGTCCAGGCGGTAAACATCGGCAATCGTGCGCAACCACCCAAGCTCATAGAACCGCTCGATAATGGACTTGCCCATACCGTCGATGTCCATAGCGTTTTTGGAGACGTGGAAGATGATCTGCTGCAGGTTTTGCGCTCCGCACACACAGGTAGGGCAGCGCCATGCGGCTTCTCCCTCTGCCCGGACCAGCTCCACCGGTTCATCCGTATCATTCACCGGGCAGGTCTGCGGGAATTTGATCGGTTGTTCGGAACCGTCCCGGAGCTCGTCCATCGCTTTGACGATGTAGGGGATAACGTCACCGGCACGCTCAACCAGCACCGTATCTCCAAGGTGCAGGTCTTTGCCGGTGATGAAGTCTTCATTGTGCAGGGAAACAGAAGCGACCGTTACGCCCGCCAGTTGTACAGGCTCCACCTTAGCCACCGGAGTGATGGATCCGATTTTGCCTACCTGATACTCTACATTCAGCAACTTGGTGGTCGCTTGTTTGGCTTTGAATTTGAAGGCGATAGACCAACGGGGATGATGGCTTGTGTACCCGGTCCGCTCCTGTAGTTCCCGGTCGTTCACTTTGACCACCATGCCGTCTATTTCGTAGGGATATTCTTCCCGCTTTTCCTGCCACTTCAGGCAAAAATCCACCACCTCCCTGATATTTTTGCAAACCTTCCGCTCGTCGCCCTCAGCAGGTACCTTGAAGCCCAGCTGATGCAGCATATCCAGGCTCTCCTTATGGGAGTTGAAGTTGCTCAGCACGCTTTCACCGTTTTCGCCGGTAGCAAATCCAAGGGTGTAAATAAAAGCCTCCAGCCCGCGCCGGGCCACTTCCTTAGGGTCTTTCATACGCAGGGCACCGGTGGCGGTATTCCGGGCATTGGCAAACAAAGTCAGCCCCTCCTTTTGGCGGTTGGCATTGATCTCCTCGAATACGTCCTTCCGGATGAGCACCTCGCCCCTTAGCTCTGCTTTCTGAATACCGTATTTAGAAAAGGCGGCTTTCAGCGGTACCGACCGGATCACACGGGCATTGGCAGTCATTTCTTCCCCCATTTGCCCGTTGCCCCGGGTCGCGCCGCGGACCAGTTGGTCATTCTCATACACCACCGCTATGCTGCCCCCGTCGAATTTGGGCTCCACAGCGTATTCGATGTCCTGCTCCTCCGGGATATTGGCGTAGCGCTTGATCTGCTTATCAAATTCCACCAGATCTTCCTCATTGTAAGAATTGGCCAGGGACAGCATGGGCGTGAGGTGCTCCACCGACGGGAAGTCCTCAATCAGATCGCTGGAAACACGTTGCGTGGGAGAGTCCGGGGTAACCAGGTCAGGATGGTCCGCCTCCAGTTTTTCCAGCAACTTATAGAGCTGATCGTATTCATAATCGCTCACGACCGGATCATTGAGGATGTAGTACCGGTATTCATGATAGACAATCAGCTGCCGGAGCTCATTGATTTGCTCATCCGGTGATTGCTGGTGCAAGGCACTGCCCGCATTCAGGAATTCCTTCGACAGGCTGTAAAGCGATTGCTGTTCTTCTTTGCTATACATATCAGATGAAGTGCTTTAGCATAATGATTTCCCGCTCGGTGAGGTGGCGGGAGAAGCCTCTGGGCAGGTCTTTTTTGGTGAGCCCGGCGTAGTAGGAACGGTCGAGCCGTTTGACCTCATAACCCAGGTGCTCAAAGATACGGCGAACAATCCGGTTGCGCCCAATGTGGATTTCGATGCCGACTTCATTTTTCTTACCGCCACGGAGGTAGTCCACGCCGTCTACCGGGGTAGGGCCGTCCTCCAGCTCGAGCCCCTGCCGGATGGCTTCAATATGCTCCGGGGTAACATTTTTATCGAGGGTGACCTGATAGAATTTCTTAATCTCGTGGCTGGGGTGGGCCAGTTTTTTTGCGAGGTCGCCATCGTTGGTCAACAGCAGCAGCCCGGTGGTTTCCCGGTCGAGCCGGCCTACGGGAAAAATGCGTTCCGGGACTTTATCGCCTACCAGGTCGAGTACCGTTTTGCGCCCCCGGTCATCACTTGTGGTTGTAATATAGCCCCGGGGCTTATTGAGCAGCAGGTACACCTTGCGTTCTTCCGGTTGGATCAGTTCACCTTTAAAGCGGATTTCATCCCCTTCCTGTACCTGATAGCCTGGTGAACGTTCTACCTCCCCATTCACCGTGACCAGCCCGTTCTTGACGTGGTCGGCAGCTTGCCGGCGGGAACAGATGCCCGAGTGTGCCACGTATTTGTTGAGGCGCATGCCCTCTACTTCCGGCTTTTCATGGACCGGTCCTGGTTTAGCAGGCTTTGCAGGGCGTGGCTTTTGTGAAAAAGAACGGTTGGGCTTTTTGCGGCTGTTATTCTTGCGGTTGCGGTCGTGCTTTTTGGGTGGCGGCATATACGGATGGCTTGGCTTTGTTTGAGGGGCTAAGGTACGGAAATTGGGGGGATACTGCTTTATGCTGATGTTCTCAGGTTCCAGAACAGATAAAAAACTGAAGGTCTAATTTCCTATCTTTGAAGGTATGAAGTATCCAATCGGCATACAGGATTTTCGGGAGTTGCGCGAAGGCGGCTATGTTTATGTGGATAAGACAGAATATCTTCATCGGATTATTGAAGGAGGAAAACACTTCTTCCTCTCCCGTCCCCGCCGCTTTGGTAAAAGCCTGTTGCTTTCCACAATAAATGAGCTGTATAAAGGGAGCAAGGAGTTATTTCAGGGGCTTTGGATTGAAAACCACTGGGATTGGGAAGGGGAGTACCGGCCCGTCATTTGGTTGCGTTTTGCCTCCTTCAACTACAAGCATAACGAGCTCAAAGCAGCCATTCGGGAAGGCGTGGAGGAAGCCGCCGAAAGCTTGGGGATTGAATTGGATAATCGTGAACTTACACACCCGCTTCAACAGCTCATTCAAAAAGCGTATCGTCACTTTAGCCAGAAAGTTGTATTGCTTATTGATGAGTACGATAAGCCGATTATCGACTACCTTGACGAACCTGAAAAGGCAGAAGCTAACCGGGATACGC
>CAZNHN010000046.1:17372-27472 GCA_964572415.1 uncultured Phaeodactylibacter sp.
TAAAATGGTTTTATTCGGTTTTAAAGGATAGCGACCCCTATCTGGAGCTCGTTTTCATAACCGGCGTTTCGGCCTTCAGTAAAGTCAGCATCTTTTCTGACCTCAACAACCTGTATAACCTTTCCCTCGTAGCCCCGGCCCGTACCTTGTTTGGCATCACGCAGGAAGAGCTGGAGCACTATTTTGCGCAGCCCTTGAAAACCGTGGATAAAGAGGAGGTCCGTCGTTGGTATAATGGTTATTCCTGGGGCGGCACAGAGAGAGTGTATAATCCCTTCTCTATTCTTAGTTTTTTCCGGGGTGGGGGAGAGTACCGAAATTTTTGGTTCGAGACCGGTACACCGACCTTTCTCGTAAAAGAAATGAAGAAGCGCAGCTATTTCAACCTGAGGGACACGCTGGCCACCCAGCATGACCTCAATAGTTTCGACCTGCGTAATTTACAGCCCATCCCCATCCTTTTTCAAACGGGTTACCTCACCATTAAGCACTATGAGCCGGCAGACTTGGTTTATACCCTGGATTACCCCAACCAGGAAGTCCGGCATTCCCTTCAGGAAGTGCTTCTGAAAGAGTACCTCGATTATCCATCTGAGAATCCGGTGCCAAAGGTCTTGCGGCTGCGGGAGGCAATGCGCTCCGGTCATTTAGAGGAAGCTTTTCAGATTATCAATTCGGCCTTCTCAGAAATTCCTTACGATCATTGGAAAGGGCAAACGGAGCATTTTTACCACGCTGTAGTGGCTTTGATTTTTTCCTTGTTAGGGACCTACATTCGCTCAGAAGTACATTCTTCCCGGGGTCGCTGCGATGCGCTGGTGGAAACGGCTGATCGCGTTTATGCGCTTGAGTTCAAATTGGATAAAAGTGCGGGAGAAGCACTCCGGCAAATTCAGGATAAAGGATACCTTGAGCCCTACGCGGACTCGCCCCGGCAAAAAAATGCTGTAGGCATCAACTTCTCTTCAGCCGAGCGGCGTATTGTGAAATGGGAAGCGGCGGAGTTATAATTTTGGATGAAGTCGGCTTCTGAGCATTTGCAGACTTATTTTGATGTGATATTTTCAAGAAACAAATACTGATAAGTCATCTCCCGGACTCGCGTCCGGTAGGGGATACTGCCCGGGTGGTAATTTTTGCCCAGGTGTAGGAGGATTGGAGCATCGTTGGTCTGCAGGGCACGATACCTGGCGGCGGCCTTCATGATTTGCCAATAGGGCGTTTGTAAGTCATACAGGCCACCGAGCATCAGAATGGGCGGATAAGTCTGCGGTTTGATGTTTTGGTAGGGTGAGTAGGCCTGCAATGCCTGAAGTTCTGCTGGCCGGCCCGGATAGCCCCATTCCGGGTACTCCAGGCTGGTGAGCGGGAGAAGACTATCGAGGGAAACGCCAAGAGCATCAAGAAAAGGGTAGTCCAAAATCGCTGCATCAAAAAGCTGAGGGTTTTTGTTAAGGGCGGCGGCAACGATGAGGCCTCCGGCGCTCTGCCCGTAGGCAAAGGTCTTGGGAAGTTGAAGTTCTTGCCGGACGTAAGTGGCGCAGGCCAGGTAGTCTGAAATACCTACAGATTTATTAGCTCCCCGGCCTGCCCGGTACCACTGCCAGCCTTTGGCACGGCTGCCCCTTACACTGACCTGAGCCACCACGTAGCCCTCGTCCATCAGCAGGCGCTCGTACTCGTCAAAGGTGGCCTCGCTAAAGGCACCGTAGGCACCGTATACCGATAGCAGCACCCCTTTGGTGGCTTTCAGGTTTTTGAAGTCGCTCCGGTAGCTAAGCCGCAGGGGTAGCCATTCTCCATCCTCTGCCGGGACTTCGTGGAGGATGTTTTCATAATAAGCTTCTGTTGGTTTGCGCAGGCAGTCGAGCGGTTTTTCAGTGAGCTGCCGGGTAACCAAATTGATAGTATACTGAGTGAAGGGCTGATTGGGTGACTCAAAGTAATACCGGCAGGTATTGGAAGCGTAGTCCTTAACTTCGCCCAATTGTGCGGATCCATGAAGTTCCGGCAGGGGTAGGCTATCCCGTAATTCCCCGTTTTTTGAGAACAAATACAATTTAACTTTAGCCCGGTCAATGGCTTTGGCCAAAATATAGTCAGCTGTGGCGCGCACCTCGTCAAGGGCCGTGGTAGCGGGGGCAGTCCAGAGTATCTGCTCCGCGTTGCCCTCTGTTTTTAGCAGGCAGGATTGGAATGCAGTATCCCTTGCTGCCAGGTAGTACGCATCCTCATCGAAATAGAAGTCGGTACTGTACCAGTCTGTGCCGTGCAGCCGCTTGAGTTTTACACGGCCGGCATGTTCTTCCAGCCTGAATAGCTCATTGCCATTGCTGTTTAAACTGCTGAGCAGCAGGGTGCCCCGCACTTCATAGAGCTCTAATTCAAACTCAGGGTCGGTCGCCTCAAAAAGCAGCCGCCTGTCACCATGCTGAGGCTGGTAAGCATAGCAGGCATAGGCGCGTTTGCTTTCATTCACAACGGTATAGACCAAAGTATTTTCGTTGAGCCACTGCATTTCATAAAGCTGGTCAGAAAGGGAGTCCACCCGGTTGGAGGCCAGAGTTTTTACCTTTGCAGAGTTGGCGTAGGCGTCACCGTTACTTATGGTGAAAGCGAGGGCGCCATATTCCGGGCTGGGCAGGTAGGATTGTAAGGTTTTGCCAGGCGGCAGGTCAGTGTTGAAGCTGAGGAGCATCTTCGGGCCGCTCCCGCTGCTATCTCTTAGGAAAAGGCCCCGGTTATCCCGGTAGACAGGTTGCTTGGGGGGCGTAGTACTGGTATCGCAGGGCTCCAGCGTCATCAGTATTTTGCGGAAAGCGGAAAACTGCTGCCGCTTCCAGGGGATGTATTCATTGAAAAAGTAGCGGTTTTCGGTATTGATGTAGGCCTGGGTTTGGCTGTCCCGTCTCTCCATCCAACGATAAGGGTCGGGGAGTTGCTCCCCATTCGGCAACCCTAATGCGCCAGTTTGAACAGCAGCAGCTGGCGGGAGCATTTCCTCCTTAACGAACCACCTGCCCCACTGCTGATGCAACGGGCCTTTCCGCTCCAGGGCCTGCACTTCCTTTGCACTTAGCTTGGGGTACCGGGCGGTCTGCTCAAACACCTGCCAAACGGAGTCTTTATACTCGAAAGGGAAGGTGGCCAGGCGTGCATCGCGCTGATCATGCAGCAGTTGGTCATCTGCCTCATCGAATGGGGATGCATCGGGTTCAATACCTTGTACCCAAAGCTGCCGGGTAAGCCGGTAATTGTGGCTCAGGCGCTGGAAGACAGGCTGCCCCGGACTGAGGAACTCCGCGCGGCTGATGTGCTGCTCCGTCTTGATATTTTTAAGAAACCAGCGCCCATTTTGCTCCTGGTAATCAATGGCGAGCGTATTGCGGTCGGGAAAGACCTGCCAGGCGCGATGTTTTTTATAGTTGTCAAACCGGGCCAGGGGCGAAAGCTGACAGCGGATAGCGACCACGGCAAAGGTTTCAATATCGACATAAATGGTTCCGGAAAAAATCGGATCTTTTATGCGCTGATGCCAGCCTTGAAAAATAGGGTCTCCACCGGGTAAAGGCTTGAAGGTGATGGCGTAGCAGGGGTGGCCGTTGAGCATTACCGCACTTGATTTAGCATAGGCATATTTGCCGCGCATAGCGGGATCCAGGAAATCGGACCGGTATTTCACCTTGTCCTGAGAAAGCAGCGCAAGGGGCCCACCCTGTACATGTGGGTGTAAACCTTCGGTACTGCTGTTGTCGCTTAGCCTGCAGCCCAGGATTTTGCATTGATCCCTGACCGTGTTGTAATACTTTAAGTACAAGGGGTTAGAAAGCAGTACAAAGTGGTTGGCAAAGCGATTGTCGGCCCGCCCTTCGTAGGCACCATCGTAGTAGTGGCGGAAGGAGCGCCTGGTAAACCAGCGGCGGGGGTAGGGGGTGTAGTAAATATCGGCTATGGCTTCATCTACAGTAGCCAGTTGCCCGCCTTCCGAAAAGGACTCCCGGTAAAACGTATGGAGCTGAACCGCATCCTGGCTGTAATTTTTACGAATGAACTTGATGGCGTTGCGGACGATTTCCTCTGCGCTCAGATTTTCCGCCTGCCCTTTGATTTCAGCGGCTTCCAGCAGTACGGGTTTGGGCTGTAGCCCAATGCGCAGTTCCTGATCTGAGGGTTGCACCTGAATGATGGTATCCCGGTACCCTACATAAGAAAGAGTCAACTGATCCCTGATGGGCCCTCCTTTCGGAAAATGGAGCAGGGCTTTTCCTTCCAAATCAGTGGTTGTCCCGGTCTTGTTTCCTTGCAAATAGCAGTGGGCGAAGGCCAGTGGTGCACCGGATGTTCCGTCTGACACTGAAACGGGCAAGTGGTTTTGGGCAAGAGCCATACAACCCGAAAGGAGAACGAGCAGACAGGTAAGAAAGTAGCGAATAGACATGATGACTGGGCTTTACCTGATATGTTCTTAGAGCGGTCTGAAGGACAGCCTCTGGCTTTTATCAATGCTGATAAGTTCGGATTTCAGGCACCTGACCATTCCCTTCAGCTAATGCATCCTCGACCATGAGCAGGGTGTCATTGAGTTCGAGTATTTTCCAATACTCAATGATGGTACCTGTCCCATTACCATGAAGTCTATACTTCATTCTTAATACAGTAAAGTCATCTATGATTTTCCAGGTGTCAGCATCTTTGACGAAGCTGCTATCACCGCAAATTAGGTCACCGAAATTATAATCGAAATTGGTCACATTCGTGAAGACCAATACGTCATCCAAATCACAATCATCGGTTAAGGCTATGCCACCTTGCACCCTCGAAGTGAGGTGCCAGTCCTTCTGAGTCAAAAGATCTAAATCCTCAAAATCTGCAGTTTTGTTGCAGCCCGGGAAAAAGACAAAAGCTACTGCCAGGAAAAGGATAGTTCTTTTCGGGGTGTGCAGTAACGAGAAGAGGATTGAGACGCTCTGTTCTGCATTCATGATGCTAAACCATTAAGTGGTAGGGATGTGGTTTCGTACTTAGTACTAATACAGGTTTTGGCCTGTTTTTATTGTCAGCTGCTCAATCTTAACTAAAACGGAATGTCCTCATCATCATTCATCTTAGAAGGCCGGGTGATGATGTTGGGCGCCTGTGGGTCCCCAAAGGTATCCCCGGGCAGGTCGCCAAAGTCAGGGTCATCGAGGTCGGAAAAGCGCGCGAACTCGGCTTCAAAGCGCATGCGGACGGTTTCCAGGGCACCATGCCGGTGCTTGGCGACAATCAGTTCGGCTACGT
This sequence comes from uncultured Phaeodactylibacter sp., assembly GCA_964572415.1. Classification (GTDB taxonomy): domain Bacteria; phylum Bacteroidota; class Bacteroidia; order Chitinophagales; family Saprospiraceae; genus Phaeodactylibacter. The sequence continues at coordinate 22,653 of CAZNHN010000046.1, forward strand.
TTTTGAGGGACATGCCTTCCTCGTCTTCTAGAATATCATAGTATTCTGGTCTATATATAAACGCCACAATATCAGCGTCTTGCTCGATGCTTCCGCTCTCACGCAAATCCGACAGCTGCGGCCGTTTGCTGCCCCCGCGGGTCTCCACCGCACGGCTCAGCTGAGAAAGGGCGATGACCGGCACGTTAAGTTCTTTTGCCAGGCCTTTGAGGGCACGGGAGATGGCACTGACCTCCTGTTCCCGGTTGCCGCGCTGATTGTCCCCGCCACCGCTCATCAGCTGCAGGTAGTCGATCACGATCAGGTCGATGTCGTGCTGCATCTTCAGGCGGCGGCATTTTGCCCGGAGCTCGAAGACGTTGATGCCCGGTGTATCGTCAATATAGATGGGGACTTCGCTCACTCGCTCCAGGGCTGCATTGAGCTGTTCCCACTCGTAGTCCTCCAACTGCCCGTTCCGCATTTTCATACCGGAGATCTCCGCTTCCATCGCAATGATACGCTGAGCGAGCTGCAGGGCAGACATCTCCAGAGAGAAAAAGGCGACTGCTTTTTTGAAGGTCATGGCGGCGTTTCGGGCCAAAGACAGGGTAAATGCAGTATTGTGCGTGACGGTCATGTCTTCCAGCAGGAAGCGCCGGTTGCCGTCAATCTCAAACCCGTAGTAATCGTCTACTTTATCGTACTTCACCTGAATACCGGTGACTTGCCAGTTGACCAGGCTCTTCCACGGGGCGGCTTGTTTGCGTTCCACTTTGACCGGTACTTCATCCAGATTGCCATAAATCCGGAGCCGGTAAACGGTAGATTCATAGCCGATGCTGCTGATGACTGCTTGCTTGGGCTTGAAGCTCACCCGGTAGCCAAGGCTGTCGCAGAGGAATTTGATTTGGCGGGCCAGCGCTTCATTCTTTTGAGTGATTTCATACCCATTCGACTGCGCGAGATAGTGCCCATCGCTGTCAATCAGCCCGGCCAGCAACTCCAGCCGCTTTTGACGGCTATTGATAAGGTAGGCTTGAGGAATATGTTTGTTTTGCAGTACCTTCATTTCCCGGAGTACGCCCTGAATACTGTACCCATGCCGGCCTTCTGCCCGGTTGCTGATCCGGTGTTCCGGGCATTTTCCTTCCTGCTTGTAAGTGACCAGCTCCAGCCCTTTTGCCTGAGCCAGTTCCTCCAAATAGGCAACCACCTCCTCATCCTGATTGATGATGTTGCTTTTGTAGGAAGACCCATCACCCAGCCAAAGCCCGAGAAAGTAAGGGGGGAGTGGAATTGCCTGTTCCGGAAAGTCGACTGCAACTTTATAGCCTTTGTAATTACTCTGGAATTTAGCAGACATTGCCAGGTAGTCTCTTACCGAAATATCAAGAATGCTGCCACGCTCTCCTTTACCTTCCTGACGGCTCTTCTTCAGGGAAAGGATATGGCTTTCGTTCACCCGGTAATCCTTACCCTTGTTTTGCCGGATCCAGTACATCCGTTCCCGGCCTCTGGCAATTGTCATGACGCGCCTTGGGGTAGAATCGTCGCCCATGAGCAGGTCGCCGGGCACTACGTCCTCTACTTTCTTCAGGCTGCCATCGTACATCAGCACCTTAGTACCTTTGCCCAGGCATTTACCCATGCCCGGACGCGCCGCCAAAATGATCAAATCTGACCGCTGCAGGCCGGACGTCAGGCGGTCCAGGTCAGTAAAGCCGGAAGGTACGCCCGTCAGGCCATCTTCCTTCTTGCGCAGCTCCTCCATTTGCTTTTGGGCCTTGGCGGCAAGGGAGGACATGCTCTCCACCCCCCGGCTCATGTTTTGCTGGGCAATGGAAAAAAGCCCCTGCTCGGCATCATCCAGCAGTTCAAAAACATCCGTAGAGTCCTCGTAGGCGTCGGTGATGATTTTGGTGGACACCGTGATGAGCTCCCGCTGCACGAATTTCTGAGCAATGATACGGGCGTGGTATGGCAGCAGAAGCGACTTTGTTGGTCAGTTCAATGAGGTAGTAAGGGCCACCGGCGGCCTCCAGGTCCTCTGTCTTTTTGAGTTCCTCGGTAACGGTGAGCAAATCAACCGGTTGCGATTTCTCAAAGAGCCGCATCATGGCTTTGTAGATCAGCTGATGGGCATCCAGGTAGAAGCTTTCAGCCCGCAAAATATCAAGGACTACTGTGAGGGCTTCCTTGTCCAGCATAATGGCGCCAAGTACGGCTTCCTCCAGGGGCACGGCCTGTGGCTGTACCTTTCCGAACACGAAGTTGGAAAGCCCTTCCTTTTTCTGCCGCCCGCCTTTTCGGTAAGCTGGCTTATTGCCGTCCTGGTATTTGTCGCCTGCCATATTATGCTATGCTGTTTTTTTTGCAGCTTACAAAGCTAAGGCATTCTGTGCACAAACGAGGCGAACCCCTTTCACTTATTGTTAAGACAGGCTGTTGGTAACTGGAAAAATATGTGGAAATCAGATAAGGAAGAGCTACTGGTAAGCCTTCAGGAAATTGTTGTACTGCTCCAGGGTAGACTGCCCAATAGCTTCTGCCAGGTGAATGAGGCCTAATGTGGCATCCAACTGAGCCTTAGGGTGGTCCGCTGCCTGATAAAAGTCTACGGTAGCAATTTGCTGAAGGAATTGATTGCCTTGTTCCAGGTACATGTTTTGCAAATCATAAAGCAGGGAAAGTTGCTGCACCAGTTCGGGGTCAAAATGTTGCGTCGCTCCGGTAATCTGAGCCATTTCCCAGGCGGCCCGGCTTAGGAAGGTTTGGTCGTAGCCTAATTCCAGATCGATGCCATCTGCGGTACCCTTCAGTTTGATGGTGTCCTTGGCGGCAGAAAGCTGTTGGCTCCTCAACCGGTTATCTTTAAGGTTGTTTTCGAGGGCCGATCGATTCTGTTTTACTTCAAGAAGGATGGCCTCCATCGTTTTTGCTGCAGCGGCTTCCTGTTTACGCTCCTCATTACAGTTATTAACGGCAAGGGCCAGAAAAACAGCCAGCACCACGGCGGGTACTTCCAATAAAACCTGACTTAGTATTGTTTTGAATGGGGTCATATTTTAAGCGTTATGCCTGGAAGATATGACCTTTGAGGGTGAGAAAGGGCGAAGAAATTGGGAAATTACCTGCCGCACAGCAAGGGCGCTGCACGGCAGGGGATCTTCGCGAACAGGGGGCAATCCCCTGCTTAGGCGCGCTGACGCACCTGGTCGATGTAGGCGCCGGCGCCGGGTTGGTTGAGTAGGTTGCTCAGGACTTCCTTGGCACGGAAAAGCTGGGCTTTGACCGTTCCGAGCGGAATATCGAGCTCGGTGCTGATTTCTTCGTAGCTCATTTCCTCGAAGTAGCGCAGTTCTATCATCAGGCGGTACTTCTGACTGAGGTGGCCGAGCAGCTCCCGCATCAGGCCCAGGCGCTGATTGCGGATGATCTCCTGCTCCGGGTCCAGGGTGTAAGAAGGGATGTTGCTGGAGTAATCGCTGCTGTTGTCGCCGTCCATTGGTTCATCGATGGAAAGGATTTGCAGGCGCTTGCGGCGAATGTGATCAATACCATTATTAATGGCAATGCGGAACAGCCAGGTGCTGAAAGCGTAGCGGGGCACGTAGCTGGAAAGTTTGGAGAAAGCCTTTCCGAAGGCTTCGATCGTCAAATCGTCGGCATCCTCGCGGTTGTTGACCATCTTCAGCATCATGTGGTAAATCGGCGTGCGATAGCGGTTCATCAGCGTTTCGTAAGCGCGCTGATTGCCGCGGATGGCTGCCTTGACGATGCTGTAGTCGTCGTTTGTGGAAGAGGTTGTCGTCTGCTTTTGGGTTGGGTTTTGTACTGCTATGTCCATGGTTCCTTTTTTTTGAAAAGGGCTGGCGCGAATATCAGGTAGTACAGGATGAACAACGCATCGAACAAGGGAACCCAAAACACAAGTGAGGGGTCTCGAAGCTTTCTCGTAATGAGGCCGTACATCGCCGTAACCACCACTATCCGTACCAGATAGTTAATGAATACGATGGTTTCCAAATTGTGAAATAGGATCAAGGCAAGACCAAATACATAGTGCCCAAAGTGGCTCGCTGACAGTGCGCCCAGCAAAAGCTGATGCACCAGGCGGTACCGGGTACCCGTTGATAAATGCCTCGATTTCTGGCGCTTCGGGCGAAAGGATCACCCGGGTATTGTATGGCGTAGCCACAGCGTTGATGAACAAATCATCGTCACCGGAAGTCACGTCCATGTGATCATCGAAACCACCTGCCTCACGATACAAGTGTTTGCGATAAATCAAATTTCGCCCTACTCCCATGTAGGGCATCCCAACGAATGCGAATGAAGAATATTGGACAGCAGAATAAACCGTCTCAAAGCGGATGGTGGCATTTAATATGCCTTTCTCACGAATGTAAGGGCTGTATCCTAAGCCTATTTCGACCCTATCCCGTATGAATGCTTGCATGTGCTCCAGCCATTTGGAGCTAACGGGTCGACAATCAGCGTCGGAAAGTAGAAGAATGCTATGTTTTGCAGCTTTAATGCCCTTGCTTAAGGCTGCTTTTTTCCCACGACTTACTTTGGTTGTAAGATTAGCTATGCGCAAGTTGGGATTTTTTCTTTTAAATTCCAAAAGAATTTCCAAAGAATTATCCGTAGAGGCATCATTCACAACCAGGACCTCGAAATCGGGGTAGTCCTGAGCCAGGAAAAAGGGGAGGTTCTGACGAAGGTTCTCCGCCTCGTTATGAGCGCAAATGATAATGGATACGGGCTCCGGAGGCACTTTAGGGGGCGGTGGCTGCCGGTACAGCGCAAGCCTCGAAAACAACCCCAGCCAGTAC
>CAZNHN010000047.1:0-9649 GCA_964572415.1 uncultured Phaeodactylibacter sp.
GCGGCCTGCCGCATGAAAGTGGACTTGCCCCCCATGTTTGGCCCGGTAATCACCAGCATGCGTCTGTCGGGGTCAAGCCTGCAGTCGTTGGGCACGAAAGCTTCATCCTGGACCCTTTCGACAACCGGGTGGCGTCCTTCATGGATGAGCAGGCCCGGCTCATTTCTGAACTCAGGCCGCGAAAAATCAAGAGTCTCTGCGCGTTCGCTGAAGCTCACCAGAACGTCGAGGGTCGCGACGGCTGCGGCCACCACGCTAATTACGGTTGCGGAGATCAGTATCTTTTTCATTGGAGTATTGTTGATTCTATGCAAAGATGCAGGCCCGGGCCGCGAAGATCGTCCGGGAATAAGAATCAGTACATGCTTGCCCTCCCTATGAAATTTCGGACGCTCTAATTTTACCGGTTGGCCTTGAGCCAGGCACTCGGGGTTTGCCCGGTGGACTTTTTGAAGAAATCATTAAAGACCGACTTGGAATTAAATCCGCAATCATAGGCCAGTCCCAGGATGGTGTAGTGGCTGAATTCCGGCAGCACGGCCTTTTGCTGGAAAGCGCCCAACCGCCAGGTGTTGATATACTCGTTGAAGTTTTGCCCGAGCGTTTCATTCAGCAGCCAGGACAATTTATTGGGGTGGAGGTCAATCCGGGCGGCCAGTTCCCGCAGGTTGAGCTCGGGGCTGAGGTAAGCTTGCTCGTTTTCCATAATGCCCTGCAGGGCGGCTTTGTAGTCTCCTGCTTCTTCCGGCGATAGCTTGGTGCCTGCTTTTTCTTTTTGAACAGAAACGGTAACCCGCCCTGCCGCTGAAGGGAAGGTGTTTTGAACCAGTTGCTGAAAACCGGGTAGCGGACGAAGGGGGCGCAGCAGTGGGTCATTGCCAAAGTTGATGAACTGCCCGTTGCGTTGTTGAATACCTTGTTTTAAGGCAGCCAACGCCTGTGTTTGGTCACCGGTGTATAGGGGAGCGTAGACGGCCCAGGGCAGATAAATGGTGGTATCGGTTGCAAAATCGGAAGTGGAGAGGCTGTTTTTCGTATGCATGGCTTCGTAGAGCCGTAAGAAATTACTGTGGATGTCCCCCATTGGTGCACGGCTGAGCCAGTGGTGGAGTTCCTGCTGCTGGCCTTTGAGAATATAGCAGCACGCTTTCGCCCGGATCGCCAGTTCCCAGTTCAGGTCGATAGCCAGCGCTTTATCCATCCACTCCATAGCGGTATCGTATTGCTTTTGCAAATAGTAGATATTGCCTTTGGTGTAGTGGTGGTTAGGGGAGAGGGGGTTGTACTCCAGGGCCCTGTTGATGTATTCCAGCGCCTGGTCAAACTGCCCGAGTGCGGTGTGGCATTCTGCAGCGGACTCCAGCGACTCCGTATCCTGAGGCGAGATCACCAGTCCTTTGTGCAGGGCCTGCAGCGCGCTGTGCGGGTCCCAGTTGACCCAGAGCATTTGTGTGGCTTTCGCAAAGTAGGCTTCTGTAGATTCCGGTTGTAGGGCAATGCCCTGCGTAAGGTAGAAATCGGCCGCAGTCAGGGCATCCAGTTTATTCATAAATCCCCAGGACCCGAGAATACCATAGCACTGCACGAGCCCAAAGTAAGGCTGATAATAAGCAGGGTCAAGTGCTATGCTTTGTTTGTAGGAATGTATAGCCCGTTCGAAATCTTCGCTTTTCCATTGCAGTTGAAAAAAGCGGCCTTTCAGGAACATCTGATAGGCTTTGATGTCCCGCGTTTTGGTGGTCACCAGGTGGTCGTCAATATCAAGGTGCCCGTAGTTTTCCCGGATTTTCTCGGCGATAAGCAGGCTGATTTCATCCTGCAGCTCAAAGATATCTGTCAGTTCGCGGTCGAAGCGTTCGGACCAGAGATGGAAGCCGTTGTCCGTACGTACAAGCTGTGCATGGATGCGGATGCGGTTGCCTGCTTTCCGTATACTCCCATCGAGGATCGTAGCCACGCCCAATTGGTTGCCAATGATCCGGACATCGGTTTTCCGGTTGCGGTAGGCAAAGCTGGAGGTGCGGGCGGTTACTTTGAGCCCGTCCACCCGGCTAAGGGCTAGGATGATCTCTTCCGACATGCCGTCGGCAAAGTAAGTGTGCTCCTGATCAGCGCTTAGGCTCTCAAAGGGGAGGACGGCTATGGATTTTGGTCGTATCAAAAGTGCCTTTGTAGTTTAAAAACCGGGGTTGAACGGATTTAAAGCAGCAAAATATGAAATTCCGGGGTAATGCACCGGATGCCGGGGCGGCTTATGTTTCCGTTCGCGGAACAGGAAAGGCTATCAAAAAGAAAGCCCAGCCGAAGCGGCTGAGCTGTCGTCCTGCTCGGTTTTCCATTGATTTTTTGGGGTCAGGATATCCTGACAAATGGCTCAACGGAAGATAAAACCGGCATATTATACATGGTCATGGGAAAGGTCTTAATTCAATGCATCTGCCATAGCATCTGCCCGCTCCAGGTCGGATTTGATCTGATCGCGCTGACGCAGGACCATCGTTTTAGTGGAGGCAGGCCAGGAGGTGTTTTCCAGTAGTTTGTTATAGGTTTTGAGGCTGTTCTTTTCGCCGCGCACGCATTCTTCAAACACCGCTTCCTCGTCGTTGGAGGACAGTGCGGATTTGATGTCGATCCAGCTGTGGTGCAGGCTGCCTTTGACGGTGGTTTCCCGCTTCGCAGAACCGCCAAGGGTGATAATCTCCTGTGTGATGGCTTCGATGAAAGCCTGTCGTTGAACTACCTTGTCGGTCAGGTAAGATTCAAGGATAGACTGCTCAACGTCAGAGCGTGCCTTCTCGTAGCCCTGCCGGGCATCTACATTTTGCTGCAGCAAATCATTCAGTGCATCAATCACTTCCTGTGGGTTGGTCATATCATTTGATTTTTGGTGAGACAATGTGCCTCTTACACGCAGGAGCCGGTCCGAATGTTCGTTACCAGTCACAAAAACAAAAAACGGGGCTGCCTACCAGGTTGGTAAGCAGCCCCGCTCAGGCTATAGTTGGAGCAAGTCTAAAGAAACTGCTCAACCGGCGTGAATTCCAGCCCGAAGGCATCCGCCACGCCCTTGTACACTACTTTTCCGTCAATAACATTCAGGCCCTTCTTGAGGGGCTCGTTGTCTTTGCAAGCCTGCTTCCAGCCTTTATTAGCCAGTTGGATGGCGTAAGGCAGGGTCGCGTTGGTCAGGGCAATAGTAGAAGTGTAAGGTACCGCACCAGGCATGTTCGCCACACAGTAGTGCACCACGTCATCAATGACGAAGGTAGGGTTTTCATGTGTGGTCGGCTTGCAGGTTTCAATACAGCCGCCCTGATCTACGGCAACGTCTACAAGGACCGTGCCCGGGATCATATCTTTAAGCATATCACGGGTAATCAGGTTTGGTGCCTTGGCGCCGGCAATAAGCACGCCCCCAACGATAAGGTTGGCCTGCTTGATATGCCTGCGGATGTTCATTTCGTTGCTGTACACCGTATTGACATTAGCGGGCATCACATCAGCCAGGTAGCGCAGGCGGTCGAGATTGATATCCATAATGGTGACCTGAGCACCGAGCCCGGCTGCCATTTTAGCTGCTTGTGTGCCGACTACGCCACCGCCCAGAATGAGTACACGGCCTGGTTCCACGCCCGGTACACCGCCCAGCAATACGCCGGAACCGCCCAGTGGCTTTTCCAGAAACTTAGCGCCTTCCTGAATCGCCATACGGCCGGCTACTTCAGACATCGGAACCAAGAGGGGGAGGCTGCCGTTGGGGTTCTCCACTGTTTCGTAGGCCAGGCAGGTGGCTCCGCGCTCAATCATCGCTTTAGTCAGCGGCTCGTAGGACGCAAAGTGGAAGTAAGTGAACAGCAGCTGATCCTTTTTGATCAGGTTGTATTCCTGCTCGATGGGCTCCTTTACCTTCATGATCATTTCGGCTTTTTTATAAACCGCTTCGATGCTTGGCAAAAGTTGTGCTCCGGCAGCCGTGTATTCGTGGTCTTCGAAGCCGCTGCCCAGTCCGGCAGTAGTCTGAACGTAAACCTCGTGGCCGCGCTTGGTCAGCTCCATGGCACCGGCCGGCGTAAGGGCCACCCGGTTCTCATTGTTCTTAATTTCCTTAGGGACACCAATGATCATAATCGCTAAGTTTTTTGCTTTCTGGTTAGGGAATCTAAAATGGAGCGCAAAAATAGTCAAAGTGGCGATATTCTTGCACCCCGGAGCAGATTTCCGGTGGCGAAAATGATCTTTATGTAAAGTGGTGGCGAAGGTGGAGAAAGCTATACGAAAATGGGGGATTTGGAAACAGGCATTACGCCCTTTTGCATAGCGACTTCAAACAAGTGCTGAACAGCCGCTCTGCCCCGTTCGCCCAAGTCACGGGTGTAGTGGTTGACATAAAGATTGATGTGTTTGTACATGACGGCTTCTTCCATTTCCTGAGCGTACTGCCGTACAAAATCTTTGGGTGCATCAGGGTGGTCCAATGCATAGGCTACGCTTCGGGCCAGCACGCGGTCCACTTTGTGCTGCACTGCCTCCGGAAGGTCCCGGCGCACTACGATCCCACCAAGGGGAATGGGCAGCCCGGAAATTTCCTCCCAGTAGTCGCCCAGGTCCATCAGCTTGACCAGCCCCTTATCCTGATAGGTGAAACGGTTTTCGTGAATAATCAGCCCGGCATCCACCCGGCCCTGAAGAACAGCGTTTTCGATGTCTGAAAAGAGCATTGCTGTACGCTGTTGCGCCTTTGGAAAAGCAAGGCTTAGCAAAAAGTTGGCTGTGGTATACTGACCTGGAATAGCGATGTGCGCGGTATTAATTTCGTCAGGCGTGAGCGGCTTTTTGGCAATGAGCAGCGGGCCGACTTTTTCACCCAGGGCACTGCCTGCATGCAGTAGTGCATAGTGGGGGAGGAGGTGGGCAAAGGCGTGGTAGCTGAGTTTGGTGATGTGCAGGTCGTGGCGGAAGGCCATTTCATTGAGGGCCTCCACATCTTCGATAACCGGCTGAAAGCTCAGCCCTTCGGTATCGACCTTGCCGTGCAGCAGGGCATCAAATATGAAAGTATCATTGGGGCAGGGAGAAAATCCGAGTGAGAGTTGCATAAAACAGGGCAGCTTTTGTTTCGCTTTACAGAACGACAAAGCTGCCCTGTTGGTTGCAAGCGGTTAACGTAGGGCACGCGACTTTTTTCCAACAGCAATAACAGCAAGGGCGAGCACTAACATCGTTGTAACCGGCATGAGCATCATTTTGAGATCGTTAAAATAGTTGTGTTCCAAATTCATTATGCCTAGACAGGCATGGGGTTGGAAAGGGTTGGGCAAAAATGAAAAAAAGATGCCATTTTTTCTGCCGTACTGTACGTTTGGGGTTCTTTTTGGTGCGTTACCTGCTGAAAATTAACTTATTAACAATAAAGCAAGGTTGTATTTTTTTATTTAGGTGTCAAATTGGCGGAAGGCTTAGCAAAAGTCTGTCAAGATGGCGTGTTTGATCTGTTTGGTACATCATTTGAAGCTAAATAGCTGTTATTAACCCGGAAGGAGCTCTTTAAAAGCCATCCTTCTGCATCATGTCTAACCTAATTCTACGATAGATGAACCTCAATAATTTCACCATAAAGGCTCAGGAAGCGGTGCAGCACGCACAGCAGATCGCTATGCAGGAGCAGCATCAGGCGATAGAGCCGGCCCACCTGCTAAAGGGTATCCTTCAGGTGGATGAGAACGTGACGCCTTTTGTGCTCAAGAAGCTGGGTGTCAATTTCGACAATATTAAAAAGGCAACGGACAGCATCATTCAGTCCTACCCAAGTGTCAGCGGCGGCAGTCAGTACCTGTCCCGCACCGCTACGGAGGTGCTGCAAAAGGCAAATACGTACCTCAAGGACTTTGGGGATGAATTCGTCGCTCTGGAACATATCCTGCTGGCCTTGCTGGGTGTTAAGGACAGCACCACGCAAATGCTCAAAGATGCGGGCATCACCGAAAAGGCATTGAAAGCGGCCATTGAGGAGCTTCGCAAGGGCAAGCGCGTTACCACCCACAGTGCCGAGAACAGCTACAATGCTCTGGGCAAATACGCCGTCAACCTCAACGAAATGGCACGCAACGGCAAACTCGACCCGGTAATCGGCCGGGAGGATGAAATCCGCCGCGTGCTGCATATCCTGGCCCGCCGTACCAAAAACAACCCCATACTGATCGGCGAGCCTGGCGTAGGTAAAACGGCAATTATCGAAGGGCTGGCCCACCGCATCGTGGATGGCGATGTGCCGGAAGACCTGCGTGATAAAGACATCTTTTCCCTGGATATGGGCGCGCTGATTGCCGGGGCCAAGTATCAGGGCGAATTTGAGGAGCGCCTCAAGTCTGTGATCAACGAAGTCAAAACGGCTGAGGGGCAGATTTTCCTCTTCATTGATGAGATTCATACTCTGGTTGGTGCTGGTAAGGGGCAGGGCGCAATGGATGCTGCCAATATCCTGAAGCCTGCTCTGGCGAGAGGCGAGCTGCGCGCTATCGGTGCCACCACCCTTAATGAGTACCAAAAATACTTTGAGAATGACAAAGCACTGGAACGCCGTTTCCAAACCGTTCTGGTGGACGAACCGGGCGTGGATGATGCCATTTCTATCCTGCGCGGTCTGAAGGAACGGTATGAGACGCACCACAAAATCAACATCAAAGACGATGCCGTGGTTGCTGCCGTACAGCTATCGCACCGCTACATCACCGACCGGCACCTGCCGGATAAAGCCATTGACCTGGTAGACGAAGCGGCCGCCAAACTCCGGCTGGAAATGAACTCCATGCCCGAAGAACTCGATGAAGTGGAGCGCCGGATCCGTCAGCTCGAAATTGAGCGGGAAGCTATGCGCCGGGAAAACGACGAACTTAAAATCAGCAGTATCAATGAGGAACTGGCTAACCTCGAAGAAGACCGCAATGCGCTGAAGGCACAGTGGGAGAGTGAGCGGGAGGTCATCCTTGGTGTGCAACAAGCTAAGGAAGAAATCGAACGCCTAAAACAGGAAAGCGCCCGTGCAGAACGGGAAGGCAACTACACCGATGCTGCCGAAATCCGCTATGGCCGCATTCCGGAAGTCGAACAGCAACTGGAAGACTACACGCAGCGCCTGCAGGACATGCAAGCCAACAACAAGCTGCTGGTCAAGGAAGAGGTAGATGCAGAGGATATCGCGGAGATCGTCAGCCGCTGGACCGGCGTGCCGGTAACGCGTATGCTGCAGAGCGAGCGCGAGAAACTCCTTCACCTGGAAGAAGACCTGCACAAACGGGTCGTCGGGCAGGACGAAGGCGTGGAAGCCGTAGCCGATGCCATACGCCGCAGCCGTACCGGTCTGAGCAACGAACGCCGCCCCATCGGTTCCTTCCTATTCCTGGGGACTACCGGTGTAGGTAAAACGGAGCTGGCTAAAGCACTGGCCGAATACCTCTTTGATGATGAAGACCTGCTGACCCGGATCGATATGAGCGAGTATCAGGAGCGGCACGCGGTCTCCCGTCTGGTAGGTGCGCCTCCGGGATACGTGGGCTACGATGAAGGCGGTCAGCTGACGGAAGCAGTGCGCCGCAAGCCCTACAGCGTGGTCCTGCTGGATGAGATCGAAAAAGCTCATCCGGATACCTTCAATATCCTCCTGCAGGTACTCGAAGATGGCCGTCTGACGGATAGCAAGGGCCGCGTGGCGGATTTCAAGAACACCATCATCATCATGACTTCCAACATGGGCTCCAATATCATTCGCGAGAACTTTGCGAATATGGTGCCCGGAGACGAAGAGCTGGTAATTGAGGATACCCGGGAACAAGTCTTCGAATTGCTCAAGCAAAGCGTACGCCCGGAATTCCTAAACCGGATTGACGAGACGATCATGTTCCGTCCGCTTTCCCGAGCAGATATCGGTCAGATCGTCGACCTGCAGCTGGAAGAACTGCGTGCCAACCTGGCAAAACAGCAGATACAGCTGACCATCGCGGATGAAGCGAAAAAGTGGCTGGCTGATAAGGGATATCATCCTGAATTTGGTGCCCGGCCGCTGAAGCGGGTCATTCAGAAGAAGGTCCTCAACGAGCTGTCTAAGCAGATGCTGATGCAAAAAGTGATGCCGGACAGCACCGTTGTCCTTGATGTTTTTGATGACAAAATCGTATTCCGGCAGCCCATCAAGGAAGAAGAATTGATGGTATAAGGAAGGGGCATGAACAAAGGAAGCCCCGGTGGCGTATTGCTTACCGGGGCTTTTTTTGTTTAGCCTACTCGTATTCCATCATCTCGAGTTGGGCGAGCTCCCAGACCTCAATGGCATCTTCCAGGGCCGCCTTCAGGTCGGCGTGTTTTTTGGTAATTTCTGCGGCATCATCCTGCATATAAAACTCAGGGTTGGACATGGCCTTTTCCACGGCTTCGATTTCTTCCTCGATTTTTTCCACCTTTTTTTCGGCATTGGAAATAGCGCGCTGCAGGCGTTTACGTTCCTCATAGCTCAGCTCCTTTTTGGGCGGGGCTTCGGCAGGAGCAGCTTTGGGTTTGCCGGAGGACTGACTGATCTCCACATCCCGCATATTATCGAGCTGCCGCTTTTCCAGGAAGTAGTTGACATCGCCCAGGTGCTCGTGCAGTTTCCGGTCGCGGAACTCCAGGGTGCGGTCTGTAAGTCCAGCAAGGAATTCCCGGTCGTGGGAAACGACAATCAGGGTGCCATCGTAGTCTTTGATGGCTTGCTTCAGTACATCTTTGGAGATGATATCGAGGTGGTTGGTCGGTTCGTCAAGCACCAGCAGGTTGAAAGGGCGCAGCAGCAGGCAAGCCAGGGCAAGGCGGGCGCGCTCTCCGCCTGAAAGTACAGATACTTTCTTATCCGCATCCTCTCCACTGAACATAAATGCACCCAGGATACTCCGCAGCTGAGTGCGCATTTCAGCGGGCGCGTAGTTTTCCATGGTTTCCAGTACCGTCAGCTTGGCGTGCAGGCTGTCAGATTGATTCTGGGCGTAGTAGCCGATTTCAACGTTATGGCCCAGTTGCAATTCTCCCCCGGTCAGGGTCAGTTCGTTAACGATGATCTTAGCCAGGGTGGTCTTGCCCTGCCCGTTTTGCCCCACGAAAGCCACACGGTCGCCCCGGTCCAGCTTAAGGTCCACCTTATCGAGCACGTTCAGGCTGCCATAGCTTTTGGACAGGTTTTTGGCCTCCAGAGCCACCTGCCCGGACCGGGGAGCGGGAGGGAAGCGGAGGTTCATAGCGGCGGTATCAAACTGTTCGACCTCAATGCGCTCAATTTTGTCGAGCTGTTTTTGCATGGACTGCGCCATTTTGGTCTTGGTCGCCTTCGCCATAAACCGGTTGATCGTCCGTTCCTTATCGGCAATGACCCGCTGCTGGTTTTCGTAGGCGGCCAGTTGTTGTTCGCGCCGTTCCTTGCGCAGGTCCACATACTCGCTGTAAGCGGCTTTGTAGTCGTAGACTTTACCGAGTTCGACTTCCACCGTTCTTCTGGTGACATTGTCGAGAAATTGCTTATCGTGGGAAATCACAATGACTGCACCGGCGTAATCCTTCAGGAATTTCTCCAGCCAGATGATCGACTCGATGTCCAGGTGGTTGGTCGGTTCGTCCAGTAGCAGGTAGT
>CAZNHN010000047.1:9659-23302 GCA_964572415.1 uncultured Phaeodactylibacter sp.
TGCATCGTGGTCTCGTTCCACGAGGACGAAGGTGAAGGTCATGAAGAAGAAGATGCCTAGCGCCAAGACGGTATCGCGTCGGGGTCGAGCCCTGCCCGACGATGCGGTTCATGAAATCCTTGTCGTGGCAGGTCAGCAGGACCGCGCCCGGGTAGTCCTGGATGAACTTCTCCAGCCACAGGATCGACTCGATGTCCAGGTGGTTGGTCGGTTCGTCCAGTAGCAGGTAGTCGGGGCGTTGCAGCAGCATTTTAGCCAGCTCGATCCGCATTTGCCAGCCGCCGCTGAATTCATCCGTCAGGCGGTCCATGTCGGAGGCTTTGAAACCCAGCCCGGTGAGGACCCGCTCGGCATCCGCTTCCATGGTTTGCCCACCCAGCAGCTGAAAGCGGTCATTGACCTCTGAGAAATGCTCGAGCAGCTTCATGTAGGAATCACTTTCGTAATCCGTACGGGTCGCCATTTCATCGTTCAGGTCAGCGATTTGCTTTTCCAGGCGGCGTACCTCATCAAAAGCAGTAAGGGTTTCTGCCATTACCGTTTTGCCTTTAGGCAGGCTCATTTCCTGGTGCAAAAAGCCCAGCGTGCTGCCGGAAGGGCGGTCAACGTTGCCATCGTGCGGTGACATAAAGCCGGCAATAATCTTGAGCAGGGTCGACTTTCCGGCACCATTACGGCCAACGAGGCCCACCTTGTCCCGCTCCATAATAACTATGTTGACCCGGTCGAGCAGCGTGCGGTCCCCGTATTTGACAAAAACATTATTGATGTTGATCATATTTGATGCGCTTTATGAGTGCGGTCGTGGCCTCCTCTCCGTTTTCGACTCCACCGCTGTGCGATTTGCCGCAAAGGTAAGAAATACGTGTGACCTTTGTCACCCCGCAAATGGCTACATGCCCGTAACTTTATCCAAAATTGGAATACTATGTCTGGCAGTTGGGGCACTTACATCGTTTTGTTTTTAATTCTTGCGCACTTTGTGGTGGGGTTTGCATTCCTGGTCAAAAAACTAAGCGGGCCGGTAAAAGAAAAACAGCCGACAGAAGAAGAGGAAACGACCGAAGTCCGCTAATACATCTGAATTCTTTCTATTTTTGGGGTAAATTGCCAGTGTAAACTGTATGCTGATGAACTCCCCAATGCCGAATTATCTACTTCTCCTGTTTTGCCTGCTTGGTGTACAACTCTCTGCACAGAGCGTGGTGATCGATAACAATACCTGTGATATCGGGCTCAACCTTAAAGATGGTGGCTGCGATCCCAGCCTTAATGTTATTCCCGATCCTGATGAGGTTGTTATCAATGTGAATGGCGCACCAGGCACTGCCCTTGGTGTAGATGTTGCGCTTCAGGAGGTACAGCTCATCGTGCGCCATACCTGGGCCAACGATCTTGAAATGACCTTGCGGTCGCCTGCCGGAATTGACGTACCCCTTTCTTTTGATAATGGTGCAGGCGATGATAATTATGGCAACCCGGATGTGCCGGACTGCGCAGCGCCCGCCCGCTTTACTATGAGCAGCTGTGTGCCGGTGTCGGCAGCGGTTCCGCCCTTTACCGCAGAGGCGATCCGCCCGGAGGGCAGCCTTTACGATTTTAATGATGGCACCACTAATCCGAATGGCTCATGGGAACTTATCATTTGCGATGATGCAGAAGGAGATATTGGCCGCCTCGAATTTGTCAATCTCGTCTTCGCCCCATTGAATTGCCAGCCGGTTGAGACCGTGGAGATTATCGATTCTGACACGACTACAGTTGTTTTGAATTGGATGCCGGCAACCAGCTGCGGGACCACCTTGCTGGAATACGGGCCTGTTGGATTTACGCCGGGCAGTGGCGACATAGCGGGTGGCGGTACGCTCGTTTCTTACACTGGCTGTCCGCCCTACACTCTGACCGGGCTGGATGCGGAGACGGAATACGAGCTTTACGTGCGCAAGGTATGCAGTGGAGACGTATCTGAAAATGCCTGCCCGGTCTCCTTTTCCACGGGTTGTAATCCGCCAGACCTTACCCTGTCCACCGGTTTTGAAACAGAGGCCCTGTGCGGCACCCTTTGCGATACAGACTGCCCGCTCATGGGAATTTGGCAAAACAGCCAGCAAAATGATTACGACTGGCTGGTGGCGACAGGTCCTACCGCTACCTTTGGCACCGGGCCTGAATCAGGTGCCGACGGCTCTGCGCAGTACGTCTACCTGGAAGCTTCCGGCAGTAATTGCGGCTCGGACAAGACCGCTACTCTGGAGTCGGATTGCATTATTTTGGATAAGCAAGGTACCGATACCTGCCACTTCTCTTTCCAGTACCATATGCTGGGAGAGGGCATTGGCAGCCTGGCCCTGGAAGCTTCCGGCGATGGTGGCTTTAATTGGTTGCAGCTTTGGTCGCGTTCCGGAGCGCAGAGCCCAGACTGGCAAAAAGTCTACATCGGGCTGAGTGATTTTGAAGATGGAGATACGCTAAGGCTGAGGTTTGTGGGGCAAGAGGGTAGCAGCACCCGGGGAGATATCGCGTTGGATAACCTACAGTTTTACGGCGCTACCTTGCTGGGAGCCCCAGGGTTTACCTTTTACGTTGATGCCGATGGTGATGGCTACGGTGATGATAATCAACCGGTCTTCACTTGTCTGGCTACCCCACCGGAGGGGTTTGTCGCCCTGGGAGGCGATTGCAATGACAACAATCCGGCGATTAATCCCGGAGCAGATGAGATAGCCTGTAATGGGTTGGATGAAAACTGTAACGGCATGGCCGATGATCCGCTACTACCGCCTCCCGCTGTGGTGAATGATACGATTTGTTCGGGGCAGACTGCTCTGCTCAGTGTGTCTTCGGGTTTGAGTAATAGCCTGTTTTTTTGGTATCCCACCGTTGATGCTGAGAACTTTATCGGTTTCGGTTCGAACTTCTCGCCTGCTGAGCTCCTGATTAATGCCGGGCCTGAGCCTGTGCTATACACTTATTACGTAGAGGAGCGTAACCTGACCTGTATTTCTGCCAGCCGCACTCCGGTATCTGTGGTAGTCAACCCGACTCCGAACTTTTCTCAGCAAACGGTACCGGAGGTTTGCCCGGAAGACTCTTTGAATTTGGAAAGTATAGTGTTCAGTGACGCCAATTTTACGGGGAGTTCGCTTACCTTCCACACGGGCAGCCCTGCAACCGTAAACAATCAACTGCTTAGCCCTTTGGTCGCTCCGGTTATCGGAAGTGCTTTTTTCTATAAGGCCACTGCCGAATTTGGATGCTCAGACGAAGGAGCTTTACAAATTGATTACAAGCCAGGGCCTGATTTGGCGTTCCTGCCAGCAGATTCATTTGTTTTGTGCCGGGAGACAAGTGCCCTATTGGATGTTCAGGCGACCGGAGGCAATCAGCCATACTCCTATCAATGGTCAACCGGTGCATCCGGTAAGGAAATTGAGGTCAATGCAGGCTTTCAGGCTGGTGTGACGAATGATTATCTGGTGACAGTAACGGATGCGCAAGGGTGTTTTTCCATCGACAGTGCCCGGGTAAGGACGATCGTCAGTATTGATTCATTACGTAGTTTTGTTACGGATGTTAGCACCTGTGACGGAAACGATGGTTCGGTCACATTGGTGCCGCTTTCCGGTGAGCCCCCATATCAATACAGCTGGGAGGGAGATAACGGCCTGAGTGGCAGTGCTGATAATGTCACAGATACCCTGGTTGTGAGCAATCTTCCTCAGGGCAACTACCGGGTGTCTGTTACGGACAGCTCGGTGGAAGGTTGTCAGTTGATTATCCGTTCGATTCTGGTTAACGGGCCGGGTGCTGCCGTTCAGGAGATCAGTGTTAGCGATGTGAGTTGCCCCGGTAGCGGGGACGGTGAAATTTGCCTGACCGTATCTGCCGGCAATCCGGTCTTTGAGTGGAGCAATGGCGAGTCTTCTCCCTGTGCAGAGAATCTTTCCGGCGGGTTCTATAACGTCACTGTTACGGATGGAGATTGTCAGACCATCATAGATAGTCTTGAGGTGGAGGCAGCTACTCCGCTTCAACTAAATTTTGAAGCGTTTCCCCCCAGTTGTGCAACTGCCGCTGATGGAGCCATCACCGCCACGGCCTTTGGCGGTACGCCTCCGTACACCTACTTATGGAGCAATAATATTAATTTCCCGAATCCCTTCAACCTTACTTCCGGGATGTACACCCTCACTCTCACTGACAGTAAAGACTGCCAGTTGGTGGAAAGTTTTGAGCTGGAAGCACCTGCGCCGCTTCAGGTACAACTACTGAACCAGCAGGATATGTCTTGTACCGGACAGGAAGACGGGCGTATTCTGGTGAAAGGGACAGGCGGTACGCCGCCTTATCAATATGAATGGGCGGATGGTAGCGATGCACCCCTGCGGGTCAATTTAGGCGCAGGCACATACAGCGTGACCCTAACTGACTTTCAGGGCTGTACAGCCACTGCGGCCTACAATATTCAGGAGCCTGAACCGCTGCTGCTCACGCTTACCGATATTGATAACCCGACCTGTGTAGGTGAGAAAAACGGTGTGATCACAGTAAGTGGAAACGGGGGCAGTCCGCCCTATGCCTATTCCTGGAGTCAGATTGGTACAGACAGCATACTCAGCAATCTGGCGGTTGGCACTTACTTTGCTTATTTATCGGACGCCAATGAATGCCCGGGAGATACGCTGCAGGTCGTTTTGGAAGCTACTTCAGAGCCCGATTTCACAGCTGAAGTGGTGCAGCCGTTTTGTGAAGGGCTTCAGACCGGGAGCATAACGCTCAATCCACAGGGTATGCCTCCTTATCAGTATACCTGGAGTACAGGTGAGACTACAAACGCCATCGATAATTTGCGGGTAGGGGAGTATAGCGTGCGGGTGGAAGACGGGCAGGGGTGTCTTTATGATACGATATTTTCGATTGAAGCCCCTCAGTTATTTGGTACGGTAATAAATGTTGTTCAGCCTGCCTGTGATAATACGATGGATGGTTTGATTAACGTCACCGCTACCCAGAATTCCGGTGTGCCCTCTATTCAACCTCCCATCCGTTACCGATGGAACGATGGGCTGCTCGGCCCTAATCGCATTGGTATTGGTGATGGAGAGTACGTTGTTTCCGTTTCAGACGGGCGGGGCTGTGAGCTGATTAGCGATACGATTCCTATTATCAGCCCTCAGCCTTTACAAATAGGCATCGAAGGGTTTGGCCCAATTGCCTGCCGGGGAGACTCCACTGGTTTTATAGAGGTGGATACAAGGGGAGGAACACCACCCTATGGTTTCAGCTGGATTGGTACAGGTATGGAAACAGAAGACCTTTTCAATATCCCTGCCGGTACCTACCGTTTGGTGGTGGATGATGCGAATGCCTGTTCCTACGATACGACCTTTAACCTTAGTGAACCTCTGGCGCTCAACGTTGCTATTGGTATAGAGGCGGAGGATATTTGTGAGGGTGGGCAAGTTGAAGAACTGCAGGCGGTGGTCAGTGGGGGCGTTCCGGGCTATGCATATCAATGGAGCAATGGTATGCCACAGTCTACTATTCCAGATCCAACCCCTGCTGATTACGGGCTCACTGTCACGGATGCGAATGGCTGCGAGCGGGAAGCGTTGCCTGCCAAGGTAAAAGCCTTTACAGCGGCCTTTGAACTGGATACTTTCTACACGATTGATGTGAGTTGTCATGGTCAGGCAGATGGCTGCGCTGTGGCAACAGTAGCAGGAGGATCCTCCAATTATCAATTTCACTTTAGCAACGGCTACATTGAGGTAACTGACACGAACACTGTTTCTATTTGTAACCTGAGCCCCGGAAATTACCGTGTCACGGTAACGGATTTATCAACAGGTTGTAATGAAAAGTCTCTGCTCACTCCACTTCATCAGCCTGAGGCGCTATCGCTGACCCGGGACAGTATCCGGATGGTAGATTGTTTCGGAGACTCAACCGGTGGTGTATTTACCACCGCCTCCGGTGGTACTGCGCCTTATTTCTACTCCTGGTTTAATAGTGATAATGATGTATTTGAGCCTGTCGGTGACCTGACAGGTATCCCTGCCGGGGCCTATACCGGGGTAGTGATTGACGAGCGGGGCTGTACAGATGCAGTCAGTGCAGTAATCTCCAATGCCCATCCACCAATAACTGCTGCGGTGACAGCTATTGACCCGGTTGTTTGTAAGGGAGACCTGACCGGAAGTATCGATCTCAATGTGACCGGGGGGGTACAACCTTACACCTACTTATGGAGCACAGGCCTGGTTACTCCCGATATAAACGGGGTTGCGGCGGGAAGTTACAGCCTCACGGTTACCGATCAGAAAGCGTGTCAGCGTGTTTTCGGCCCTTATATTATTGAGGAGCCGGAAGAAGCGCTGCTGCTGGATACGGTTCGCTTTGATACCGTTTCGTGCTTTGGCGGTTCGGACGGCCGGATCGCTTTGGATGTAACTGGGGGTATACCCGGATATGCCTATGAGTGGCTCTATGCAGGTCAGTTGTTACCCTTTACCGGTGATAGCCTTTTTAACCGGCCAGCGGGTATGCACCAGTTGAATGTCATAGATGACAACAACTGCCTGCGCACTTTTGAAATAGAACTGCCAGAACCCGATTTGCTGACTGCCACCATTAGTACGCTTGGAAACCCATTCAGAGTGGTAGGACAGGGCGTTGGAGGTACGCCGCCTTACACTTACCTGTGGAGTACCGGTGCAACTACAGATACTATTGAGGTACCTGCCTCAGCCACTTACCGGTTAACGGTGACGGATGCCAGCAACTGTACCGCAACCCTGGAAGAGGACCTTGTGGAAGTGCGGGCCTGGGAATGGATTGATGAGGTTTATTTGTTCCCCAATCCTGCTGCCAGCTCAATACAGTTGAAAGGGACATTAAAAGTAAATGATTCATTAATCCTGGATATTGCAGATGTGACAGGCAGAATCCTTTACCAGCAAAACCTGGGGCCACAGCGTGATTTCCAGCATCGCGTTGAAGTGGAAGACTGGCCAGCCGGCGTGTATTGGGCCATGCTCAAAATAAAGGGGCAAACGGTTTACGCTGCCCCTCTTATGATTATTCGATAATCTTAAAGGTAGTCCGCCGGTTGATTTGATGCTCTTCTTCTGTACAGCGGTTGCAAATGCAGTCTGCTTCCGGTTCGCTTTCCCCGTAGCCAAACGCAACAAGCCGCGCCGGGTCAATACCTAGTGAGATCAGATAGTCCACAGCGGCCTGTGCACGGCGCTGTGCCAGCTCCTGGTTGTAGCGGGCACTACCCCGGCAGTCGGTATGCGAACCCAATTGAATACGGATGTCTGGATTGAGCTCAAGGTTGCGGGCCAGTTCGTTTAGTGTAGGCTGAGCATCTTCGCGAATGTTGGCTTTGTCAAAATCATAGTAGATATTCTCCAGCCGAATCTCCTTGTCCATAAAGATGCGGTCCAAAACGATTTCAATCTCGAACTCCTGTACCGGATTATTGGGGTCACGCCCAATGCCACGGGTGGAAAAGGTTGCATCATTCTTGAGGTAGCCTTCTTTAGCCGCAAGAAACTGATAGTCTGTATCTTCTTTCAGTTCCAGCTTAAACATCCCATCCTCGCCAACGGCTACCTCTTCTTTTTGGGCTCCAATACGGATTTCCACCTTTGATCCGGGCAAAGGTTTGCGGCCCAGTACCACACTGTTGGGATCGGTTGGTACTTCGTAGAGTTTTTCGAGGACAAAGCCGGTGAGCAGTAGTTTATACTCGATTTCTTCAGGTGGTGTTTCCTCCTCTGTAACCTCTTCGGGTGGGAGTATACGTTTGGTGAACCGGTAAATATCGTCATTGCCTATGCCTTCCTCCCGGCGTGAGGTGAAGTAGCCGGAATAAAGCACATCCTCGTCTTGTTTTGGAGCACCGTAGTCAATGATGTACCCAAAGTCATCTGAACCGGAGTTGACCGGTGGTTTAAGGTTATACGGAGCTGCCCATCCGCGGCTTTGCAGTTTGTAGGTTTTGAAAATATCAAGGCCGCCCATGCCTGTATGCCCACGGGAGGAAAAGTACAAGGTGTCCTTATCTACAAAGGGGAACATTTCATCTGCCTCCGTATTAATGACCCGAGTCATCAGCTGAGGAGGGCCCCAGGTACCATTGGTTTGTCGCTCGCTGTAGTAAAGGTCATGCCCGCCCCAGCCATCGGGGTGGTCGGCAGAGAAGTAAAGGAGCTGCCCGTCTTCAGAGAGTGCCGGGCCGCCGTAGTTGACGCCTTCCTGTATGAAAGTAAGAGGCTGCGGTATGCTCCAACTGTTGCCGCTTACTTCTGCACGCATGATCTTGCAGTGGTCTGCATCCCATTTGCCTCCCCCAAAGCAGCGGGTGAAGTAGACTTCTGTGTAATCGTTATTAAAGATGGCAGTACCTTCGTTATCTTCCGTATTCAGTGGCCCGGTAAAGCCGGAAACCGTATTGGATTCCAGGTCGACAAGGTAGAGGTCAGAAAAAGCATTGCCGGTCCAGTTATAGGTATCGTCTCCGGTACTTGTTTTCCGGTCAGAAGTGATGACCAACTGGTTGTCCTTGTAAAGGACCGGCGCATACTCGGCCCGGCTGGAGTTGAAGCCCATGACTTCCACCTCGTACTCCGGTCGTAGTTCCTTCCAGCCCTGAGCAATTTGACAGGCACTGATTTCCCGGCGATATTCATAAGGGCTTCCAATTTCTATACCCAGGTCTTTAAATGCTCGCGCAGCTTCTTCGTAGCGTTCTGCCTGCTTGAGAGCAAAGGCATACTCCCGGAGCGATTCCCACCCATATTGGTTATCGTAAGCAATTTTATACCAGCGTATGGCCAGGTCACTTTGGTTAAGGTTTTTATAGGACTCCCCCATTTTAAATGCAATGCGCCCCTTCTCTACCCGGCTCTTAGATTTATCATACTCTTTCTGAAGCAATTCAAGCGCTACGGCGTACTGCTTTACCTCTATGGCGGTCTGGCCGTCCCGCACTTTTTCAGTGTAGGTACAACTGCTAAACCCTGCAATAAGCAGAGCGAGAAGGAGAAAAGAATACCGGATCATAGCTTTACATGGATTTGAATGATATAGGGCAAACCTGCCGCATGGCATAGTCTGTAGGAATAGAAACGCCGGAGGTATTTTTTTGTTGCTGGCTCAATAAAACGAAGGCCGCCTCAGCATTGCTGAAGCGGCTTCTTTTTGGTATGCTTCCGGAATCTTTTGTTAACGGAATAACTGTAAGTCGCCTTTGTAAAGTTCGACTGTGCCATCGATGAATTCGATTTCCGCAAACCAGGCCAGAACACTATTTGTCATGTACGCCCCCCGGAAAGTGCCGTCCCACCCATGTTCAGGATTGTTGGGCGAGAGATTATAGCCCTCAAAGACGGTTTCTCCCCACCGGTTGTAAATTTGGAATGTACGGATGTTTTCCACGATGCCAGATCGCGCAAAAATATAGAACCTGTCATTGCTTCCATCCCCATTTGGAGAAAAAGCATCGGGTATGTAAACAGCTTTGGAACGGTCTACAAATAAACGGAAAGAAGCCTGGTCCGTACAGCCGTTCTGGCTGACAATGGTCATAAGGTAGTCTGTAGTCTGTTGCGGACTGGCAACCGGGCGAAGGCAGTCCTCGCAATCCAGCGTGTGGGCATTAGACCAGAAAACCTGGGCCACATCCTCAGGCAGAAGGTTGGTCTGACCTTTGATGGTGTAACTTGCTCCAAATTCAATAGTGGCTTCAGCCGGCTGAATCATTACAACAGTGGAATCCGGTTGAATAACAGCAGCGCTGGTTTCGAAAAGGCAGCCATTATTATCTTTTACAAGCAGGGTATAGTTGCCAGCCTTTAAGCCGCCAAAGCGGTGGTCTGCCTGATAGGTTTCACCACCATCAACAGAGTAGCTGTAGGGAGGTGTGCCACCGGTAACTTGCTGGAACTGAATACTGCCGGGATCTCCATAGCAGGAAGGTTGATGAAGCTCAAAGGTGGCCTCAGGAGTTAGTTCGGTCACGGTCACTTCATCCTGAGCCGTACAGCCATTTTCTGTATTGGTAACCAGTAGTACATAAAGGCCGGGGGCATCAATATCTGTTGTTACAGTATTAGGTGCTGAGACAAAGTGGCCATCAAGGGTCGACCATTGGTAGGAGATATGTTCCCCCCGGTCCGAGTTGGTGCCATTCAGAGGTACGGAACTCACACCGCATTCCAGTACCAAGTCTTCCCCGGCATCGGCAATGGGCGGAATGGTATCCACTTCCACGAGCAACTCCCCAGAATTAATGCATCCGGTTTGCAGGTTTTCAATCGTCAGCGTATACGTGCCCACGGAGCTTACAGAGACCACTAACCCATCCGGCTCAGCAGCGAACTGCCCTTCCTGGGTGTTCCACTGAAGCGAAAACTCTTCCCCGTAGGTAGAGTTGGCGGCACTCAGCACAACAGTGTCCGCCAAGCAATTCAGTTTGGGAGGGGGATCAAAAATGATATTTGGCTGGTCATTTAGCTGGATATTCGCCGTTGTGGTGGCTGTGGTGCCACATTGATCGGTTACCGTTAAGAGGTAGGTTTCAGAACTATCAGGTTGAACTGTGATCTCAGGACTGAATACGTTATTGCTCCATTCGTAACTGTATCCAGGAATCCCGCCCTCTACCACCGGTTGAAGTAACACGGTATCACCCGGACAAAGCTCAGCCGGTATCGTTGAGACTTGAAGCGGGGGACTGTCCTGAATCCACAGCTCAACGGTTCCGTTGTTGCAGGAACAGGCATTTTCGATTTCCAGAATGATAGATTCCTGCCCTTCAGCAATAGTATCGGGAATTACATTAACAGGGATTTGAATATTGGATTGCCCCGGCAGTGCCTGCAAGATGAGTGGGATACTATCGAAATCGACGCCCGGAGTGGCGGTGCTATTTGGTGAGAACATAAGGTTAACAGTCCTCGTAGTGGACAAATCTCCGCCTACATCCAGGCTGAAATAACCGTCAGAGCAGGTCTCATAGGTTATATTATCATTAGTGATTGGGGATAAAGCCGATCCGGTTACCGTACCACCTGCGGAAAAACTATTGGCCTCAAGGAAAACTGCAGAATCATATAGACCATCCCCAACATCCCCAACAAGCAGCCTAATCGTATAGGTTTCACAAGCCTGGACATCGGCAACAGCAGTAAGCACTGTGGTGAAGCCATCAAATTGTATATCATGATTAATGGAAGAGGAACCACAAGTCCAAGAGTTAGGGACAAAAAAGGCTGAATTATCTTCGTCGTTGATGTTGTCAATCGTGACGCCAATATTGGAGCCGGGTAAGACAGCAATATTCTCGCCATTACCTGTAAACCCGCCATTCACCCCAGGCCCGCTGATGAAGAATCCAAAAACATCATTAAAACCGGCATCTACAAATTCGCAGTATTCTTCTGAGGCAAAGGTATACCGGAAAGTGATGTTGTCGACAGTTGGCGTAAACTGGAAGGATATCCCCGTTGCATCATAGATGGTATTCGAGCCCGCTAATACAGCCAGGTCAGGATGGCTGCCATAATTCATCTCATCACCAACATTTCCGGCAGAATTTGGCCCCATCGCATCGGATGCCCTGCCACTGGAAATGATAACCCCGGATTCGATGCCAATCGAAGAGCTGCCAAATTCAAACTGGCCTATGCTCTCACTGCTACCTATCAGGTTGACATTGTCCACATCAAAACAGTCACCACCAATAAAAACATCTTTGATCAGATTAGTCGGGGAAATACCTGAACTCACCGATATCCCGTTGGAGGGAGCTCTTGCCGACCTGTCACAGGAGGAACAACTGACGGACAAAGTAAAGTGAGTGGTTCCGGAGTTTGGCGCTAGCTGAGCAACCGGAATGAGTTGGTCAGGCTGAGAAGAGGTGAAGCTATAGGCAAGAGCCGGGGTATTGTCTTCAGGCATGAATCTCACGGTACCGCCCTGCTGTGCCTCCGGGCTTAACCAAAGCTGATACGCTTCTCCGGGCTGAAGTTGGCGCAACAACAAAAAGAAAGAACCGGAAGCTGTTGTTTTGAGGGGTTTCCTGAAACGATCAGCCTCTACATCGATAATTAATGAATCAGTAACCGCAAAAATGGAGGGCATCTCCAAAAGCAGGAGCAGGAGGAATAGTGTAAATCTTCTCATCTCGGTTTTTGACTTTAAATACTCTCATGACAGGTCAGGTGCCAAACGGGCATTTCCTGGTTTTTGGGTGAGATTGAGATAGAAGCTGCTATTCCGTCTTAAATATAGTACGATTTCGGCAACAAAAAAAATAGAGCTGACCCCGCGTTTGGGATCAGCTCTTATTTTTAGCTTAAAGCGCTATGTTGACAGGGGCCTAGCGGGCTGCTTGTGCAGCTTTAGAGAACCCTTTTTTATCAGACGTGGTATCCTTCGCCCGAAGCTCACCTGTCAGATCTGACATAATAGGTGTTGCTACGAAGATCGAAGAGTAGGTACCAACGAGGATACCGATCAGCAATGCAAACGCAAAACCACGGATACTCGCACCACCGAAGAAGAACAGGATGGCGACCACAAAAAGGGTCGTCAGCGAGGTGATGATCGTCCGGCTAACCGTGCTGTTGACGGCGCTGTTGATCACTTCTTCCTTAGAGCTCTTCGTGTAGTTGTTGAGGAATTCCCGGATACGGTCGAATACAACTACGGTATCGTTGATGGAATAACCAATCACAGTCAGGATTGCGGCAATAAAGGCCTGATCAATCTCCAGTGAGAAAGGCAGAATACCGTGGAAGATGGAGAAGATACCCAGTACCACAAGTGTATCGTGGAACAGGGCGGCTACCGCACCAAGGCTATACTGCCACTTGCTGAATCGGATAAAGATGTACAGGAAGATGAGCAACAGAGCAAAAGTTGCCGCGTAGAATGCGCTTGACTTAATGTCATCCGCAATCGTCGGGCCTACTTTGCTTGAGCTCTCTACGTGCGTACCATTTCCGTCCGGTGCCTTAAACTGCTCCAGGTCGATATTGCCACCCGTGATGCCATTTACGCCGTTGTACAGCGCCATCATTACTTTTTCGTCGGCATCTTCATCAGTGGATTCCACCAGATAGTCCGTAACTACGTTGTAGGTGTTATCCGTATCCACAGACTTAACAACGGGTGTATTGCCTTCGAAAGCTTCGGTCAGCGCGGAACGCAGTTCGGAAGCTTCTACTTCAGCACCTTCGATGGTTACATTATACGAGTAACCTCCTTTGAAGTCCACACCCAGCTCAAAGCCACGTACCGCCATTGACGCCAGGCCTGCGAGGATAATCGCTCCGGAAATGACGTAGGCTGTCTTGCGCTTGCCCAGCCAGTCAATAGACAGGTCGGCAAAGGCATTCTTGGAGAAACCTGTGGAGAAGGTCATGGAACGGTCCTTGTTCTTCAGCCACTGATCGATCATGAGGCGGCCCACCAGTACCGCTGTGAACAGCGAGGACAGCACACCAATGATCAGAACGACTGCGAAGCCCTTGATTGGGCCAAGGCCGAAGTAAGCCAGGACGAATGCCGTCAGCAGGGTCGTTACGTTGGCGTCGATGATCGCAGAATAAGAATTCTGGAAACCATCG
>CAZNHN010000047.1:23351-26927 GCA_964572415.1 uncultured Phaeodactylibacter sp.
ACGTACACGCTCAAAGATGATCACGTTGGCATCCACCGCCATACCGATCGTCAGCACGATACCGGCGATACCAGGCAGGGTGAGGACTGTACCGTAGGAAGCCAGTGCACCGAAGATGAAGAAGATGTTCAGGATCAGTGCCAGGATGGAAACGATACCTCCACCGCCGTAGTAGGCGATCATAAAGAGGAGTACAAGAACAAAGCCAATCGTCAGGGCAATCGTACTGTTGCGGATATTCTCCTCACCCAGGGAAGGCCCAACCAGGGATTCCTGAATGATTTCTGTATCTGTAGGGAGCTTACCAATCTGCAGGATATTAGCAAGGTCTTTGCCTTCCTGAATGCTGAAGCTGCCTGTGATTTGAGAATCACCAGTCAGAATAGGGTTGATAACACGTGGAGCGGACACCACTTCATCATCCAGTACAATCGCAATTTCGCGGTTGTTATCCTGCGCGGCGTCTGTTGTCAGCTGTCCCCATATTTTGGCACCGGTATTATCCATTTTCAGGGACACCGCCACCTCATTGGTCTGAGGGTCAGGGTTGGCACTTGCATCTACTACGTGATCACCGGTCATTGCGGCCTTGCCGTCACGGGATGGCTTCAGGGCATACAGCTCGTAGTTGTCTGTGACTTCATTGGTCTCGAAGTCCTTCATGGGGTCTTTGCCCCAACGCAGCACCATATCCCGTGGGAAGAGCGATTTCACATCCGGCTTCGCCAGCAGGCTATCGATGTAGCGGCGCTGGTTCTTCTTGGCAAAACCAAGGACGGCCAGACCCTGTGCACCAGTGGTGTTGAGGGTCAGTGCTTCGAAAAGCGGGCCAGACTGTGATGCACTGCCATAAATGGTATCAATGCTTGCAATCTCGCCGGCAATTTCGTTGCCCAGAGAATCTGTCGCAAAAGTGGTGTCAATGCGCAGGATTTCCCGCTCCACATCACTACCACTCATGGTTTGAGCCAGGCGCTGATTCGCCTCGATAAAGGCTTGCTGAACACCGGGGTCATTAATACGGAATACGTTATAGAACTCAAGCTTGGCAGCAGCTTCCAGGAAGGTGCGGGCACGCTCCGGGTTGTCGATACCCGGCAGCTCCACGATGATAAGGTCGCGGCTGGCATCCAGAGAAACATTAGGCTGGGTAACGCCCAGCTTATCAATACGCTCCTTGAGGAGCTTAAAGGTCAGGTCTACAGTTTCATCTGCCTTTGCGCGGATCACACGGACTACTTCACCGTCACCGGTTTCGTAGTTGATTTCATCACGAAGGGCTTCGTTGCGGGTGAAGATCGGAGCGAGTTTCTTATCGCCCTTTACTTCGTTCCATGCGTCGAAGAATAGAGAAACAAAGTCGGCCTGTTCGGTTTTCTGCGCTTGAGATGCTCGGTTTAACGCTTCCTCAAAAGTCGGGTCCTTACTGTCATTGGCTAACGCTCTGATAAATTGCCGCAGATCAACTTGCAGCACCACGCTCATTCCTCCCTTGAGGTCGAGCCCGAGGGCCAGTTGCTGTGACTTTAATTCCTGATACGTGTAGCTCTTCAGCAGAGGGATTTTAAATACCTCTTCTGAAGACATGGAGTCCAAAAACTCCGCGCGCTTCATCTTGAAGGCGGTCTTCTGAAGGTCTTCCGATAGGTTTGAGGTCGACGCGCGTGCGTACTCTTCAGCGGCTTTCTCAACTTTCTGCGTGGGCAGGATGAAAAAGTACTGTACGAGCGTTACGATCGTCATGACCACAAGGAAGAACTTCACTACTCCTTTTCCTTGCATAACTCGAAGTGACTTTTAGAAAATGTTAAAAAATGAGCATCTGTCTTTCTGATCCAAACACCTAAGTTCCTGATAAATAGGACTTTCCATGTGTCCTTTAAAGAAAAACTGCGCAAATATACGCGTTTTGAGGCGCTAATGAAATCTTGTGGTCGAAAAGTTAAGTCAATGGGCTTCATGACCTCAGTAATTAACGGTTGTTAATCCCGGGGTCAGCAAGGGAGCAAGCTAGTCCCGGTACTGCCTTTGACTTATCCTTTCTCATCAGCCTGCTGTAAAAGGCTGAATCCGGGCAAATACCCGAGTCAATTCCCAAATGATGCCACGAGCCTTTTCCGGTTTTTCGGATTAGGGCTCGTAGCTTCTTTGTTTCACTTTATCGCTGACAGGCGCACTGTGTGGGCATGAGCGAATTGATATCCGTCATGGTAGGCCAGGCATTGCCGCTGCCTTCCAGCTCAAAGTAGAATGGCTTGCGCTTCCGGTCGTAGTTGCCGGTCTCGTTCATGGTCGCCGCATCGTAAAGCCTGCCATTCACCATAGTGTAGCGGACAGACTCAGAATTCCGGATATTTTCCAGGGGGTTGGCATCCAGAACAATCAGGTCGGCTAATTTCCCGGCTTCCAGCGACCCAATCTGATGGTCCATGCCCAGGTATTTGGCTCCGTTCATGGTGGCGCAACGCAGTGCCTGATGATTGCTCATGCCTCCCTGTTCCAGCATCCAGAGTTCCCAGTGGGCGCCAAGACCCTGCAGCTGCCCGTGGGCACCGAGATTGATGTTGACACCGCTGTCCTGTAGCTTTTTCAGGGATTTGGAAGTCAGGATATGCCCGTTTTCGTACTCCTCATCCGGGATCATCGTCCGGTGGCGGGCCCGGGCATCTACCACTGCTCTGGGGGTGAAGGTGAGCAGGCGGTCCTTTTCCCAAACATTGGTTTTTTGGTACCAGTAGTATTCTCCGTTCACACCGCCGTAGTTGACAATAAGGGTAGGAGTGTTGTGGGTCTCTGTTTGGGACCAAAACTGCACCACATCATCGTAAAGCGGTGCAACCGGGATATTGTGCTCCACACCGGTATGGCCATCGGCCACCATGCTCATGTTGTGGTAGAAGAAGGACCCGCCTTCAGGGACTACCAGGATATCGAGTTCCCGGGCAGCCTGCATGACCTGTTGCCGCTGCTCGCGCCGGGGCTGATTGTAGCTTTTGACCGAGAAGGCACCGAACGCCTTAGTCCGGCGGATGGCCGAGCGCGCATCGTCCAGATTGTTGATAACCGCCTTAAAGTCTCCGTCTGCACCATATAATATGGTACCGGTGGAGAACAAACGCGGCCCAACGGTTTCCCCTGCCTTAATCATCTCACTGTGGGAGAAAATCATTTCTGAGTTGGAAGAGGGGTCGTGCGCTGTGGTCACGCCATACGCGAGATTGGCATAGTAGTACCAGTTTTGCTGTGGGCTTAATCCGTAGCGGAAATCGCCGAGGTGTCCGTGCACGTCCACCAGCCCGGGCATAATAGTCTTGCCCTTGCAATCGATAACTTTGGCGGATTTTGGCACACGTACCTTTGCGCCTACGGCTTTGATGAGATTGCCTTCTACCAGTACAGTCCCCTTTTCAATAACCTCATCGCTTTTCATGGTGATGATGCGGGCATTGGTAAAGGCCACGGTGCCTTCCGGCCGGTCAGCTTTCAGCTCCAGCCCGATGCGCAGCCCAACGGTATCCATAGGCGGCAGGCTGTCGAGGCTGCCTTCCAGAAAACTGAAGCGTTCGGTGAGGTCGT
>CAZNHN010000048.1:0-7767 GCA_964572415.1 uncultured Phaeodactylibacter sp.
GGATGGGTTCCGCAAGGTGCCTGAGGTGATACGAAAAGATTACCAATGGATTGAGGTCCAGAAAGAAGAGCAGGCGGCCCTGGCGACCAATGTCCTTAGCATCAGCCCCGGGGTGGTCATCAGCCGCGACCATCCGGCCTGCGAGCGGGTCAATCAGGAAATGGAACGTATCGGCCTGCGGGTTATCCGCATTCCCTTTGACGGGGCACCGGCTACGGGCGGTTCCTTTCGGTGTTGCTCTTTGCCGTTGGTGCGGGGAGGAGGTGGTTAGTCCTCCAGCTCGGCAAGCTTTTCTTTGAGCCAGTTGAGGCTGGCAACGTTTTTTGTCTCTTTCAGTTCCTTCTTAAATTTGTCGACAGCAGACTGATCGCCCGGCATGATCCGGGTTAGTTTCCGGGTGAAGCGGATGAGGTTGCCATAGTTCTTTCGGCGGTTGACCGGTATGTCTTTATGCCGGTTGAGGTACGC
Source organism: uncultured Phaeodactylibacter sp. (assembly GCA_964572415.1). Classification (GTDB taxonomy): domain Bacteria; phylum Bacteroidota; class Bacteroidia; order Chitinophagales; family Saprospiraceae; genus Phaeodactylibacter. The sequence continues at coordinate 469 of CAZNHN010000048.1, forward strand.
GCGGAAACTTTCGAAAAGGCTGTACAGCGGCTCCATTTCATCTGTTTCGTAGTAGGTGGCCAGGAGCATGGCTTTGGAGCCGAGGTTGTAGGCAACGTCTTCGTATTCTACCTCCCTCAGGAGCTCGATCACCTTCTCGTGCTTTTTTTGATAGAAATAGACCTGAGCCAGGTTGTAAGAGATGGCGTTGTCTCTAAATGCGTCAGGAAGCTTTTCTGAGTATGAATGAATGAAATGCTCTGTCCATTCATACTTGCCAAGCCTCAATGCCACCACAACGATATTTTTGAAATACCAAGGTGAAAGCTTGCCACCTTCTACCAGGATATCTTTTGAAAGAATATCTTGATAAAGCAAAAACAACTCCTTTATAAACCTTCTGTCGTTTTGATTAATCCGCCTGATGCAGTAGTTCTGGGCGGCCATGTAGAGCACGTCTTTCGCTTCTTTAGGCGGGAAAAGGTCGCCATACTGGGTTAGAAGATCTTTTAATTTATAGTAGTGTTCTTCGTTCTCGGTATCTGTGAGCGTAAGGTATATTCTAAAATAAATGGCGATAGGAGGATAATCAGAATATCCAATGAGTTCCAGGTTTTGAATGATCTCATCCACCAGGAAAAAGTCATAATCAATTTCAACGAACCTTTTCTGTGTAATAGCAGCGCATAGTATTCTGAGCTTTTCTGCCAGGTAGAAGACATCCAGGTTTTGCGCAATAGCTTCTATATTCGTCTTATTAGACCGTTTTGTTTCGAACTCAGTCAGGTCGTAGAGGCTTTGTTCAATTTGATATTTTTGTAAATAATACTCTGCAGATCGAAACTTGATTTTATTTGATAATCGTTTTGTTACTCTTTCAGCTGTTGAAACCAGGGCCTCAAGTTTTTTTTGCTCGACGGCCTGCATGAAATGCATAGATTTTTCAACTTGCCGACCCTCATAAACCTCTTGCCCCAGATAGCCTTCTACTAATTTCAGCAAGTCCGAGCAGTATTTCCGGAACCGCACATCATCATAGGGCTTATCCGGCTGAAGTAATGACCACAAATAGGTTTTATCCAGCCCACCGTTTTTTTTACTGCTGTTGACGGCCTTTAGGAAGGCTTCGTACAGCGTAAGTAGTTCCTCGCTTCTGTTGAAGTAGGGGGACTGAATGTACTTCCGGCACCGGTTTTGTTCGTACTTGTCGAAGTGCATTAAAATTGCAAACAGCTTACTGTTGTACATGTCCGTCAGATTTTTTATATTTGCCCATAGCAACGAATAGGAAACTACATCAAATCTACTCAGGCGCACCCTCCGAAGTCTGAGCCTTACAAAAGTAACGATATTTTTTTCACAACTGATACCTTTTTGGGCATCAAATGCCCTTTGGGAGATTTAATTTTAGGGCCAGAGGAAAAAAATCAGGCCTTGTATTGAAACAGAGCCACGCTAAATAGCGTAGAATTATCAGAATTGTTGTATTTTGGTGATACAATAGCAATGCACGTCTCTTTGAGTCCACGGCAAAGGGAACAAATTCACAATCCATGAATGTATTTTTACGAAAGCAAAATCTAATCCTGCTCCTCGTCTTACTGGGGCTCCCTGCGTTGGGGTTCAGTCAGGACATTGTAAGGGATACGATTTTTGAATCCCAGGGCTACAATCAAATCAGCACAACCCTCCCGGTTGTATCCATGCCGCACAGTCCTGCAATGGTGAGCCCCCCTTCGCATGGTGTGATAAGCTGGACGGAAGTTTCCTCTTTTAATTACGAATTAACTTATACCCGTACGGATGGTCAGATGGGATCAGATGAATTCACAATGCTGATCTGGAATAATTTGGAAGGGACAAGTATCTTTTCTCACAAGCAAGTTAGTTTTCACATTGTCGTTAAGGCTTCTGCGGTGGAGTGCCTTCACGATCACGCAACCACCGATATAAATACCCCGGTTAGCATCGACGTACTCCAAAACGACCTGACCACCACGGGCATAATCCATATTAAGAATATTCCTCTGGCGAACAACGGTTCCGCTACTTATTCTGCAGACGAGGGGACAATCACCTTCACCCCAAGTACAGATTTTGAAGGTACGGCCTACCTTAATTATGTTGCCTGCGACAGTACAGGGGCTTGCGATAATGGTACGGTAAGTATCAGCGTGTTGGGTCAGAACGCAGGGCAATCAGACACAACAAGACTTTTTACGAAAAAGAATACCACTCTCCCCGTTTTCATCCCGCAGGAGTATACGCTGACACAGTCACCTGCTGAGGGAACTTACACGAACGATGGTTTCATCCCTTATTACGAGCCGAACACGGATTTCGTAGGTATCGACTACATCACTTTTGATTATGAGGGTGCTGATAAAGTCATTGAAATTGACGTGATGGATCTGGAGGATAATTCCTTTGCCGTTGATGACGAGTATCACATGACTCCATTCGAGGGGCAAGTGGAGATAAATGTGCTGGAAAATGATTTTTTCGGTTCCCTTGCCAGTTGTGTGCAACTGCAGTCCCAACCTGAGTATGGTACGGCCTCTTACAGCCCTCAGGCAGATGGGCGCGGGATATTCCGCTATACGCCACCGGCAGGCTTTACCGGGGTAGACCACTTCACCTACTCTTCCTGCCCTCCCGGTGCCGCCGCCAGTCAATCGGAAACGGCTACAGTTTATGTCTTTGTGAGTAAGTACGAGCCTTCTGCCACTAACTTCCGGATGAGTACGCCCAAGCTGACCCCGCTTGTGGTGGGCTACAGTGTGCCCATTCAGTCCTATTCCTTTGATATTATCGAGAGCGGTAACCTGGGATCTACTGTTTTCCTTGAAGGTAATGTGGATACGACCATTCTGGGGCAGCAAATTACCGGACATAACCTCATTATCTACACCCCTAATGACGGCGTGGACAGCGGAGTCGATGAAATTGAGCTGGAGTACTGTGTTAAAATCAACGGCAGCTGCGCTTACCTTAAGACGGTAAAAATTGATATTGACATTTTGGATATAGGAGACGGCTCTGAACCCATGTGCTTTGATGATTGTATTTGGTCTGGCGATGCCAACTTTGATGGTATCGTAGATATGGAAGACCTGCTGACAATTGGCTGGGCGATTGGTGAGGTAGGCGTGCCACGTGCAGATGCTAACCCTGACCTTTGGTATGGCAAATATGGTGATGACTGGAATGATCCATTCCAAAACCTGCCTATTGACCTGAAGCACCTTGATACAGATGGGGATAGCCTGATTACCGCTGCGGATACCACTGCCATTAGCGACTTCTATGGGAATGCCCACTCTATGACGGCTTCCGTTATCCCGTTTTATGAAGACGAGATTGTGCTGGAAGGCGATCTTTATGTCAGCCCGGGCGATTTGGTGGAGCTGAAAATGAAAATGGGAACACCCGGTAATCCGGCAGATAATATTTATGGATTTACTTTTCCATTCTCTTATAACTCAGACCTGGTCGTGCCAGGGTCTGTATTCGTTGATTTTGAGTCCAATAGCTGGTTAACCTACAACTCACCTGTTTTGTACATGCAGCGGGATGATCAGGAAGGTACACTCAATGCTGGTTTTACCCGCACCAATGCTATTGCTGCCAATGGTTATGGAACAATAGGAGCAGTTAAGTTCATTATTTCAGATGACATTGCCGGTTTCCGCGACGACGACGGCGCACTAACCCTACAGGTTGGTGGTGGTTCCTCTACCGTGATGAATGGCGGCGGCAGCTCTTACGGCATCAATATTGGTGTGGCAACGATTCAAATCCGTTTGGACGAGGAAGCGAAAGACGAGCCGCTTGATGCTAATCAGTTGAAGCTTTATCCTAACCCGACCAACCGGGACTTCATCAATGTCCACCTGAATGGGCAGCAGGATTTCGAACGCATCGTGGTGCATGACCTGACCGGCCGCCCAATGTTTGACTCCGATAATGTGCTGACGAACCGCATGCAGATATCTGTAGGTGGCTTTGCCAATGGTATCTACGTTTTATCTGCCTACACCGAGCGCGGTGTGGTCAACAAGAAATTCCAGGTGATCCGGTAAAGCATGCCGGATTGTCTCTTTCCCCGCTAAGCCTTTCATTTCGTAAATCATCGAAAAAAGAAGGTATATCGGGAAGTATGCAGGAAAAATATATACTATTTTGTACCTGCAAAGCGTTAATAACGCATCAAACTTGGTAATACATTCATTGTATATACATTCGTGGAATTATAATCATTGCTATTGAGTCGCACAGAAATGTGCGACTTTTTTTTGCGCGATCTTAAGTTTTTTTTCACATATTAACTTCCTGCTCCCTTTATTACTGGGTTCTGCTACGGGTTCGCCGTTTTTGTTTTTCACAAACCCTTGTTTTTGTCTTTGTTCTTCCCTGGATAATGTTGAATATTTGTACTGTGAGAGGAAAGAAATGTTGTCAACGGATCGCAAAGCACCTTTCGCCACTAAGATTTGAATATGTTCATGGGATTATAATTTGTTAGTAGTGAGCCGTTCGCTACGACAGCTGAACGGCTTACTATTTTTTATAATCTCCGGCTAAGATAAAAGAGTACGATTCCAACTAGGTTAAACAAAGGTCGTTTACGTTTGGATACGTACTATTCGTGAGATTTTTTTAGATATGTTCATGGGATTATAAGCTAAGGCTGTGCTTTTCGCACAGCCTTTTTTAATATCCGTACCAGTCGCTCCACCATTCTTTCAGCTGCCGCTTCAACTTCTGCTCTGCGGCATTATCCTGTGGCTCGAAAAGCTTTTGCCCCTTTAGTTGATCCGGGAGGAAATCCTGCTGTACAAAGTTGCCTGGGAAATCGTGGCTGTATTTATAGTCCTTGCCATAGTCCAGGTCTTTCATCAGTTTAGTGGGGGCGTTACGGAGGTGCAGGGGCACTGGTAGGCTGCCCGTCTGCCGGACCAGCTGCTGGGCCTGATTGATAGCCATATAGGCCGAGTTGCTCTTTGGGGAGCTGGCCAGGTAGATAGCCGCCTGGGATAAAATAATCCGGCCTTCGGGCAGTCCGACCGCCTGCACGGCCTGGAAAGTGGTGGTTGCCATCAGGAGGGCATTGGGGTTGGCCAGACCAATATCCTCTGCCGCTGAAATCAGCAGCCGGCGGGCGATAAACTTTACATCTTCCCCTCCTTCGATCATGCGGGCAAGCCAATAGACCGCCCCGTTTGGGTCACTACCCCGGATGGATTTAATAAAGGACGATATGATATCGTAGTGCTGCTCCCCGCCTTTATCGTACCGGCTGATATTCTGCTGCAGCTTTTGGGTCACCATTTCATTGGTCACGGTGACGGGCTCGGACGCCTTCCCGTAATTCGTCACCAATTCCAGAATGTTGTAAAGCTTCCGGGCATCTCCACCGGAGTGGAGGAGTATGGCATCGTAATCTTTGATGGTGATTTTCTGCCCTTTCAGAAACTCATCTTCCTGGAGGGCCCGCTCAATAAGCCCAATCAGTTCTTCCTTGCTAAGCGGTTCCAACACATACACCTGACAGCGGGAGAGGAGGGCCGGGATGACCTCAAAGGAAGGGTTTTCCGTAGTGGCTCCAATAAGCGTGATGACGCCTTCCTCTACTGCCCCGAGCAGGGAGTCCTGCTGGGATTTGCTAAAGCGGTGGATCTCATCGATAAACAGGATGGGGTTGGGGCTATCGAAAAAGCGCTGGCTTTTGGCCCGCTGAATGGTTTCCCGCACATCCTTCACGCCGGAGTTGATCGCTGACAAGGTGTGAAAGGGCCGGTCAAGCTCGTTGGCGATGATTTTCGCCAGGGTGGTCTTGCCGATGCCCGGCTGCCCCCAAAGTATAAAGGACGGGATTTGGCCAGACTCAATAGCCTGCTGCAAGACCGCGCCCGGTCCTACTAAATGTTGCTGCCCTACGTAATCTGCCAATTGGCGGGGGCGCATCCGTTCTGCCAGTGGTCTCATAAAAAAATATTTTTTTCTTTTCTAACCCAACGCTTCACCCAAATTGCCCGTGAAGGTAACTGAAAGCTTTGCAAAGCTGAATGAATTATCAACAACTGTAGTACAAAAAACGAACATGAAGAAGATTATTACAATAACAACCGCGCTTTTAATGAGCGTTTTTGTTTTTGCTCAGAATCAGGTGACTGTCAGCGGAACGGTTACCAATACAGACGGTACGCCAGTGGAAGCACTGGTCGTTGAAGTCTTTACAGACTCACTGATAAGCGGCGGCTTTTTATCGGCTGTTGCCCTTACCGATGAAAACGGTGCTTACTCGGTTGAGTTCCCCCTTGACGATGCGGATACGCAGGGATGGGTGTACGCAAGGATAACCAATTGTGATCAAAACTTCTTATTTGGTGACGGGACCTGGACACCCCTGGACAGCGAGGTGGTTATTGATTTCACTTATTGTGATGTTCAGATTACCTGTCAGGCTTTTGTTTATCCGGACTGGCAGGATAATGTAGTGGCTGCCACAATGATTGGAGTAGCGCCGTTTAGCTACGAATGGAGCACGGGAGCAACCACTCAGAGTATTGTGCCAGATGGCAGTGGGCTATACTGCGCTACGGTTACCGATGCCTTAGGGTGTACGTCCACTGCATGTTATGATGCAACCGGAGGCAACGGTTCAGACTCTACCTGCGTGGTCAATCTGTTTCCTTCTCCCACCACAACAGGGTGGCAAATTGCAGCACAAGCATATGGACTGGGAGCGATTGAATATTCCTGGAGTACTGGCGAGGTAGCTTCTTCTATCGAGGTAACTGAAGCCGGGACTTACTGTGTAACTACTACCGATGCAGAGGGGTGCGAGGCTACAGCTTGCACGGAAATTTTCCAAACCCTATGTGGCGTTTATATTGATTTCGATGCTTTCACGGGGACCTTGCAAGCTATTCCGGAAGGAGAGGCCCCTTTTACCTATGAGTGGAATACCGGCTCTACGCAATCCACTACAGATATTGACCCCAATATCGAATTCTACAGCGTAACCGTAACCGATGCTGCAGGCTGCACTGCCACAGTACCGTTCTGGTATCAGGGTGGGGTAGACTCCTGCGCTGTTGAAATTGTCTCTGTTCAAAATGGCATGGCACTGGAGGCGGTTGTAACCGGAAGTGCCGGGGCCATTTCTTACAATTGGAATACAGGAGACACGACAGCGGCTATTCAGAATGTTGAACCTGGCACTAATTACTGCGTGACCGTAACCACGGTGACTAATACAGGGTTTTGCACTTCTACAGATTGCTTTTTCGTCGCAGATCCCGCAGCGCCATTCAA
>CAZNHN010000048.1:7777-8904 GCA_964572415.1 uncultured Phaeodactylibacter sp.
ATTATTGCGTGACTGTAACTACCGCCAATGGTTGTACATCCACGGATTGCTTTTTTGTGGTTGACCCTTCAGCACCATTCATTATTGACGGCTATGTTTATCTGCCCGATAGTATCAATGGTGGTGAGATGGAAGGTTTGGTTTATCTAATCGTATACGACGAGGAGGAAGGCACGCTTACCGCTGTAGACACTACAGAAATGGAAGACCTGGGTTCTACTGGAGCAGCGTACTACGAGTTTGATGCGCAGCCTGCCGGTGAGTACCTGATCAAGGCAGCACTGGCACCCGGTACGAATGGGTATGAAAACCATCTGCCAACCTACTACAGCCATGTCCTTTGGTGGGACGAAGCCAATACGGTCACCCTGCCATTTAATGGCTGGGGCACCTTCAACTTTACCCTGATTCCCGGCGACAACCCTGGCGGTCCCGGATTTATCGGCGGATACGTTGCAGATGGTGCCAATTTACAGCCCGGCGAGATCGAAGTCCGCGGAAGTGGACCCATGGAAGGCGTTTCCATTATTCTGCTGGACGAAGAGGAAAATCCGGTAAGCTATACCTATACGGATGCCAATGGTGAATTTATGTTCCCAAGCCTGGCATACGGCACCTACAAAGTGGTCATTGAGCATATCGGGTACGAGCAGCAGTACTACTGGGTTACCCTGAGCGAGGAGAACCCGGGCGCAGAAGGCCTTAATTTTGAAATCGGAGAAGAAAGCATCACCGATACGGATGAGCTGGCTACGGAAGCTGTACTGTCTGTTTTTCCTAACCCGGCAACCTCCACGCTACAGGTGGTTGCTGCCGAAATGCAGGGGCAGGGCGCTATTCAAGTGTGGAATGCGCAAGGGCAGATGGTCCTTAGCCGCACGAATGTAGAGATGAGTAGCACCACTACTACGCTTGACGTAAGCACACTGCCTGCAGGAATGTACTACCTGCAAGTAACCGCAGAAGGTCAGCTGTTGACCCGAAAGTGGATGAAGCAATAACACCCTTTACAATACGGGCTCAATCAGGGAATACCCGGTTGAGCCCGGTTTTTGCTATTTTACACCAGAACAACCCACTATTGTAGCTTGGAAATAGACCCGAAGCTGATCAAGGATTGCCAGAAT
>CAZNHN010000048.1:8914-24447 GCA_964572415.1 uncultured Phaeodactylibacter sp.
AGGCACAGTTTGCCCTTTACCGGCTCTGCTATCCTTTGCTCATGGGCGTTTGCCTCCGCTACCGAAAAAACGAACCGGATGCGGCAGCCATGCTCAATCAGGCTTTCCTGAAAATTCTGGATAACCTGGACCGGCTACCCGGACATGTGCCCTTTGCGGCATGGGCTAAGCGGATTACCATTAATACCCTGATTGACGACTTCCGCAAGAACCGGAAGGTTAAAGAATTAATCGCCTCCACCTCTATCCAAGACCTGCCGGAAGCGCAGGGCGGGGTGGATTACAACGAAGCAGACAAACAGTTTGACGCAGAGCAACTGGAAGGCTTTATCCGCCAACTGCCGCCTATGAGCTCCAAGGTGTTCAACTTGTTTGCAATAGACGGCTATCCGCATACGGAAATTAGTAAGATGCTGGACATCAGCGAGGGGACTTCCCGCTGGCATTTGGCTTCAGCCCGCAAAAAACTTCAGGAAATGATACGCAACGCTATGAATGCTTCAAAGATCGTGTGATGATGGAACCAATGGACGAATTCTTCAGGAAGAAAATGGATGGGCGGGACTTGCCCTTCAACGAAGCGCACTGGGCTGCCGCTCAGCAATTGCTGGATGACCGTGATGCCCGGCGCGGGGCGATTTGGTGGTGGCGGTCCGGGTTATTGGCCATTGCACTGGCGGTAGTGGTCTTTGCGCTATGGCCTTCTACATCGAAGCCGGTTGCCACTGCTTCTGCGCCATTGACAGAAAAACCGGTCACTGAAAAGAAAGCGATGGAGCGCTCGCAATCAACTGATGTCCCTGCAGAGCCTGATCAGACTGCCGGCATTGCAAAGCCTGTTGATTCAGTAGAGGCCGCTGCTGTTGTTGTTGGAGATGAAACGGAGCCTGTTATATCAGTTGGATCCACTGGCAGCGTGAAACCGCCGCAGATAGCCCTGCCCGCAAATGGCGCTCTAAAGCCGTTTGAACGCAGTGTTCAGGCTGAAAATTCCAAACTCGAGAATGATATCTCTAAAGCGCCGGCCTCACCGGAAAAAGCGCCTGCCGCTGAGTCTACTGCCCCACCTGTAGCGATGGGAAATCAGGAGGAGCAACAGGAGGAAAGGCAAGCGGTCGCCGCTTTTGATCTAATTCCTGTGCTTTCGTTTTTGGTGGAAGAAAGTGATCGCGAAGAGGGGAGCGGTCTGCCTGACCCTTGCTGGCCGGTCCGGAAGCGCTGGTCTGTACAAACCATACTGGGAGGCAGCCTGCCTGCTCAGGGCAATCAGGCTGGGGCGCTGTTAGGTTTGGGCGCGAGCTGGCCGGGGCGTGATGGCTTCGGGCTTTACGCAGAGGGTTTATACCGGATCAGGCCGTTGTCTGGCCTGCCAACGCAAGCCTCCCTGCAGCGTACCTACGGATTTGGCGTTACAGAAAATGCGTTTGAACTGAGGGCCAACAGCCTGCACTACGTTGATGTCAATGTGGGGGCAACCTATACGCTTGCCCGTCATCAGTTGCACGCCGGTGCTGGTGCTACGTATCTGGTTGGTGCAAGAGGGCAGCTGGAGCAGGCGCAAAAAGCCGAAGCAGAGGTGGATTACGGGCCGGTTTCTGCTATTTCAGAAGGGTGGATAGCAACAGAGGGGCTTTCCCGATGGCTGTTCCGGGCACAGGCAGGGTATGCATTTGAAATCTTTCCCAATCTGCAACTGGCAGGGCGCGTGCAGTATAGCATTACCCCCATCCTCTCGGCTACAGCCCCGGAACAGCCCCGGTTATCGCCGGTTTCATTTGATCTGATGCTTAAATATAAACTATGGTAAATTACAGATGGGCAGTGGTGCTTTTGGGAAGTATGGTGCTTGCCTTTATGGCGTGTGATCCGACGGAGCTGCCGGAGCCCACCGATGGCGATCCTGTATTTCGGTTGGAGGGTAACCTAGGCAGTGCCGCATTTGAGCTGGCTGCCGGAGCAGATAATTTCTTCATGTTCACAGAATTGTCACCGACCAATGATGGAAATTTACGTTCCTTAAGCCGCCTGGAAGAACTAAATTGCTCCACTGACTGCGCTCCCGGCTGGCAGTTCGAATTCAGTGGTAGTACCTCCGCCCTGGATAGTCTGCTGGGCATAGGGCAGGTCCCATTCATACAGCCCGGAACCTTTATTACTGATACGGTCTACACCCTTAATCTCACGGCCAATTCCAGCCACTCTGCCGGCGCACCGGTCCTCAGCCACGAATGGGCTTTTTATGATGGTTCCACGGCTGTTACCTCTACTGTGGAAAAAGAGATTCCAGGGCCCGGTACCTATGAAGTCGAGCTTACCACCACCACAGAAGGCGACTGCCAGAGCTATACCAGAAAAAGTTTCTCTTTTAACACCGATCAGCAGGAGTGTGAGGTGGGCTTTACGATAGATACGACGATTCTCTTTGATTCGCTTATTCTGGCAACTTATGATCAGTTAGGGAACCCTGCACAACTTATTTGGCAAGACTCAATTATTAGTCAACCCGGTGCCATTTTTAGCTTTTTACCCCCACAGGGTACCGGTCAGTTTACGCTTTGTTTAGAGGGGCTGTTTCCGGATGGCTGCATCGCCGCCTCCTGCCAGACCATTCTTTTACAGCAAGCTTCAGTTTGCCGTAACCGAATAGACGGCGGCATAGAAACTGAAATAAATACAGTAGTGATCCCGGGGCCATCCAGTGGGGTAGTTATCCGGTATCAGGATGAGCAGGGCAACCTCTATTCCACCGCAGCAGGTAGCCAGGCGCCGTCGTTCAGTTTCAGTATTGAAAGTGCCGGGCCTTACGAAAACAACAGCCTCGGACAGCCAACCCTGCAGTTGGGTATTCGTTTTCAGTGCCAGCTATACGATGAGGCCGGAGCGCCCTGGAAAACAGCCGAGGGAACAGGTACCATCGCCGTTGCCATACCCGACTAAGTGCGGTACTTCAACTGTTCCGGGATATACGATGCCATCCACTACAACTTACCTGAACAAGGAGAAAATTATTCCTTGAATAACCTCTTTAATCTTAGTATCTTTGAAAGGCACTATGAATCAAACCCTATTTGCTTTAGCGTAGGGAGAAAATGGTGATTTTTTGCAACCTTTGTTATTGCAGCGCCGTAAAAGCTGCTATACCCTCCATATACTCCCCGTTTAAGCATACATTCCTATTCCAGATTTGAAAGAGCAGTAAGCTACAGTTGCGCCCTGTATGCCGTTTGTGCATAAATAGCTGCTTAGCTGCTTAGACGTTTACCTCCCTGAATGTGTCCCTGCGCACGCCACAGGCAGCGCATCAGTAATTGTATTGGTCTAATTACCGGACGTACATGGTCTATGCCGTGTAGGTTCAACTATGAGAAAACAAAAAAGTATGATACCTGGCCACGTACCCAGGGTGCTGACCTATTCGGGCAGCCCCTATCGGACATTAGAGGAGTTTTTCTTAAAGCACCGTCCGCCCGAGCAGGTCTTCCTGATTAATGCCGCCCGCAACAGTACTATTGTTGGGGAGAAAGGGACCCGGCTCACTTTTCCCGCGCATTCGCTTTCTACGACTACCGGTCAACGGATGGACGGTCAGATTCAGGTTCGGCTCACAGAAATCAGCAATCCGATTGACCATCTGCTTGCTGCCCGGCCTACGGCTTCGGAAGACCGGGTGGTGGATGCGGTCAGCCAGGTACAGTTCAAGATATTTAAGGACGGAGCCCCTCTGCAACTCAGCGAGCCAGTGATGATGGAAATCCCGGTAAGTCTGCAGAGCCCTTATCCACCAGGCCATGCGAAACTCTTTGCCCGGAGCCTGCCTACTGTACGCTCTGTAAAGAGTCGCACTTTTCTCGACTGGCGCCCGCTCAAAACCCCGGTAGAGGTGCGCAAGGTGGGAGACCGGCGCTATTTTGGATTTCCGGTGCAGCGCTGTTCCTGGTACCAGTGCGGTCATTTTTTCGCCCGAAAAGATGCTAAGGTCATGGTGACCGCCAGAATTATTGCCAATACCGTTGGCTTTGAGAGCCAGGAAGCCTTCCTTTGGCTGGACGATTCCAATGTCATCACTAAATTATATTCCAGTGACCGCCACTTTAGTGGGTTGAATATTCCGCGGCGGGCTTCCGGGCACGTCATCGCTTATGGGATGTCGCAAGGGCAACTGCATTTTGGTGCTGCCCGCCTGAAAAAAGCTGCAGATAAGTTGCTGCACGTTTATATGGAGCCCATGCCGGAAACCAAAATTATCGAAGCGATACATCATTTATGACCCCTGAAGCCTATGTGCGCCTGCTACAGGATGCCTTCCAAGCCAACGCTATCCCAGCACAGGCAGCTCAGATGGAGGCCTACATGAAACAAAACGCCCGGTTTTATGGGATCAAAACTCCGGAGCGTAAAGCCATTGTTAAAAAGCACTTCACCTCATGGGGCGTGCCGGAAGGAAAGGAGCTGAAAGCCGTATGCCGGTTGTGTTTCAAGCCTGATGCCCGCCGGGAGCTGCAATATGCCGTTAACGATTTGCTGCAAAAGTCACTCCGCCGCCTCACCCCTGATTTTCTGGATCTGGTGGAAGAACTAATTCCCCGGAATTGCTGGTGGGATACCGTCGATTTCCTTTCTCCCAAAATTGCCGGCGGGCTCTTGCTGCGCTTCCCGGATTGCAAAAAAGATTACCCTGACCGATGGATAGAAGCTGAAGACTTTTGGTTTCAGCGCGCCGCCATCATTTTTCAGTTGGGTTATAAAGAAAAGACGGACACCGATCGCCTTTTCCGCTACATCCTGCGCCGGGCGGACAGCACCGAGTTTTTTGTGCAAAAGGCTGCCGGCTGGGCGCTTCGGCAGCACGCCCGAACCGCCCCCAGCCTGGTCCGTGATTTTATCCACCAAAGCCCTCACCTGCCCAAACTTACCGTACGCGAAGCTATCAAGCACCTTTAACCCGCCCACTCCTACCGCAAATAAGACCCCCCATTAGCATCCAGCACACATCCAGTCGTATACGCTGCCTGCTCCGATGCCAGAAAAAGGATACAATGCGCCATTTCCTCAGGTTGGGCGACTCTGGCATTTGGGATTTGACTGCGGATGGCAGCCCCGCTTTCGCCCTGCAGGTGCTCCGTTGTCATGTCTGTTTCCACAAAACCGGGAGCCAGCGTGCCGACGAAGATGTTGTGAGGTGCCAGCGCCTGAGCCAGGGACTGTGCCAAAGCATTCATGCCGGCCTTTGAGGCGCCATAGGCAGGATGTGTAGGCTCTCCGCGGAACGCGCCACGTGAGGATACGAAAACGATACGCCCGCCGCCCTGCTCAATCATCTGTTGCGCAACGCAGTAGGTGACATTCGCTGCCCCTGTCAGGTTGGTGTCCAGGGTTTGCTGCCAGGCTTCCTGCCATTCCTGATAACTCACTTCGGCAATTGGGTGAGGTATGAAAATCCCCGCGTTATTGACCAGGATATCGATACCGCCCATTTCTCCAGCTACTGCTTCCACCATGCGTTCCACCGCTTCCGGATGGCTGATATTGGCCCGGACCGCAAAGTGGCCTTCGCCAGTAAGGCTGTTGATGGCATCGGTCGCAGCAACTTTATTGCTGTTGAAATTGATGGCCACGCGTGCACCTGCTTCCGCAAAAGCCTGAGCCGTAGCTTTGCCGATGCCACGGGAGCCGCCCGTAATCAGAACTCGTTTGCCTGTAAAATTCATAGACTTGCAGGGTTTATCGCAATAAAGCGAATAGGAATTGAACGTAGACGATTTTGGTGATCAAAGATACGGGCAACATCAACGTGAAGCCAATATTGGGAAGCTTGTTACCTGCTTTTTCCAGCGCGAAATCCAGCACCGCCGGCTGACTGGCCACCATGCCCGTCAGAAAGCTGAAGGGTATCTTCAGTAGTTTGTAACCGATGAACAGGGTAGCGATAGCCGTAATAAAACTGATGATCGTGCCGGCCAGGAAGATAATACCCCCACCGCCCTGCGCCACAGTATCAACAAAGGTATGTCCTGAATTAACGCCCACACCTGCCAGGAGCAGTATCAGGCCAATCTGCCGCAGCGTCAGGTTAGCGCTGTAGGGCAACGTCCAGACAATGGGGCCGGTACGGCGCAGTGCACCTAGAATGAGCGCCACAATTATGGGCCCACCTGCAAATCCTAGTTTAAATGATGCATTACCTGGTAACTGAAAAGTAATCATACCCAGTAGAAGCCCAAGCGCCATGCCCAGGCCAAAACTCAGCAGGTTGATGCGGCTAAGGGCATCGTAGGAATCACCGAAGAGCTTGGAAATCTTTGGGATATCTTGCCTGCGGGCTACAAAGCGGACCCGGTCGCCTAATTCCAGCACCAGCCTGGAGTTGGCCAGCAAATCAATATCGCCCCTTCTCACGCGGGTAATAATGGCAGCAAAACGTTCGTTGAGATTGAGGGTAGACAAGCGTTCGCCCGCAATATCCGGATTGGAGACAAATATCCGGCGGGTGTCATATTCCGACCGGTCGGAGGAAAGGCGGAAAGGCACATTCTTTCCAATCAACAAAGTGACCCGTTCAATTTCTTCTTCGTCAGCCACCAATGCCACCTGATCGCCTATCTGCAAGGTAGTATCGTAATTGGTCAGCAGGGTCTCGTCTCCTCTTACCAACCGGCCAAAAACCACATTTGCACTGAGTTTCCGCTTCAAATCCCGGAGAGGGATGCTGGTAACATCAGGTTGGGTGATTTCTACTGTCTTGCTGGTCACCGTTTGCCGTACCGGGTATTCCTGTTTAAGCTCCCGCTCTTCAGCCAGATAATCGATTTTCAGCAACCGGTGCATGACATTGATCGCAATCATCACTCCGATGACGCCCATGGGGTAGGAGAGGGAGTAGCCAATGACGGCTCGTTCGCTCATAGACTTTGCGGCATCGCTGCCCAGATTGGCATTGCTGATGGCATCCAGTAACCCCGCCAGTGCAGGGGTATTGGTGGTACTGCCCGCATAAAGCCCGGCAGTGGTGCTGGCATCAAAGTTGAACAGGAAATGCAGCCCAAAGGCAATGGAGGCTGACAAGGTGAGCATGACAATCACAAAAATGATATCCCTCGATCCCCGCTGCCGGAAGGTAGCGAAGAAGCTGGGTCCACTGCTCAGCCCAATCGTGTAGACAAACATCGCCAGCCCCAGAAAGATGATAATATCCGGAATATGGAGCTCCGGGCTAAGCCCGCCAACGCCAAGCCCGACAAAAAGCACCGCAGCCACCCCGAGGTTGCTGCCGCGTATCCGGATACTGCCCACACCGTAGCCCAGGCCAGCTACTACGAATAATAGCAATAGAGGGTTTTCGATGAAGGCGTCAACCATGCAGCTGTTTTATTTTAGGTTGCCTACATACTTGAAGAGGCGGCTCCAGTTGATGCCGTTGCCAATTGACCCTTCTTTTGTAGAGAACCAGATGATGATAGGCTTTCCGACGATGTGGTCTTCAGGGACAAAGCCCCAAACCCGGCTGTCTTCAGAGTTATGCCGGTTATCGCCCATGGCCCAGTAATAATTCATTTTGAAGGTGTACTCGTCCGTTGCTTCTCCGTTGATGAAAATCTTTCCATCCCGGACTGCGAGCTCATTGCCTTCGTACACTCCAATAATGCGTTTGTAGAGGCTAATGTTTTCAGGGCTGACCTTTATTGTTGCCCCTTTTTCAGGCACATAAACCGGCCCGTAGTTGTCCACTGTCCAGCCGGGGAAGTTTTTCGGATCGTGCGGGAAGAGCTTCTCCGGGTTGGTGTCCAGCTCGCCGATGTTCATAGGCTCCATGGTAATGCCTCCGTCCAGTTCCTGGATTTTGGCTTTTTGCTCATCGGAAAGGACGATAATGAAAGTGGTGTTGCCCTGCTGAGCGATGATGTCCTCCGAAGAGATGCCCCAGTCTGAAAACTGACGGGTATTGATAGCTGTATTCGGGAAATTCACCTGATACATATACTGCAGGTGCTCGGGATTATCTGCCGGCTGCCCGTTAATATACACCTGCCGGTCGCGGATTTCCAGGCTGTCGCCCCCTACTGCAATTGCCCGCTTGATGTAGTGGTCCTTTTTGTCCATAGGGCGGACGACCAGCTTCTTATTGCCCGTCTTGATCTGCCGGGCGTACTGTGGCGGGATAGCGCCCCGATTGTAATCGTGTATGCTCCAGGTCCGGCCGGGGAAAATGTAGACACTGTCACCTTCCGGGTAGTTGAAAACGATAGGGTCGTTGCGGTCAATGCTTTCGAGAGCAGGCAGGCGGTAGTAGGGAAGCTTGGGCTTCTTTAGGTACGACTCTGCGTCGATAACCGGCGCACGGTTATGCAGCAGCGGGATCATGGCCACCGTTTCCGGCGTGCGGATGCCATAGTGGGCTTTGCTGACAAACAGAAAGTCGCCAACCAGCAGTGAGCCTTCCATAGAAGAGGTTGGGATGACGTAGGCTTCAATCAGGAACATCCGGATGAAAGCGGCTGCAAATACGGCAAAGATAACAGCCTCTGCCCATTCTCTGACCTGGGATTTATGGTAAGGGTTGCTGCTCTGTAATTTCTTCAGCTTGCGGGTTTGGTTTTCCTCCTGTGCTTCCAGGAGCTGTTGTTTGTACTCCGCCTCTTTGATCAGTGTGGGGCCATCGTACTGTTCCTCCGGCTTGAAAGCCAGGTAAAAAAAGTAAAAAGGCGCGAAAAGCACCGCCAGTACACTGTCCAGAAAGCCATAGTGCCGGAACGAGCGCACCATATCAATGGCCATGCCGGCATAAATAAAAATATTGACAATGGGGAACAGCAGCCAGGCCGCATGCGTGCCTTTACGGCCGATGAGCTTGCACCATTCCACAAAATTCAGGCCAGGGACCAGCCCTTTCCACCCGTCTACCCCCGCCTTGGGAAACAAAAAGAAAAGGCTGACGGAGAGCAGAATATAACTGATCAATAAAAAGAGAAAGAAACCCATGCCGTGTTGATTTACTTTTGGTAACGCGCAAATATACTCCTTCGGGACGGAAAAAAAATATACGGCCGCACTTTCGGCCGTTTGTCGCATCGACAGCAGCCGTTGCGGAGGTGCTTGTCAAAGCCGGTAACGGCTGTTCCGGAGAATTCGCATAAGCAAAACGCCGCTCAAAGGCTTCCATTGCAGGCCCTTGGACGAACACCATCGAATATCAGATGAATTACTGCATTTAGAATGAGTGTGCTCCGAATTTGGTATAATCCGGAGGGCAGAACCAGGGTTTGTTCCTGTTGTTTAGGTTAAAGAGAGGAGGACCTGTTCCCAGCCAGCCAATCGCTGTTTTTCGGATAGTAGTCGAAAAAAGTGGCAGCTTCAGGCAAAAGCTCTTATTATTGAAACTGAATCAATTCAGTCTATGGAACCGAAAGATTTCTTCGATTACGGTATCAAAAAAGTAAAATCGCAGTTTATGAGCGAATCAACAAGCGAGCGGAGCAAACATGTCGATACGATTATCCGCAACCACGTGGTCTGGTCTATGGGGTCAGGTTTAATTCCGGTGCTGATTGCCGATATTTTTGCAGTCAGCGCGGTACAGTTGGATATGATCCGGCAAATGAGCAAGGTGTACGATGTGGATTTCTCAGAAACGCAGGGCAAAGCGATTGTCACTTCCCTGACGAGCTCTACCCTGGCCAGGATCGGCGCCGGCAGCCTGGCAAAAATGATCCCCGTGGTTGGTTCTGTAGTAGGCGGCATTACGGTGTCGGTATTTGCAGGCGCTTCGACTTATGCCCTTGGGCAGGTGTTCAAGCGGCATTATGAGTCAGGAGGCACTATTTTGGACTTTGACCCCGCCCGCCTGAAGAAAATGTATAAAGAACAGTTTGAGAAAGGCAAGAAAGTGGCAGAGCAGCTGCGCAAAGATAAAGCTACCAAACAAGCTGCGGAATCTGCCACTGAAGACAATCCGGCAGATTACGCTCAGCCGGGGGCTAATGAACCCACTTCCACTGAGCCTCCAAA
The DNA here is from genome assembly GCA_964572415.1 of uncultured Phaeodactylibacter sp. GTDB lineage: Bacteria > Bacteroidota > Bacteroidia > Chitinophagales > Saprospiraceae > Phaeodactylibacter. The sequence continues at coordinate 18,917 of CAZNHN010000048.1, forward strand.
AAGCAAAGAGGACGTACTTGACCGCCTGCGGGAGCTGGGCAAACTGCGGGACGAAGGCATCATTTCTGAGGAAGAGTTCCAGTCAATGAAGGCGAAGCTGATAGCGTCTTTTTAGCAAAAGATTTTCACGAATTCATCAAAACCGGGCCGCCGGCTGCACAGACTGATCTGTGAATTGCCCGGCCTGGTACTTAAAGTAGCCCGCAACGGCAATCATAGCCGCATTATCGGTACAGTATTCGAATTTGGGAATGTAGGTCTGCCAGCCTTCCTTTTGGCCCATTTCCGCCAGCCCGCTGCGTAAGGCCGAGTTGGCGGATACGCCGCCGGCAATAGCGATTTCTTTTATGCCGGTGCGCCGGGCTGCCTTGCGGAGCCGCTTAAGCAGGATGCTGACGATCCGGTCCTGTACGGAAGCACAGATGTCATTCAGGTGATGCTGAATGAAGTCCGGATCCTCTTTAATTTGTTCTTTAAGAAAATAGAGAATAGAGGTTTTCAACCCGCTGAAGCTGAAATCAAGGTCCGGTATCCTTGGTTCCGGAAAGTCATAAACGGGTTTGCCTTGTTGCGCCAGCCTGTCGATAATCGGCCCGGCAGGGTATTCCAGTCCAAGCAATTTTCCGGTTTTGTCAAAGGCTTCCCCCGCCGCATCGTCCAGGGTTTGTCCGAGGACTTCCATGCGGTCAGGCGCATCCACTTTAACGATTTGGGTATGCCCACCCGAAACGGTCAGGCAGAGGAAAGGGAATCGTGGTTTGGGTTCCTCTGCAAAGTGCGCCAGCACATGCGCATCCATGTGGTTAACCTCAATAAGCGGTATGTCTAGGCTGAGAGCCAGTGATTTGGCGAAAGCAACCCCTACAATGAGCGAGCCCATCAGGCCCGGCCCGCGGGTGAAAGCCACGGCGTCAAGGTCCGCTTTTTTGATACCCGCCTGCCTGATGGCCAGATCCACAACCGGAATAATATTAATTTGGTGGGCACGGGATGCAACCTCAGGCACGACCCCTCCGTATAAACGATGCGCATCCTGATTAGCAACGCAATTGCTCAGGACATTCCCATCCATAAGCACAGAAGCAGAAGTATCATCGCAGGAGGACTCTATCGCCAGTATGGTGGTAGGCATTTGCTGAATTCATTTTATTTATCGCAAACATAAATAACAATCCCAAAATCAGTATAGATTATGGCAGCGCCAGCATTAAGAAAGAAAAAGCAAATATCCGAATCCAACGCTTCACCCACGGCCCTGCGCAGCACGGATGCCAACTGTGTGGTTTCAGCAGGTACGCATATTGAAGGTGATTTTAAATCGGAGGAGAATATCCGGCTCGACGGCTCCGTCAAAGGGACCGTTCTCTGTGGTAAGCGCCTTGTAGTTGGAGAAAATGGAGCTATTGATGGCGAAATAAAGGCAGGTACAGCTGTTATTTCCGGCCGTATTACAGGCAACCTAATAGTGGAGGGTGTTTTACAACTCACCAGTACAGCAAAAATTCGGGGGGACATTCAGGCCAAACAGATGTCTGTGGAAGAAGGAGCAACCTACAACGGGGCCTGCCGGATTGGCGCATAAGAAGCCTTGAAAAGCTAAAATCTAGCCCGCTGAAGGTCAGCAGGATTTGTATCGGATAAGGGTAAACCAATACCTTTCTGCCATAAGACGGTAAAATTGCTCGCAGGCGAATACCAGTTTTTCGGGGGAAATTATTTATACTTGCGTCAAAACAAACCGAAAAATGAGAATAGTCATTAACCTGATTCTAGCCGCCATCGTAGTAGGTTTGGTCTGGGTACTGATCAGCAGTATTCAGGAGCCTATCGCTTTTAAAGCCGAAAAAGAAAAGCGGGAAAATGCTGTGATTGACAAATTGATGAAGATCCGTACGGCTCAGGAAGCTTTCCGGAACATCAAAGGTGGTTTTGCGCCTTCCTTTGATTCTTTGTCTTATGTGCTCAAGAACGACAGCTTTGCCATTATCAAAGTGATTGGTGACCCCGATGATCCAAACTTTACCGGCGAAATCATTTATGACACGACTTATCTCCCCGCTTACGATTCCATCCGGGCGGTAATGGGAATGTCATTAGATTCTCTGCAGTACGTGCCTTACGGCCGTGGCAAATCCTTTGACATCAAAGCGGATACCATTACTTACCAGAGTACGACAGTACCTGTTGTGGAAGTAGGGGTACGCCGCAAGGAGTTTATGGGTGCCTTCAAGGATCCGCGTTTTGCGCGCTACGACAGCGGCTATGACCCCAATAGCGTACTGAAGTTTGGTAACATGAATGCACCAAACCTCTCCGGCAATTGGGAAAGATAATCCAACAGCTCATATCACCAACTTTTGAACGAAGTCATACAAAAACCTATGAACTGTCCATCCTCGTGGGGATGGACAGTTTTGGTTTTGCTGTACTGAGTGACCAACAGCGCCTACTGGCGCTGCGGCAGTACAGTCTAGAAAAGGACCCGCTCACTACAGAGCAGCTGGGGCAGCTTATTCATAAAGACGAATACTTATCTGCATCTTACCGCAATAGCAGGCTGGCGTTTTCCACTCAGCGACAGGTCCTGATTCCGGAGCGGCTTTACAATCCCGGAAACCATACTGCTTTTCTGGAGGGAAGTACCCGGATCTCTGCCTCTGAAACCATACTTGCTGATCATGTGTCCGGATTGGATTCTTACTTTGTTTATGCAGTTGACGCTTCCCTGGAAGAAGTCGTCCGGCGATCCTTTCCGGGCTGCCGCATATACCACCTGGGCCATGCGCTTCTGGAAGGTCAGCGCAAGCTAAACCGGCATAAAAATGCTGTTTGCTTCCATTTGCTCGACGGTCACCTGTTTGCCAGTGTCCTTCAGAATGGAGCGCTGGGCTTCTTCAATGTCTATCCTTATCAGAGTGCCAAAGACTTTGTCTATTATGCCATGTTGGTCTTTGATCAGGCTGGCCTGGAGGCAGAATCTACGCCCGTATACCTCAGCGGGCAGCTAGTGGAAGCTTCGGAAATCTACCGACTGCTTTCCCGCTACCTGCCTGTAATGGAGTTCATGGACAGCCGGGCGATCTTCCGGTTTGATTTGGAAAACGATCAGGAAGTCGCTTACCAATACTTTGATTTGCTCAGCCTGAGCTTGCTTTAACCATATACTTATGCGGATTATAGGAGGAGCCTTCAAAGGGCGGCGTTTTAACCCACCTGCAAAAAACTGGCCGACCCGGCCTACAACAGACTTCGCCAAGGAAGGCTTGTTCAATATCCTGTACAATTCCTTTGATTTTGAATCTCTTAAGGTCCTGGATCTCTTTGGCGGTACCGGTAACCACAGTTATGAGTTTATTTCCCGTGGCTGCCGCGATGTTACGTATGTAGATAAGTTTCCGGGCTGTGTCAAATTCGTTAAAAAGACTGCACAAGAGCTGGGGATCGAAGACCAAATCCGCATCGTGCACAGTGACGTATTTAAGTTTATGCCGCTGGACGGGCAGCAATATGATTACATTTTTGCCGGTCCGCCTTATGGTTTGCCGGTCATTGACAGTATCCCTGACTTAGTCTTTGAACACGGTCTGCTGGCGCCCGACGGCCTCTTTGTGATGGAGCACAACCCCAACCACAGTTATCAGGATCACCCCAATTACGAGCAGGAGCGGCATTACGGGAAAACAATTTTCAGCTTCTTCGGTCATGCAACGGATGAAGAAGCCTGATCTTCCTTTTTCGCTCGATGGGAACTACCCACGGGGCTGAGGTGTTGTCCAATCGTCCCGGTTCATAAAAATGAAAGGAATCTAACTTGCATGCGGCTATGAAATTGCTATACCTACTACTGTTACTGGCCTTTCCGGCGCTTACCCAAGCTCAGTATGACTTTACCGGCACCTGGACCGGCACCCTGACCCAAAATACCGGAGGGTACGCCCCGGAGTATGAATTTACGCTCTACCTGCAACAAGAAGGGAAAAAGATTACCGGCCGGTCTTACGTCAAATACGGAGATATCTTTGCTGAAATGAAGCTGGAAGGGCAGTTGGTTGGCGATAAAGCCATCCACTGGGAGGAGAGCAAGATCATTGACCACTGGAAGCACGAGAATATGGAATGGTGCTACAAAGAAGCGACGCTGTTCATCGTAGCCCAGGGTAAGGAAGACAAGCTGGAAGGCCCCTGGAGCGGCAATACGGGGGATTCGGAATGCATCCCCGGCAAAATCATACTCAGGCGTACTTCCCCCCGTGCCTGATACCGTTATGCAATTGGGCAGCAGAAAGCTGCACGAAACTCCTCAAAAATTGATACTTTTGGCGCTTTGCCGCAATACCCTGTTGAATGAATATTATTGATACAATTCAATCTGGCGTGGTACGGGCTGTTAAGAGCCTCTACAATGCCGACGTTACTGCTGATTCTGTGAGCTTGTCGCCACACGAAGATCGCGCGCAAAAAGCCGGAGCAAATTGGTGAAGAGCTGGGGCAGTACCTGAAGGATCAGGTACCTGAGATCGCTGATTTCAACGTCATCAAAGGTTTCCTCAATTTAGAGGTCAGCGATAGCTTCTGGACAGCTTTCCTGGACGATATCTACGCGAAGGAAGACTATGGCCGCCTGCCTGCCAACGGGCAAAAGGTAATGGTCGAATTCTCCTCTCCCAATACTAACAAGCCTCTTCACCTGGGCCATATCCGGAATATTTTGCTGGGCTGGTCGGCTTCACAAATTCTGGACGCCGCTGGCTATGAGGTCGTGAAGGTACAGGTGGTGAATGACCGGGGCATTGCCATTTGCAAAAGCATGCTGGCCTGGCAGCGGTTCGGTGAAGGTGCGACTCCTGCCTCTACCGGGCAGAAGCCTGATCACTTTGTGGGCCATTACTACGTCAGGTTTGAGCAGGCCTTCAAAGAAGAATATAAAGCCTGGCAGGCTTCCGAAGCCGGACAGCAGGCATTTGCTTCCTGGAAGGCAGATGAGAAAGCGGTGAAAAAAGCCAATAAAGCCCTGGAAGAAAAAGCCCGGAAAGCCAAAGCCAAAGCGGAGCGGGAAGGCAAGACGTATGACCCCGCAGCATACACGCTGGAAAAGCATTTCTTCGGATCCATTTACAAGAACACTTATTTCAACGAATACAGTGAGCTCGGGCAGGCTGCCAAAGCCATGCTGCTAAAGTGGGAAGCAGGGGACGAAGACGTGATCGCGCTCTGGAAGCAGATGAACGGCTGGGTATACGAAGGCTTTGATGAGACCTACGAGCGGCTTGGTGTGGAATTTGATAAATTGTACTACGAGTCTGATACCTATCTGCTTGGCAAAGATACGATCAAGGCAGGCCTTCAGAAGGGGACTTTCTACGAGAAAGAGGATGGCTCGGTATGGATTGACCTGACGGATGCCAAGCTTGATCATAAACTGGTGCTTCGGAGTGATGGCACATCTGTTTACATTACGCAGGATATTGGCACGGCACAGGAGCGGTACAAAGACTTTGGCGTGGACAAAATGGTCTACGTAGTTGCCGATG
>CAZNHN010000048.1:24457-26756 GCA_964572415.1 uncultured Phaeodactylibacter sp.
TTTCAGGTCCTGTTCGAAACCCTGAAGCGGCTGGGCGAACCCTATGCTGACGGGCTGTACCACCTTAGCTATGGCATGGTCGACCTGCCTTCCGGCAAAATGAAAAGCAGGGAAGGGACGGTCGTGGATGCGGACGACCTGATGGCTGAAGTCATCGCCGAGGCCCGGCAGAATACGGAAGAACGGGATACGCTTAATGAACTTAATAAAGAGGAGCGGGAAGCCATCATCCGGCAGATTGGCCTGGCGGCGCTGAAGTTCTTCATCATCAAGGTGCAGCCGCAGAAGCGGATGGTCTTTGACCCCAAGGAGTCGGTGGATATGCAGGGGCAGACCGGGCCCTACGTGCAAAACGCCTACGTGCGGATCCAATCAGTGCTGCGCAAGGGCGGAGAGCAGGATTTGCAGGCTGCTGGTGAATACACCACGCTGGAAACCATTGAAAAGGCACTGGCTGGTCAGCTATACGCTTTTCCCGGGGTGATTCAGGAAGCTGCGGCCAATTACGATCCTTCAGGGGTGGCCAATTACTGTTATGACCTGGCGAAGCAGTACCACCGGTTTTACCATGATTTCAGTATTCTGAATGCAGAGTCGGATGCCGCTAAAGCCTTCCGGCTGAAACTGTCACAGGCGGTAGCGCATACGCTGAAGACCGGGATGCAACTCCTGGGCATTGAGATGCCGGCCCGGATGTAATTTGCGATTTCAAAAAAGACTATTAGAATCTAAGAATATGAGCAACGAAACCAAAGAGTCGCTAAACTTCATTGAGCAAATCATTGAAGAAGACATCAAAAATGGCAAGCACGGCGGGCGGGTACACACCCGTTTCCCACCGGAGCCCAACGGCTATCTGCACATTGGGCACGCCAAGGCTATAACGGTCAATTTCGAAATTGCTCAACGGTACGGTGGCAAAACCAACCTCCGCTTCGATGATACCAATCCCACTACGGAAGAAACGGAATACGTGGAAAGTATCAAGCGCGATGTCAAATGGCTGGGCTTTGACTGGGAAGGGGAGGCTTTATTTACCTCCGATTACTTTTCCCAGTTGTACCAGTTTGCGGTAGACCTCATCCAAAAAGGGCTGGCGTATGTGGACGACTCCTCTGCCGAGGAAATTGCGGAGCAGAAGGGCGATATTGGCGTACCCGGTAAGGAAAGCCCGTACCGGAACCGCAGCGTGGAAGAGAACCTGGAGCTTTTTGAAGGCATGAAAGACGGGAAGTACCCGGATGGTTCCAAGGTGCTGCGCGCTAAAATCGACATGGGGCACGATAACCTGTTGTTACGCGATCCGGTGCTGTACCGCATTAAGCGCGAGGACCACCACCGTACAGGCAGCGATTGGAATATCTATCCTATGTACGACTTTGCCCACGGGCAGTCGGATTCCATAGAGGGCATTACGCATAGCTTGTGTTCGCTGGAGTTTTTTCACCACCGGCCCCTGTACAACTGGCTCATCGAAAAGCTGGAAATCTTTCCCAGCCGGCAGATCGAGTTTGCGCGCATGAACGTGGCCTACATGATCACGAGTAAGCGAAAGCTGCTCCGCCTGGTCAAGGAGAACCATGTAAATGGCTGGGACGATCCCCGTATGCCAACCCTTTCCGGTATGCGCCGCCGGGGTTATCCCCCAATGGCTATCCGGACCTTCTGCAACAAAGCCGGTACGACCAAACGGGAAAACCTCATTGATCTCAACCTGCTGGAGTTCTGTGTGCGCGATGAACTGAACAAAACGGCCTCCCGGATTATGGCCGTCCTTGATCCGCTCAAGGTGGTGATTACCAACTATCCGGAAGGGCAGGTAGAACAGATGGAAGTGGAGAACAATCCGGAGGATGAGTCAATGGGTACCCGGGAGATGCCATTCTCCAGAGAGATTTACATTGAACGCAAAGACTTTATGGAAGACCCGCCGAAGAAGTTTTTCCGTATGGGGCCTGGCCGAAATGTTCGCCTCAAAGGGGCTTACATTTTGCACTGCGAGGATTACGTGAAGGACGAAGCTACAGGGGAGATTAAGGAAGTGCACTGTACGTACTACCCCGACAGCCGCTCTGGTGAGGATACTTCCGGCATCAAGGCAAAGGGTACGCTGCACTGGGTTTCCATAGCGCACGCCCGAAAGGCCGAAGTGCGGCTTTATGACCGTCTGTTTACTGATCCTACGCCGGACCGTCACGAGGACAAGGACTTCCTGGAGTTTCTCAACCCGGAATCGCTGAAGGTACTGGAGGAGGCTTATGTGGAGCCCAATGTCGGAAACCTGGAAGCGGGCCAGCAA
>CAZNHN010000049.1:0-1931 GCA_964572415.1 uncultured Phaeodactylibacter sp.
TGTAAGGGCAGCGGCATCTGTGCCCAGTTGTTTGGCCGCTTCGATCTTCAGCATTTCCCGCATCGTGGCTGCCAGTTCGCGCAGGGGTTGCCACAGACTGGAAATGGAAGTGCTGCCGCCGGTGGAAGTGCCATCGATATTGCCGGAAGCGGTTGGCGCATGAATAACTTTAATTTGTTGGATGTCCACCTCCAGTTCGTCGGCTGCAATCTGCGCCAGCCCGGTGAAGGTACCCTGCCCCATCTCTACTTTGGGCGAGTTGAGGATGACCTCATTATCAGCTGTGACTTCAAACCACAGGCGGGGCTCATCGGTGCTGCCGTTATAGGGCAGCTCTGCGGAATTGACAAAGCCTGCAATGGAGCGCCGCCACAGCGGGCGGGTAAAGTAGGTCGCGCCAATGGCTACGCCCACGCCTACCGTTGAGCGGACGATGAATTTTCTCCGGGAGAATTTCTTTTTGGGTTTTCGGGTGCTCATGAGGGCTGGTTTTTAGCGTTTTGCGATTGGAGACCGGCTGCCCGGTGGATGGCTTTGCGCATCCGATAATAGGTAGCGCAGCGGCAGACGTTGACGATGTTGTTGTCGATATCCTCATCCGTGGGATTGGGGATTTCCGACAGGAGGGCTGCCGTTGCCATCATGAAGCCAGGCTGACAGTAGCCGCACTGAGGGACGATTTCCTCCATCCAGGCCTGCTGTACCGGATGGAGCTGATCGCCGTTGGAGAGCCCTTCGATGGTGGTGATGTTTTTGCCCTCAGCGTACTTCACGGCGTAGGAACAGGAGCGGATTGCCTTGCCATCCACATGGAGGGTACAGGCTCCACAGGCCGCCTTGCCGCAGCCAAATTTAGTACCTTTCAGGTCGAGCATATCCCGAACGACCCACAGCAGGGGCGTATCGCCGTCCACGTCAAGGGAGGTGGGCTGCCCGTTTATGTTGAATGAAATAGTCATATTTTTTTGTTTTCCGGTTGATCAGATTATTCTTCGGGGATCGGAGCGCCGCCCGCAGCCCAGGTTTTCACGGCTTTGATGTATTCTGCTTTGGGCACCGGCGGTTTTTCACGGGGTGTACCGTTGGCGTCCACTCCCGGCTCCCAGGCCCAGAGAACCAGTTCGTGTTCGGTGAGGTGGTGGACGGTTTCTTCAAGGGTGCGGCCGCCGTTGTTGTCGGGATTAAGCATAGACCGGGCAATTTCCACCCGCGTCAGCCCCTGCCAGGCCATTTTACGGGGGGCAAGGCTCCATTCCGGGGCACCGGGCACGCCGGCGTGGTTGTTGTTCTCAGACTGATGGCAGGTTTGGCATTGAAGAGCGGCGACCCCATGGTTGTCCGGTCCGCGCTGTACGCCAAAATTGTGAATATGGCTGTCTTCTCCCTGCCGTGGATAGTCATCGGAAGGGTGGCAATTGACACAGCGTTTGTGGGTGAGCACCTCCATCATAAGATCGAAAGCTTGCTCGGGGGTGAGTTCAGCGGCAGTGCTTTTGTTCCTTTCCGGTAGTTTAGGTTCAGGAGGGTGCGATCTTGGGGTGCTAAAGCCAAAAACCAGTAGGCCCAGAAGCAAGGAAAAAGCCAGATAGGCTCGGTGTGCTTTTTTCATTTCTATTCAGCGGTTTAGTTGTTAGGTCAAAGTTGATCTAAATCAACCGGATTTTTGCATGCCTATTCCCGGAAATACTAACACAAAACCCGGAATGCAGCTGAAATACAGACCAAAGTCTAAGATAACTCATTCTGTTTAGCTTTCTTTGACGATTCCCTTTTGATTCAAAATCTTATACCTCTTGACAATTATTATCCTTCTTTCCATCCTGCTTTGTCTTGGCGTGGCGCTCTGGGCTTACCTCACATTCCACCCGCAGTTTGGCGGAAAAATCACACCCGAAGACCGGCACAACTACGCCCGCTCCCCGCATTGGAAC
>CAZNHN010000049.1:1941-9540 GCA_964572415.1 uncultured Phaeodactylibacter sp.
TAGGTGTAGGCCAAAGTTGATCCAAATCAACCGGTTTTTTGCATACCTATTCCCGGAAATGCTAACACAAAACCCGGAATACGGCCGAAATCTGACCTAAAGCCTAAGATAACTCATTCTGTTTAGCTTTCTTTGGAGATTGCCTTGTGATCGCAAAACCCTATGCCTCTTGGTACTCATTATCCTTCTTACTGTAGCCCTTAGCATTGGAACCGCCCTCTGGGCCTATCTTACTTTCCACCCGCAATTTGGCGGAAAAATCACACCCGAAGACCGGCAAAACTACGCCCGCTCCCCACATTGGAACGGCAAGATTTTTGAAAACCTGAGCCCTACCGGCGATGATGTGAGCCTGTCCAATCTGCCGGGCCTCATTCAGGACAACCTGAAAGATGCCAAGCTCAAAATCCCGCAGCGCCCGATCCCGGTGGCACCATTTGATTTGGAGACCTGGGAAAATAGTTCAGCGCCCTTTCAGTTCATCTGGTACGGGCATGCCGTATGCCTGATGCGGCTGGGTGGCCAAAACCTGCTGATTGACCCCATGCTGGGGCCGGATGCCTCACCGGTGGGCCCCATTCGCACTAAGCGCTTTAGCGATAATACCCTGTCGGTTATCGATCAGCTGCCTGACCTTGATGCGGTTTTTCTGACACACGACCACTACGACCACCTGGATTATAGCAGCATTCAGCGCCTGAAAGGCAAAGCCGGGCATTTCTACGTTGCCCTTGGCGTGAAGCGTCACCTCCGCCGATGGGGCATTGCCCCGGAACGAATCACAGAAATGGACTGGTGGGACGAGGGGCAGATTGGAGAGGTCTGGTTCACTTTCACCCCATCGCGGCACTTTTCCGGCCGTGGGCTGACTGACCGCACGAAATGCCTCTGGGGTGGTTGGGTACTGCAAACGCCGGATTACAAGGTCTACTGGAGCGGCGACGGCGGTTATGACACCCACTTCCGGGAAATTGGGGAGCGCTTCGGCCCCTTTGACTGGGCCTTTATGGAATGCGGGCAGTACTACAAACTCTGGACGCAGATACATGCCCTGCCGGAAGAAGCGGTACAGGGGGCGATTGAGGCAGGTGCAAAAGTGAGCACGCCGGTACACTGGGGCGGCTTCAAACTTGCCCCTCACGACTGGCGGGACCCGGTACAAAGATTTGTTAAGGCGGCACAACAGGAGCAGTTGCCAATTGCTGTCCCGAAAATCGGGCAAAGGTTAACCAGTGAAGCTCCCCTACCGACCAGTCCGTGGTGGGAAGATTACAACTAAACCCCAATTCATATGATTGTTACCAAAAGTGTCAGTGTAGGAAAACTCATCCGATGGTCTGGCCACCATATACTATGGTTAGTGAGCGGGGCAACCGCTATTGCCTTTTTATACCGCTACGAATGGCTCACCTTTAGTATTCCCTGGTTGCCAGTTTCAGTCATTGGAACGGCTGTGGCCTTTTACGTTGGCTTCAAAAACAACAGCGCCTACGACCGAATGTGGGAAGCCCGGAAAATATGGGGAGCGATCATCAATACCAGTCGGGCGTGGGGAACCTATATTGATAGCTTTGTCTCCAATTTGTTTGCAGACGATCCTCAACCCGATAAGGTGATTAAAGATATAAAAAAGCAGCTGATTTACCGGCACATTGGCTGGCTTTACGCGCTGCGCAGTCAACTGCTGATGCCCACACCTTGGGAACATATCAGCCAGGGTGGACACCTTGCCCGAACGGCTGATTTCTACCAAAGAGAGTTCGGAGTCGGCCTTGTGGATGACCAGGTGACCCGGACAGAGTTAGCGTTGTTCCTGCCAAAAGCAGAACATGACCAACTTATCAATAATGTCAACACCGCCACCCAAATCATTAATGCGCAGTCCCGGGACCTTACAGCCATTCGCGAACAGGGGCTAATTGATGATTTCCGTCATATGGAACTCATGAAGCTCCTTTATGATTGCTATGATCATCAGGGCAAATGCGAACGTATCAAGAAATTCCCCCTGCCCCGGCAGTATGCCAATATGAGCCGGTATTTTGTCGGTATTTTTATTTTTCTTTTGCCTTTTACCATGATTCCGGAGCTTATCGGGCTCGGGGAGTGGGGTTTTTGGCTATCCATCCCCATCACAGCACTTATTGGCTGGGTCTACGTGATGATGGAGGTTGTTGGCGATTACTCTGAAAACCCTTTCCAGGGCATGGCAAACGATATTCCGATGCTATCGCTATGCAGGGTGATAGAAATTGACCTTAGAGAAATGCTGGGGGAAACAGATCTGCCTCCGGCAATCGAAGCCAGGAAAGGAATATTGATGTAATGCTTACTTATGCCTGATTTAACTTCCATTCCCAAAGGAAAAATCCTCCAACGCACTGGCGAACGGTACACCAAGGTATACCAGGTCAAAAAGGGCTTATTGCGCAGCTATATCATAGATGCCAAAGGGAAGGAGCATATCTTCATGTTTGCTCCGGAAGGTTGGATTATTGCCGATAGCCATCCACCGGATACTGCCTGTGATTTATTTATTGATGCCCTTGAAGATACCGAAGTGCTCATTTTAGAAAAGGACCTGCAAAGCCCCAACCTGAATACTGCTGCCCTGCTCCGGAGGATAGCCGTATTACAGGAGCGGGTGCTTATGTTGATGAGCACTCCCGCACTGGAAAGATACCAGCATTTTACCGCTACTTACCCCAACTTGCTGCAAAGAGTACCCCAGCGAATGGTTGCTTCTTACCTCGGTATAACGCCTGAGGCGCTGAGTAAGCTCAAAAGTGAATGGCATAGAAAGCGATAACGCTCTATTCAAATGATAGGACCAAATCCTTAATCTAGATTAATGCTATTCTCCCCGGTTCTGCCCAATATTGTGTTTGAAAACCAAACACGGTATTTATTATGAAAACCAAGAATATACTAGCCTGGATAATTGCAGTACTGCTTTCCCTGGCATTCCTTATGGCGGGCATTACGAAAATAACCGGGCAGGCTGAAATGGTCCTGAACTTTGAACGGTGGGGGATCTCCAAAAATATGATGTACTTTATAGGTCTCTGTGAAATAGCAGCTGCTGTTGGCATGTACCTGAAAAAATGGCGAGCGCTTGCAGCTATCGGGCTTGCTTTACTCCTGCTGGGCGCAATCGGCACCCATATTCGCGTTGGGGAGCCTTTTATTCCACCCCTCGTACTGCTGATTTTGTCCGGGCTACTGGTTTGGCTGAGAAAAGAAGAGCTCCTTAACCTACGAAAGCAAGGCTTCAAATAGCGCATTGCATTTGAGGCTGTGTATTGTAAAACGTTGTAAGTCATCGCAGGTGAGGGTATTTGCCCCCACACCATTCAAAACCAATTCTTATGAATCCATCCTTAATTCTTAAAATCGTTGCCGTGTTATGGGCAATATGGGGCATCGTTCACGTTTTTGCCGGTGCAGCGACTATCACCTTTGCGCTTAGTGGCGAAATAAGCACTGCTATTGGTGGCATTGCCGATGCGGCATCAGGCGACAAGCTTGACCAATCCTATCCAAATGCGTTAGCCGGCATACTGAGCCAGCATGGCTTCAACCTCCTGTGGTTTGGGCTGGCCACTTTGATTGGCAGCTTTTGGGTTTGGAAACAAAAATGGCTTGCCGTAGGCCTGGCCGCTCTGATCGGAGGCCTGGCAGACTTAGGGTATTTTTTATTTTTGGACCTGGGGGGATATGTGAATTTTATTCCTGGCACCATCATGACCCTGATTTCAGGCTCTGCTCTTATTCTGAGCCTGATTGCTTACAGAAAGGGGGGCTTTAAAACACCCCTGCCTCAATAAGCGCTGCAAAGGAATCTTCCATCGTTTCCTGCATAGGCCGGTAAATGACGCCCAGCTTCTCGCGGCTCTTGCTGTTGTCGGCGCGCCAGACGTGGTTGACGTTGTTGCGCAGGAACTTACGGTCCAGAGATTTGTCCAACAACGGACCGGCAAGGACCACCAGCCACTTGGGCAGGGCATTCTTAGGCACCGGATAGTCTTTGCCGTATTTGGGCTGCAAAGCCTGGGCTAATGCCAGAAAGTTGGTATTGTGTCCGCAGGTGATATGCCGGCCTTCTGCTTCCGGGCGGAAGCCAGCCTGAAAATGGGCATCAGCAACATCGCGTACATCCACCAGGCCGATACCGACATTAGGTACACCGGTCTTAAGGGTACCATCGCCCAGTTGCTTGAGCAGGTTGAAGCTTTCGGAAGTTGTGGCTTTAGGGTTGAGGGGCGGGCCCATCACCAGGCAGGGGTTGATGACCACGAGGTCCCAGCGGCTTTGCTTTTCGTTGATCTCCCAGGCGGCGCGCTCCGCCATGGTCTTGGAATACGAATAGGGCTGATACTCCAGGGAAGCGGTGGTGTTCCAGATGTCTTCCGTTAGCATACCTTTTGGGGTATCTTTCACCTCGCTGGCATCGGTGTAGATGGAGGCGCAGCTACTGGTGAGGACCACCCGCTTGACGGAGTTGGTTTTGTTGGCTTGCTCAAGCACGTTTTTCGTACCCAAGACCGCAGGGTCTACAAGGTCTTTCTGCGCATCTTCAAAGTTGGAGGTAAAGGGGGAAGCGGTGTGGTAAACCAGTTCACAGCCCTCCATAGCCTCGGCGTAGGAACCTTCCTCCAGCAAGTCCGCTTTAAAGTATTTGATGGAGCCTTTTGATGCGGCGGCAATCTGCTCCAGGTGGGCGATTTTTTCGGTTTTTGAAGGGTTCCTGACGGCAGCGTGGACTGTCAGGCCTGCTTCGAGGAGTTGCTTCACCAGCCATCCGGCTACATATCCGGTTGCGCCGGTTACCATTACGGGTTTGCTTTGATCTATTGTGGTCATTGAGTTTGAATTTTAATATTTGTATGGAATGGGCCGCAGCAACGCGTTCTGACCGGGGTGTTAGCACCCGGTGAACAGCTTACTACGGCAGAAATGATGCTTAATTTAACGAACGGAATTCCTGTGGTGTTTGTCCGGTCTTTGCTTTGAACAGGCGGCTGAAGTAGTGCGGGTAGTTAAAGCCCAGCTCATAGGCAATGCCGCTGATGGTATCCGGACTGTTGAGCAGGAGGTACTTGGCCTTTTCCACCACAAAGTCATTGATATGGTCTTTGGCAGACCGGCCCGTCTCTTTTTTGAGCAAATCGCTGAGGTAGTCAGCGGACAGGTGGACCTCTCCGGCCAGGTCCTGCACTGTGGGTATGCCCTTTTTGATGAGCTGATCCGAGTCGAAATAGTCCTTCAACACCCGCTCAAAACGGGTCAGTATGTCCTTGTTGGCAGTCGTCCGGGTATTGAACTGCCGGGCGTAGTAGCGGCTGCAGTAATTGAGCAACAGCTCGACATTGGAAACAATTACACTTTGGCTGTGATCGTCAATGCGCTGTTCGTACTCGTCTTTGATGTTATAAATACACTGAGTGATCGTAGCTTTCTCTGCATCCGACAGGTGCAGGGCTTCGTGTATCTCATAGGAGAAGAACGTATACTGGTCAATTTTCTCACCGAGCCCCGTGGACCGGATCAGGTCGGGGTGAAAAAACAGCATCCAGCCCGCTTCATCCTCTGCCACTTCCCCGCTTACCGATACGACTTGCTGCGGAGCGGTGAAGACCAGTGCGCCTTCCTCGAAATCATAGTGGTTGCGTCCGTACTCTATTCCGCAATCGGTTGTTTTTAACCAAACGGCGTAGAAGTTGGAGACTACGCGCACATTCCTCATTTGAGTGGAGACCTGTAGCTCCTGCGGGTCAAGCACGGTGATGAGCGGGTGCTTGGGCTTATCACAGCCCAGTAGCTCATGGAGCTGGGAAATGGATTCAATCTTTAAAAACTGGTCAGACATTATTACTGCATTTCTTTAGTGCAAAGGTGAGCACATTCCAGCTTTGCGGAGAACACAATTTAGCGAATCGGCAACATGAAAACTGGAAAGCAGGTAATAACCATTGAGGCTGCCTCTGTATCAAGAGACAGCCTCATCATCAGGTTTCAAAAGCCTAAAAAAACGTTATGCCAAATAGCAGGTTTAGAACTGTTTCCGGACAATTTTCAATACTTCCCGGTTACCATCTTCATGTTGCACTTCGAGGTAGTACAGACCGGCAGCGAGGTAGACGTTGGCCCACCGGTGGTCTTTGGTGCCTTCCGGCAAGGTCACCTGACTAATCACTTGTCCCAAATCATTGCGGAGTACCGCGTGAGCCGAAGCTTGAAGTGGCTGCTCAAAGCGCAGGGTGAAAACGCCAAGTGTCGGGTTCGGGAAGACTTTAGCCTGGTAGAGCATACTTGAATCCTTACTATGGCTACGGTTGCTTCCTGTTCCTCCGGTTGGGGGTGCGAAATTATTCTCTACAGTGACCACCGCAGTACAGGTGTTACTGTTACCGTTTGCATCGGTTACAGTGAGCGTAACGGTATTATCGCCCACGTCGGCAATACCAAAGTTGGTGATATCCAAGACCAGTCCAGATACGCCACAGGCATCCGTAGAGCCATTTTCAATGTGCGCGACGGTGATACTGGCAGACCCGTTCATACCCAGCTGAATCGTCAGGTCCTGGCACTGTGCAACCGGGGCGATATTGTCCTCTACGGTAATATTTGCTGTACAGGTGCTGCTATTGCCATTGTTATCTGTTGCTGTGAGCATGACATTCTGAGGTCCAACATCATCACAGCTAAACTCCGTTTTACTTAGGTTTAGCGTAAGGATACCTTCGCCAAAGTCATCCAACTGAACGGTGAGGTCCTGGCAAAGGGCCTGAGGGGCTACGTTGTCTGCTACCGTTACGGTGGCCGTACAGCTGCTGCTGTTGCCGTTGTTGTCAACCACTGTCAAGGTGACGGATTGCGTACCAATATCACCACAGTCAAAGCTGTTCACATTCAGGCTACGGGTAGCGATTCCACAGGCATCTGATGAACCATTATCTACCTGGGCGGCAGTCAGGCTGGCATTGCCGGAAGCACTAAGTTGTACTGTAAGATCCTGGCAAAGTGCCTCTGGAGCCATGTTGTCTTCAACCGTGACAGTAGAAGCACAATGGCTGCTATTGCCATTGAGGTCAGTCACGGTCAGGGTAACAGTCTGGCTGCCCACATCTTCACAATCGAAGCTCGTCTGGCTCAGGCTTAGGCTGGAAATGTCGCCCGGTACGGGCCCGTATGGGCAGGCATCGTTGGAACCGCCGTTTACCTGTGAGGCACTCAGGGCACTGTTGCCAAAGGCATCGAGCTGTACCGTCACATCTTCACATAGCGCTTCTGGTGCGATGTTGTCTTCCACCGTGACCGTAGAAGTACAAGTGCTGCTGTTACCGTTGAGGTCAGTTACGGTCAGGGTAACAGTCTGGCTGCCCACATCCCCACAACCAAAGCTCGTCTGGCTCAGGCTTAGACCGGAAAGGCCACAAGGGTCGCCGGAACCACTATCTACCTGTGCGGCACTCAGGGCACCGTTACCGGAGGCATCAAGCTGTACCGTCACATCCTCACACAGCGCTTCTGGTGCGATGTTGTCCACAACCGTTACGGTAGAGTTGCAACTGTTGCTGTTGCCATTGAGGTCAGTCA
>CAZNHN010000049.1:9640-14431 GCA_964572415.1 uncultured Phaeodactylibacter sp.
CGGTCAGGGTAACAGTCTGACTGCCCACATCCCCGCAATCGAAGCTCGTCTGGCTCAGGCTTAGGCTGGAAATGTCACCCGGTACGGGCCCGTATGGGCAGGCATCGTTGGAACCGCCATCGACCTGGGCGGCACTCAGGGTACCGTTGCCAAAGGCATCGAGCTGTACCGTCACATCTTCACACAGCGCTTCCGGTGCGATGTTGTCCACGACCGTTACGGTAGAGTTGCAACTGCTGCTGTTGCCATTGAGGTCAGTCACGGTCAGGGTAACAGTCTGACTGCCCACATCCCCGCAATCGAAGCTCGTCTGGCTTAAGTCAGTAGAGGAAAGGCCACAAGCGTCATTCGATCCGTCATTTACCAGTATAACGGACAAGCTGCCAGATCCTGCCGCATCCAACTGCACCGTCACATCCTGGCAAAGCGCTTGGGGTGCAATATTATCCACCACTGTTACTGCAGACGTACAAGTGCTCGTATTGCCGTTAACATCCGTTGCGGTAAGCGTGACTGTATTTGTACCTACATCACCGCAATCAAAAGCAGTCTTGTCCAGGCTTAGGCTGGCGAGCCCGCAAGGATCAATCTCGCCTTCGAAGACCTGACCGGGTGTAATACTTCCTGCACCGGAAGCGTCAAGTTGTACGGTCCGGTCTTCGCAGAGTGCTACAGGCGTGGTATTATCCTCAACTGTAACCGTAGCGGTGCAGGTGCTGAGATTGCCATTTACATCCGTTACGGAGAGCGTGACCGTATTTTCACCAACATCACTACAATCAAATACGGTCTGATCAAGACTGAGTTGCAGAACGCTGCAGGCATCATTCGATCCATTACCAATTTGACCGGCAGTAATTATAGCATTTCCGGAGGCATCCAGCGCCACTGTGATGTCCTGGCAAAGCGCCTGAGGAGCAACGTTGTCCACAACGGTTACCGTGGCGGTACAGGTGCTGCTGTTGCCGCTGTTATCGGTGGCGGTAAGCACTACTGGATTGGCTCCCACATCAGTACAGCTAAATTCGGATTGGTCGATTGCGACTTCTGCAATACTACAGGCATCATTGGAGCCAGCATCTACTTCAGTAGCAGACAAGCTACCGATTCCCGCCGCATCCAACTGAACCGTCACATCCTGGCATAATACTTCGGGTGCTGTATTGTCTGCCACGGTCACCACCGCCATACAGGCACTCATATTGCCACTGAAGTCCTCTACGGTGAGTAGTACGTTATTCGGACCAATATCCCCACAATCAAAGCTGGCAATATTTAGCCCTCGTTCCGCTATGCCACAAGCATCAAATGAGCCGTTGTCAATCTGATTGACGGAGATGAAGGCCATTCCACTTGCATCCAACTCAACGGTCAGGTTCTGGCAAACGGCTACAGGTGTGGTGTTGTCCTCAACCGTAACCTCAGCAGTGCACGTGCTGGTATTCCCGTTCTCGTCTTCTACGGTTAGGGTAACGCTTTGTCCACCTACATCACTGCAGTCCAGATTACTGATGTCCAGGCTCAGGCTCTCAAGGCCACAGGCATCGTTAGAACCATTGTCGACCTGATCAGCGGAAAGCATTACATTGCCTTCCGCATCCAGCTCCACGGTCACATCCTGACAGAGTGCAACTGGTACTACGTTGTCTTCAATGGTTATACTAGACACGCAGGTGCTTGTGTTGCCGTTGGCATCGGTTACCAGTAACGGTACGGTTTGCACACCTACTTCCCCACAGCCGAATTCAATCACCGAGGGTAATTCGTCACCAAAGGCGAGACTAATACCGCCCGGTACGGGCCCGTATGGGCAGGCATCTCCGGAACCGTCATCCAATTGTGCAGGGGTAAGCAATACTGCCCCACCGGCATCCAACTGCAGCACCAAGTCCTGACAGGAGGCTACGGGCGGGATGTCATCTTCAACGGTGACGATTGCTGTGCAAGTGCTCGTATTACCGTTTTCGTCTTCGGCGGTGACGACTACTGTGTTTGGACCAACATCCGCACAGTCGAACGCGCTGATATCCAGTGTAGTGCTTGCCAGGCCGCAGCCCTCAGATGGCGTGCCCACAATCTGTGCAGGCGTGATGCTTGCCAATCCATCGTTATCCAGCTGAACGGTAATGTCTTGGCAGTCCAGGTTCGGCGAAGTATTGTCTTCAACGGTGATCGTGGCGGTGCAGGTGCTGGTGTTGCCGTTGTTGTCTTCCACGGTTAGTGTGACCGTTTGGGTACCGACATCCGTACAGTCGAAACTACCGATATCTATGGCTGTACCTGCCAGACCACAGGCGTCAGAGGAACCGTCGTTTATTTGAGCGGGCGTAAGGCTGGCATTGCCAAGGGCATCCAACTCGACCGTCAAGTCCTGACAAAGCGCAACCGGCGCCACATCATCGATAATGGTGATATTCGAAGTGCAGCTACTGCTGTTGCTGTTGTTATCCGTGACAGTAAGGGTAGCTGTTTGCACACCCACGTCACCACAACCGAATGCAGTAATATCAAGACTCCGTTCAGCAATTCCGCAAGCGTCTGAAGAGCCAGCGTCTACCTGTACAGTTGCCAGCTCAGCTGCACCATCTGCGTCCAGAAGTAGGACAACATCCTGACAGGAAGCAACAGGTGCAATATTGTCTTCTACTGTCACTGTTGCTGTGCAGGTGCTCGTATTACCATTCTCATCCTCTGCGGTAACCAATACCGTATTCTGCCCAACATCCGCACAGTTGAATGCGCTGATATCCAGCGTAGTGCTTTCCAGGCCGCAGCCCTCAGATGGCGTGCCCACAATCTGTGCAGGCGTAATGCTCGCCAATCCATCGTTATCCAGCTGAACAGTAATATCCTGGCAGTCCAGGCTTGGTGCGGTATTGTCCTCAACGGTGACTGTTGCCGTGCAGGTGCTCGTATTGCCGTGCTCATCTTCAACGGTTAGCGTAACCGTTTGGGGGCCAACATCCGCGCAGGTGAAGGACGTAACGTCCTGGTTTAGCTCAGCAATTCCACAGGCGTCGCTGGATCCATCGTTTATCTGAGCGGGCGTAAGGCTGGCATTGCCCAGCGCATTCAGTTCTACCGTTACATCCTGGCATAAGGCTACAGGGCCTATATTGTCTTCAATTGTGATATTAGACACGCAGCTACTGCTGTTGCCATTGGCATCAGTAACAATGAGTGGGAGACTCTGTACGCCCACTTCGCCACAACCGAATTCGATCACAGAAGGAAGATCATCCCCGAAGGCGAAAGACAAGCCACAAGCGTCACTTGCCCCCCCATCTAATTGTGCCGGAGTGAGAATGACTGCGCCACCGGCATCCAGCTGTAGAGTCAGGTCCTGACAGGAAGCTACAGGCACGATATTGTCTTCCACTGTGACGATTGCGGTGCAAGAGCTTGTATTGCTGTTATCATCTGTTGCGGTTACCACTACCGTGTTCGGACCAACATCCGCACAGTCGAACGCGCTGATATCAAGCGTAGTACTTGCCAGGCCGCAGCCCTCAGATGGCGTGCCCACAATCTGGGCAGGCGTGATGCTTGCCAATCCATCATTATCCAGCTGTACGGTAATATCCTGGCAGTCCAGGCTTGGTGCGGTATTGTCCTCAACCGTGACCGTAGCGGTGCAGGTGCTGGTATTGCCGTTGTTGTCTTCCACGGTCAGCGTGACTTCTTGGGAGCCAACATCCGCACAGTCGAAACTGCCGATATCTATGGCTACACTTGCCAGACCGCAAGCATCGCTGGAACCATTATTTACCTGAGCTGGCGTAAGGCTGGCATTGCCCAGAACATCTAACTCCACCGTCACATCCTGACAAAGCGCAACCGGCACCACGTCATCGATAATGGTGATATTCGAAATGCAGCTACTGCTGTTGCTATTGTTGTCTGTAACCGTAAGGGTAGCTGCTTGCGTACCCACATCGCCGCAGCCAAAGGCGGTAACGTCAAGGCTTAAGACACCAATGCCACAAGCATCGGAGGAACCTGCGTCTACCTGGGCAGTGGTAAGTTCAGCCACGCCATCTTCGTCCAGCAGCAATACCACATCCTGACAAACAGCAGCCGGTGCCACAGTATCAGCAACGGTCACTACCGCACTACACTGGCTGGAATTTCCGGAATTATCTTCTGCAGTAACGTTGACGGTTTGTGTACCGATACCACCACAGTCAAATGCTGTAATATCCAGATTCACAGTAGCCAACCCGCAGGCATCGCTAAGGGTTGTGGCCACCTGAGCTGCAGTAAGTTCAGCAGTACCATTGGCATCCAACTGCACCGTGATATCTTCGCAGATCAATTCCGGTGCTACCATATCCACCACCGTTGCGGTAAAGGTGCAGGTGCTGCTATTGCCGTTATAGTCCGTAGCAGAGATCGTAAGGGTATTCTCACCCAGATCACTGCAATCAAAGGTTCCAAAGTCCCAGGACCAGGATTCAATGCCACAGGCATCACTGGAGCCGTTGTCAACTTCCTCCTGCGTGATGATGGCAGTACCGGAGGCATCTAATTGCACCGTCACATCCTGGCACACCATATCAGGTCCGATGTTGTCCTCAATGGTTACCGTAGCCGTGCAGGTGTTGGTATTTCCACTATTGTCCTCCACAGTCAGGGTGAGGACCTGTTCGCCCACATCACCGCAACCAAAGATGGTGGTATCAGAAGTGATACTCAGTAGGACACCCGGCAATCCGTTACCGGAACAGGCATCATTAGAGCCGGCATCAATTTGTTCCGATACTTTTCTAAGTACCGGGTTCCCGTAAACAG
>CAZNHN010000049.1:14441-20753 GCA_964572415.1 uncultured Phaeodactylibacter sp.
TTGTTCCGGGAAGATTTCGGCTGCGCCGTCGTTATCCAGTTCAACTGTAATGTCCTGGCATAAGGCCACCGGAGCGATATTATCGACAATGGTGACGATAGCTTCACAGGTGGTGGTATTCCCACTTGGATCGGTAGCCGTCAGCAGGACCGGATTAGGCCCTACATTCGTACAATCGAAAGCTGTTGTACTCAGAGACAACTGATCATTCGGTATTGGGTTACTACAGGCATCCGTTGCCGAAACCAATACATCATTGATATCGATTGCCGCCATGCCATTCTGATCCAAAGGCAGGGTGAGGCTTTCACAATTCACCACCGGAGCGATGGTATCAAGGACGGTAACCAAAGCCACGCACTCCCCGGTATTGCCATGCACATCCTCGGCAGTGAGCGTCACTTCATTAGTGCCCACATCTGCACAGCCAAAGGTGGTTTGATCTGCACTCAGCGAAGCAAGACCGCCCGGGCCATTACCGGATGGGCAGTTATCAGAAACGCCCCCATTGAGTGCATCCAGGGTAGTGCTACCGTTGCCGGAAGCATCCAGCCAAACCGTATCCGACAGGCAGTTGACCACTGGCGCTTCGTTATCGAACACCGTAATATCGAAAGTGCACACATCGGAGTTACCTTCGTAATCAGTTGCAGAATAAGCCAGAGTAGTCGTTCCGATCGGGAATGTGCTCCCTGAGCTCAGCCCCGTGAGGTCAATTTGATTGATATCAACTGAGGCCAGAGCATCCCAGGACAGGATGACCTTTCCGTGCCCGGAGTTCTGCCCGGTGACGTTGTTTTGTGAAGTGCCGCTATTGAAAGAGCCACCGCCACCACCGGCACCATACTGATCGCCACCGCCGGCAGCACCGCCACCGGAGTAGCCACCGCCGCCACCGCCGGGACCGTAGGTTAAGCCGCAGTTATAACCACCACCGCCACCGCCATAGCCGCCATAGGCATTAATCATTCCTCCGGACTGCCCACCGAAGCCACCGGTTTGGTAAGACCGGCCACCGGTGGACGAACAGTCGCCATTAGCTCCGTCCGAGAAGAAACCACCGCCGGCTCCGCTCATCTGGGTTGCTGTACCCACTTCACCGCCATTGCCGGAATTACCGCCGGCTCCTACCCCACCGGAAGCGTTGATACCGGCAGAGCCAAATGCAGCAACTTGACCGGGTGCACCGTTGTGGATAGTGCCACAGCAGAAGCCGGCGCCACCGCCACCACCACCGGCGATAAGGAGTGGGGTTCCGGTGTTCTGGTCTACCACGAAGGTACCACCGCCGCCACCGTTGGATGCCATTGGTTTTTCTCCAACTAAAATATCAATAACCTGCCCGGGTGTCACTGCAAAGGTTCCGCTCATGTATGCTCCCAAACCACCAGATCCGACATTAGTATCTCCACCTTGTGCCCCGTAGGCCTCAATTTTCATAGAGGTCACGCCTTCCGGAACGATGAAAGTTTGAATAGTCCCATCGTAATCCAGGGTATCCGATGATATGGCCTCGTCACAGACAAAAACAGCATCGGGCAGATCGTAAGTCACCACCGCATCGCAAACACCGGGATCCGTATTTATGGTAATGTCTCCGGGGCAAATTGCCGTGGGGCCGTTGGTATCCTGCACAATCGCCATAGCAGTACAGGTACTGGTGTTGCCACTGTTATCCATGACGGTTAGCGTTACCGGATTCAGGCCAAGATCATCACAGCTCAGGGTTTCGATATCAAGCGTGAAGCTGCCAATTCCACAGGCATCAGTGGAGCCATTGTCAAACTGTTCAGGCACCAGGCCGAACGCAACATCTGAGACTGGCTCCACGATAACATCCTGGCATTGAGCAACCGGTGCAATAGTATCCTCGACTGTGACCAGAGCCGTACAAATACTCAGATTTCCATTAAGGTCAGCAACGGTCAAAACCAAAGTATCCTGCCCCACATCATCACAATCAAATTGGGTTTGACTCAGTGAAATCCAGTCTATACCACAGACATCATTGGACCCGGCATCAACCAGGGCCGGAGGCAATACGCCTTCGCCTGACGCATCCAACCGGACAGTAATATCCTGGCATAGGGCTTGCGGCTGGGTTTGATCTTCCACCATTACCGTAGCGGTGCAGGTACCGGTGTTGCCGTTTACATCCGTTTGGGTCAGCGTAACCGTATTCGGGCCTACGTCAGTACAGTCAAAGTCTTCCAGGTCAAGTGTCAGCGTTGCCAGCCCACAGGCATCAACGGAGCCGTCGCTGACCTGAGCCGGTGTAATACTGACCAGTCCTGAAGCACCTAGTGCAATGGTAATATCTTTACAAAGGGCCACAGGTGGTGTCTGGTCTTCCACCGTGACGGTGGCACTGCAGAAACTGCTGTTGCCATTCACATCGGTAAGGGTTAGTACCACCAGGTTTTCTCCAACATCTTCGCAGCCAAATGTAGTGCTACTCAGTTCCATATCTTCAATACCGCATGCATCGGTAGATCCAGCATTAATTTCATTTACAGTGAGGCTTCCCACTCCTGTACCAGACAGCACAACAGTTGCATCCTGGCAAAGCGCAGTGGGGGCTACGTTGTCTTCGACGGTCACCTCGCTGCTGCAGTTGCTGCTATTGCCATTGACATCTGTGATGGTCAGGGTAACAGTATTCGTGCCCAGATCGGCACAGCCAAAAGTGTCTGCGTCAAGTGACCAATTCTCAATGCCACAGGCATCGGAAGAACCATTATCGATTTGAGCAGGGGAAAGGATGACTTCTCCGTCTATATCCAGTTGGGCGGTGATATCCGCACAGGATGCGACCGGTGCGATATTATCTTCCACTATGACGGTGGAATTGCAGGTGCTAGTATTGCCGTTTATATCAGTGAGGGTTAAGGTAACTTGGTTGGGCCCAATGTCATCGCACCCAAAAGTGGTGATATTCAACCCCTGAGTGGCTATTCCACAGGCATCAACAGAACCAGCATTGATCTGCGCTGGAGAAAGAACAGCATTGCCGTTTGCATCCAGCTGAACAGTAACATTTTGGCAAAGCGCAATGGGCGCTTCATTGTCTTCAACTGTGACGATGGCTTTGCAGGTACTACTGTTGCCGTTCACATCCGTTGCAGTAAGGGTGACTTCATTTAGACCGGTGTCCGGGCAATCGAATGCAGTGACATCCAGGGAAAGCCCCGATAGCCCGCAGGCGTCTTCTGATCCATTATCGACCTGCGCGGGGGTAAGCGAGCCGCTGCCATCGGCGTCCAGCTGTACCGTCACATCCTGGCAAAGTGCCTGAGGTGGCACATTATCTTCCACGTTGACCACAGCGGTACAGGAACTGGCATTGCCATTGACATCTACCACGGTAAGTGCTACGGTATTTGCACCGACATCATCACAGTCAAAATCTGTAATATTTACAGCCAAACTACCGATTGGGCAGGCATCATTGGAGCCGGCATCAACCTGAGCAGGCACCAGGCTGGTATTGCCATCTGCATCGAGCTGTATGGTAATGTCCTGGCACAAGGCCTGGGGGGCGATATTGTCCTCCACCAAAATCTGAGCCTTGCAGGTATTACTGTTGCCGTTGTTGTCTATTCCAATCAGTGTCACCGTATTGACCCCAACATCACTGCAACCAAAAGTTTGCTGGTCGAGGGCCAGGCTGGAAATCCCACAGGCATCTGCGACACCGCCGTCAATTTGACTTACCGTAATGCCTGCGGTACCGTTCGCATCAAGTTGAACAGTCAGATCGTTGCATTCCATCGTAGGAGGTACATTGTCTTCAACCGTCACAATAGCTGTACAGGTGCTGCTGTTGCCGCTGGAGTCTGTTACTGTCAGGGCGACTTCATTTAAGCCTACATCTGTGCAGTCAAATCCTGTTAGATTGAGGGACAGGTTTTCTACGCTACAGGCATCACTTGAACCCGCGTCTACCTGAGTAGCGGTGAGACTGCCTAAGCCGTCAGTATCCAATTGTACGGTTACGTCCTGGCAGAGGGCTATTGGTGCAACATTATCCTCCACTGTAATCAGGGCGGAGCAGGTACTGTGGTTACCGTAAATATCGGTAGCAGTCAGGGTAACGGCATTCGGCCCAATATCGGCACAATCAAAGGTTTCGGTATCTATAGTCAGGTTGTCAAGCCCGCAGGCGTCGCTAGAGCCATTGTCCACCTGAGCGGCCGTGAGGCTGCCGGAGCCATTGGCATCCAATTGAACAGTCACGTCCTGGCACAAGGCTTCCGGGGCTACATTATCTTCTACGGTAACCGTTGAGGTGCAGGTGCTGGCGTTGCCGTTCACGTCGATGACGATCAGGGTGACCACGTTTGGGCCGATATCCGAGCAGTCAAAGCTATCGTCACTAAGTACCAGGCTGGAGATACCGCAGGCGCCGGCAGAGCCACCATCTACATCAGCGGGCAAAAGGCTGGCTTCGCCACTGGCATCCAATTGGATGGTCACGTCCTGGCAAAGGGCGGTAGGTACTACATTATCCTCTATAGTAATCTGGGCAGTGCAGCTATCGGTATTGCCATTGACGTCAGTGACCGTCAGGGTAACGATTTGTGTACCCACATCATCGCAGTCAAAAACATTCCCGCTAAGGGTGAAATCACCTAGGCCACAAGCGTCCTCTGACCCTGCATTTACTTCTTCAGGGGTAAGCTGCCCGGCACCTGAGCCATCGAGCTGTACGGTCACATCCTGGCACAGGGCCTGAGGGGCCACGTTGTCTTCCACAGTGACTACAGCGGTGCAAGTACTGCTGTTGCCGTTGACATCGGTAACCGTTAAGACTACGTTGTTTTGCCCAACTGCACTGCAGTCGAAAGCCGTAATGTCTAAAGAAAGATTGTCCAGCCCACCCGGTACGGGCCCGTATGGGCAGGCATCATTCGAGCCGTTGTCGATCTGGGTAGCAGTCAGGCTGGCATTACCAGTGGCATCGAGTTGAACCGTAATACTCTGGCAAAGGGCTTGTGGTGCCACATTGTCTTCTACGGTGACGGTAGCGGTACAGGTACTGCTGTTGCCATGCGTGTCTGTTGCGGTCAGGGTTACAGGGTTCTCTCCCACGTCTTCACAACCAAAGGATTCGGTACTGAGTGAAAGCCCGGCGAGTCCACAGGCATCATTGGAACCATTGTCAACCTGTGCGGCGGTGAGCGTGGCAGTACCGGTATCATCCAGCTGGATGGTTACGTCCTGACACAAGGTGGTAGGTGTTAAATTGTCTTCAACGGTTACTTCTGCGTCACAGGAGCTGCTATTGCCATTTACATCGGTGACGGTAAGGGTGACGGTTTGTATACCGATATCACCACAGCCGAATGAGGTTTGGCTGAGGCTAAAGGTGTCCAGACCGCAGGCGTCATTTGAGCCGCCGTCTACCTGAGCAGCGGTGAGCGTCCCTACTCCATTGGCTGCTAACTGTACGGTCGCGTTCTGACAAATAGCTTCCGGGGCGACATTGTCTTCAACAGTGACGGTAGCGGTGCAGGAACTGCTATTGCCGTTAACATCCGTAACGGTAAGGAGAACAGGGTTATCTCCGATATTTGAGCAATCGAAAATAGCGATATTCAGGCTCAAGTTATCGAGGCCACCCAGTACGGGCCCGTATGGGCAGGCATCTGAAGAGCCTCCATCGACAGCTGCAGGAGTGATACCGCCTGTACCGTTTTCATCAAGCTGAACGGTGACCGGCTGGCACTGCGCATCGGGCGCAATATTATCTTCTACGGTAACGAGTGCAGTACAGGTACTGCTGTTGCCATACTCATCTTCAGCCGTGAGGGTAACCGTTTGCGTGCCCACCTGATCACAATCGAAGGCAGTGATGTCAAGGGAAAGGGAAACCTCACCACAGACATCACCGGAGCCCGCATCGACTTCAGCGGGTGTCAGCGTGCCCAAACCATCGGCATCAAGCTGTACGGTAACATCCTGGCAAAGCGCTTGTGGAGCAACGTTATCCACTACAGTGGCCAACGCGGAGCAACTACTTTCATTGCCACTGGGGTCCGTTACAGTTAGAAGGACCGGATTGGGCCCAATATCCTCACAATCAAAATTGGTAACATCAATAGCCAAAAGGTCTGCGCTGCAATTATCTGTTGAACCTGCGTCCACCTCAGCAGCAGTCAGGCTGCCCAGGCCATCCGCGTTCAACTGCACCGTCACATCCTGGCAGCTGGCGATTGGAGCGATGACATCCGTTACGGTGACGATGGCTGTGCAGGTATCGCTGTTGTTGTTTTCGTCTTCCACAGTAAGGGTAACCAGATTCGCCCCCAG
>CAZNHN010000049.1:20763-22939 GCA_964572415.1 uncultured Phaeodactylibacter sp.
AACATATCCTGATCAAGCAGGAAGGGACCGACCCCGCAGGCATCGGTAGAGCCATTCTCCACATCGGCAGGCGGAAGCACGGCAAACCCCAGGGAATCCAGTTGTATGGAAACATCCTGGCAGCCGGCTACCGGTGGCACATTATCTTCCACGGTTACGGTGGCGGTGCAGGTACTGCTATTGCCTGCAAGGTCAATAACCGTAAGCGTTACGGTATTGGTACCTACATTACCACAACCAAAGGTCGTTTCATCAAGCAGCAGGGTGTCCAGACAAGCATCACTGGAGCCTGCATCAATTAATGCTGCATTGAGGAGCCCCACGCCAAAAACATCAAGTTGTACTGTCCTGTCCTGACAAAGCGCCTCCGGCAAGGTATTGTCTTCAACAGTGACCGTTGTGGTACAGGTACTGATGTTGCCATTATTATCGGTTACGGTTAGGGTGACCGAATGATCACCAATGTCTGTACAATCAAAATCGGTACGGTCCAAAACAGATCTCGCTATCCCACAAAAATCAAGGGAGCTGGCGTTGATATCTGCCTGGCTCAGGCTGGCCTGCCCCGAATCGTCAAGCTGAATGGTTGCCGGCTCGCATTGCACCTGAGGCGGGATGGTATCCACTACGGTAACGGTAGAAGTACAGCTGTTGCTGTTTCCGTTATTATCCACTGCAGTAAGGGTAACAATATTGGTACCCACATCAGCACAGCCAAAAGTAGCCTGGTCTGTATATAAGGTATCCAGTCCACAGGCATCACTTGTGCCTGCATCCACATCTGCCACATCCAGCATGCCCTGTCCATTTGCATTGAGCAGAACGATGGCGTCCTGGCAAAGTAATGCTGGCGCTAATGTATCGGCGACAGTGACTGCAGCCTTACAAGTGGCCATGTTTCCGGCGTTGTCCGTAACGGTCATGTTAACCAGGTTATCTCCAATATCATCGCAATCGAAATTCTGAACGTCCAATTCCAGGCCTGCAATACCACATTCATCCGAAGAACCATCATTTATCATGGCAGTAGAAATACCCCCTGTTCCACCGGCATCCAGTTGCACCGTTACATTCCGGCA
Organism: uncultured Phaeodactylibacter sp.; assembly: GCA_964572415.1. Lineage (GTDB taxonomy): Bacteria > Bacteroidota > Bacteroidia > Chitinophagales > Saprospiraceae > Phaeodactylibacter. The sequence goes on from CAZNHN010000049.1 coordinate 21,843, forward strand.
AAGCGCCAGGGGATTAATGGTATCCGATACCGTTACCGTGGCCGTGCAGGTATTGAGGTTCCCATTTGAGTCTTCAATTGAAAGGAGAACAATATTTTCGCCAACATCATCACAACTAAACATGGTGGTATCCGCACTTAGGCTGGCAATGCCACAGGCATCAGATGAACCGCCGTCAATGTCGCCGGGCAGGATACTACCCAGTCCATCCGCATCTAACTGAATGGTAACATCCTGGCAGACAGCCGCAGGTAATACATTATCTTCAACAATGACTTCGGCAATACAGGTATCGGTATTGCCTCCGGTGTCTTCAACGGTTAAGGTCACAGAATTGGTGCCGATATCAGCACAGTCAAAATCCGTTTCTGACAAGGTAAGGCTGGCCAGCCCGCCTGGACAATCATCTGTAGAGCCTGCATCCAGGTCTTCAGTAGTAATCGCAGCCAGCCCATCTTCATCCAACTGCACAGTAATATCCTGGCACACAGCAACCGGTGCGGAAGTGTCGGCAACAGTGACCGTCCACGCTCCCGGGGATTCCTCTGGGTTGATATTGCAGGTACTGTCGCCCGCATAGCGCCGGAAGGTCGTGGTTTGTGGCAGCCCATCCTCAGGCGTATAGGTTGGGGCATCGGCTCCCGGGATATCTGCCGAAAAGTTGTCAGCAGAAGAGCGCCAGGTGTAGGTAATCTGTCCATCGCCACCCGTAGCCGGGAATTCATTTGGAATGGCGGAAGGTGTGCCACCAGGGCAGATGGTTTCGCCCTCGTCAGCGATTTGCCCGGGGTCGAAAGGTGGCAGCACAGTGATCGTCCATTCTCCCACAGCAGGAGTTGGATTAATGCTACAGGTTTCATCATTGGCATAGCGCCGGTAGGTGGTGGTTTGCGTCAGGCCGTTTCCCGGAGTATAAACCGCCTCATCAGCACCGGCTATCGGATTCGTAAAATTATCGGCGGAAGAGCGCCAGCTGTAGGTGATTTGGCCATCGCCACCTGTGGCATCTGTTTCGCTGCCAATTTCCGATGGCATACCTCCGTGGCAGATGGTCTCCCCCTCGGCGGCGATACTGCCGGGATCAAACTCGTCGAGGA
>CAZNHN010000049.1:22949-25976 GCA_964572415.1 uncultured Phaeodactylibacter sp.
AGTGACGGTCCACTCTCCATCTGCTGGTAAAGGCGTGGTGCTGTAGGTTCCATCGTTGGCATAGCGCCGGTAGGTGGTGGTTTGTGTCAGCCCGGCAGGCGGGATAAAAATGGGTGCGGTTGCAATAGGTATTGGATTGGTAAAATTGTCAACGGAAGAACGCCAGGTATAACTAATATTTTCATCACCGCCACTAGCCAGGGTTACGTTACCAATCATAGTGGAAGGCGTACCACCGTAGCAAATAGTTTCCCCTCCGCTTATTATCGCCCCCGGATCAAAAGGGAAAATACAGATGTTTTCATACCAGGAAATCTCATCATCCAGATTAGCAGCGCCCAGCACATCCGGATCGCCATCCCCGTCTAAATCAGCGGCATAGACCGAGATAGCGCCATTGGCATTGCCATCAATAATGACTTGCGGAGCAAAGGTGCCGTCGCCCAGGTTTTCGTACCAGGCAATTTCATCATCGTACTGAGAAGCGGAAAGCACATCGGGATCACCATCATTGTCTAAATCCACAGCATAAACGGACAAAGCACCGTTGGCCGCAAAAGAGATAACCTTCTGAGTGGAAAAGGTACCGCCACCCAGGTTTTCGTACCAGGCAATTTTATCGTCCTGAAAAGAAGCAGAAATAACATCAGTGCGGCCGTCCAGGTTGATATCCGCCGCATAAACGGAGCGTGCCAGATTCGCCGAAGAGGTGATGACCTGCTTACTGCCAAAGGTACCGCTCCCCAGGTTTTCGTACCAGGCGATCTGATCGTCAAATCCTGAGGCCGTAAGTACGTCAAGGTCTCCGTCATTATCGAGATCAGCCGCGTAGGCATCATAGGCACCGTCAGCATCCACAGAAATGACCTGCTCTGTGGAAAAAGTGCCTCCGCCGAGGTTCTCAAACCAGGCAATTTTATCATCGAAAACCGAAGCAGACAGGATGTCCAGGTCGCCATCCCCGTCCAAATCAGAAGCATTGACAGATATGGCGCCATTGGCATTGGTGGTCAGGACCTGCTGCGGGCCAAAACTTCCACCGCCCAGGTTTTCGTACCAGGCGACTTTATCGTCATACCCGGAGGCAGATATCACATCGACATCACCATCGCCATCCAGGTCAGCGGCATGCACCGAAAGGGTTCCATTCATAGCCGTGGAGATGACTTGCTGCGGACCAAAGCTGCCGCCGCCCAGGTTTTCGTGCCAGGCGATTTTATTGTCGTTGAAGGAAGCCGAAAGCACATCCATATCGCCATCGCCATCCAGGTCTTCTGTAAAGACGGCATAGGCGCCATCGGCAAGGCCGCCTGCGATGGGTGTGCCAGAGAACGTGGGCTGAGGGCAGGGCTGTGCAAAAATAAAGATTGGGCAGATAAGCATAAGCAAGGCTGCTACAAGCGTACCTTTACCTGTTACCTTGGGTAGTAATTGTGTAAGCATGTTTGAAGTTTTCTCTAATCAGGCCCATTGCAAGGGACAAGTGCCTGAAAATGAAATAAGCCCGATAGAACCTGTTGTACAGTCATTCCAGAGGACCGGTTCAATAGTATGTTCCGAAAAGCAGGCAACACTCAGGTGTGTAGGCTTCTTCGGTATGTTTGTTGAAAATTTATCGTTTATCCGGACATAGGAATACCATTCACTATGTTCGGTCTAAAGAACGTGCGTACTCAAAACCACTGGCGTGAAAACTACTTTACAGGCTCCACCATATCGGTAGCTCCGTAAGCGTTACATGGCGCAGCGGCACCAGGAAAAGGTATCAAGTTAAAGTATCAAGGCTCAGGTTATCGCCTACTGCAAAGGGTCGAACCCCGCTGCCAGTACAGGCGTAAAAGGTCGGAAGCGACCAAAAATCGGTTTACCAGATAAATCAGCACTTCTAATCAGAAAGTGCCGGAAGTCAGCAAGGATGGGAATGCATATTTGTTCCCTGTTATTGCGCTTTAATCCCGAAGAGGATCAAGGCAAACCCGTTGGATAAGACAGACTAACTTTTGAGGATAGTCAGGTATTCATCGTTTAAGGGTTCAGCTTGCTGTATGTTTGTTTGCTTAAAACTTCTACGAACTTATTAAATATTTTTGGGATATCCTAGCGTAACCGCTCACTGAGTAACAGATTTTTAGAACTCAAATATGGAAAACAACCATGTTAAAGTAAATATCCGTCCGTTCATGCCTTAATCACAATGCTACACAGTGCTGTAAACAATGAATTATGTGGGCCATGTGCATTTACTTTTTTATTAAGTATTGCCAGTGCCCACCCTTATGCAGCAAAGCTGGAAATAAGAAAGTTTATCTCTGCCCATTTAAACGTTTTGTGAAATATTATGCTGCCGGGTCGCAATCAGCGCCCGCTCAGCCTGCTCCATATGCCGCTGATTGTGGTAAATGACCACCCGAAAGGTATCGCCCAGCCGAAGCCTGATCCATGAAGAAATAGAGATACTGGTCTTTGTCCGGGTCAGGTCCACCGTTTCGGCCTGCTCAAGCAACCGCAGCATCTCCTGCTGCTGCTTCAGAAAAGTAGTGAGAACGGATTTATCCAGTTGACTGCCGGCCGGGTCCATAGAGGAAAAAGTCTTCATTTTATTAAGCTTCGGTTTGGGCAGCAGGCTTTTGGCGAAGTAATTGCCGAGCCAGCCCGTCTTGAACCGGCCTGTGGTGTTTTCGGGGGCTTTGTCCATACGCTGCTGTATTTCCGGCAGGTAGAAATCGCCATATCGGTTGAGGTGTTCGATACACTCCAGCGCACTCCAGCTGTCTGCTGAAGGCTTGGTGTTGAGGTTAGCTTCGGATTGCTCCAGTAGCTGTTGGGCACGCAGTATCATATCTTCGGTGCGTGCAGTGAGGTCAGCAATGAGGTCAGTTGATCGCATAAGTCCTTTTACCTGCAAAGATGTAGGGATAAAGCCTTCTTTTCCTTGATTGAAATCAAGATTTCTTAATCCGGGAAAGGGTCTCGGGCGTCATCCGCAAATAAGAAGCAATGTATTTGGCAGGTACTTCCTGAAATAGT
>CAZNHN010000049.1:25986-26669 GCA_964572415.1 uncultured Phaeodactylibacter sp.
ATCGCACTATAACTTACACACCAGGTAGTTGGTATGTAGGCAGCGATGTATTTGTGGGGGACTTCCTGAAAAAGCATAGGGCTGCGCTCCAGCACCCGCTGATAGCGCTCCACCGGAGAGGTGATCAATAAATCCTGTTCGCGCTCCATTTGCTGCAGTATCAACTGTTCCAGCAAAATGTTGTACAATTCCGCCACTTCCGGCACCTTTTCCTGCAGTTCCGTAAAGCTCGACTTGCGGAGTGCCTTCAGCCCACATTGCCGGAGCGCCTGTAGAAAATAGGCAGAAGGCTGCCCGTGAATAAAGCTGTCCAGGGCCGCAATGAAGTGCCCGGGGTACCCGAAACGGATCGTATACTCCTCCACCTCATGCTGCCAGTACACCCGGATGCTGCCTGACTCAATGAAGTACAGCCGGTCATCGACCTGTCCTTCCATGGTGAGGAACTGATTGCGGTCGAGTAAAATGGCCTCATCCCAGCCCTGATGCTGACTGATGAGGTGGTGGAGGGTTTGGATAGGGTTGTTGGTCATGAACAGTAGTTTTAAAAAAGCAAATGACTACCGCAACGCCCCCAGCGCCGCTTCCACCGCCCCCAAGAGCGCTTTTTCCTGCCCGGGGATCTTGCCCACCACTTTCACACCATTGTATAAGGTGAAGAAGAGGTTGGCTGTAGCTTCCAA
>CAZNHN010000050.1:0-6687 GCA_964572415.1 uncultured Phaeodactylibacter sp.
AAGTAGACGATGAGGCTGTCGTCTTCCTGTACTTTATGGCGCAGGTTTTTGAGCTGGCGCAGCACTTTAGTGCGGGTGGCTTGCCCATCGTACAGCTCGTAGGTGCGCTCCGGGCTGACCTGATACTGCTGCTGCATGAGCGCTGTGAAGTCTTTGGCGTCCTTTACGCAGTTACTCAGAGGCGGACAGTGGGTGTAGGCGTCCACACCGATGACCAGCAGGTGGATGTCCCCCTGCTGTTGCAGGGCCATTTGCTGCATGGCTTCGTAGTCCAGTCCCTTGTGCTGCTCTGGCAAAATCTATTTTTTGTGAGCAATATACGGATTTTGGGCAATGTTGTTGTGTTTGGAGGGGCTTGGAGTGCACTCTGTTTGCAGTAGATAAGCTGGGGCAGAGCGCTTGGCAATGGCTTGGCTTAAGCTCTACACCAGCAACGCCTAAGACCCCTATCGAAGAGCTTCCCTCCCGGTACTTATCCGGGATCCGGCAGGTTATCCAAGATAAAGCTGGGGCAGAGCGCTTAGAGGGGGCCTGGATTAAGCTCTGCACCAGCAAGAGCCTTGCTCCTGTCGGGGAGCTTCCCGCTCTCCGATAGGTTCTTCAAGGGAAACAGTACCGAGATCCATCAGGTTTTCCCCGGTCAAGCTGGGGCAGAGCGCTTGGCAATGGCTTAGCTTAAGCTCTACACCAGCAGCCCAAGGCCCTGCTCCTGTCGGGGAGCTTCCCTCCCGGTACTTTACCGGGATCCGGCAGGTTCTTCCAGGCGAAAGCTGGGGCAGAGCGCTTGGCAAAAGCTTGGCTCAAGCTCTACACCAGCAGGCAAAGCTCTATGGTAAGTTTAGAGAATCACAAATATCGAATCAGCTCCTGCCCCATCTCCAGATTACACAGCGTGCCCTTTCGAAGACCTGCATAATCCTTTGCGGAAGAATAGTCCCAATTTGTATTTTTGCTGACCAGTCCAGCTTTAGTCGGATTATCGTGGATATAACAGAAGCAGTTGTAAAAATAACCGTTTCCGGGAGCAAAGGGGGCATTCGTAAGCCCTTTAATCGTCACAAATTCGTCTATCCAACCATCTTTCGCTTTGCACTTGGGGCGAAAAACCACCCCTGTATGACCCTGCTCTTTGTTGATTGCCTGGGCATACGACTGCAAAAGGATTCCTATGGACTGGTTGATACTTATTACCTGTTCCTCTTCTTTACTGCCTATGCGCTGCCGGTTCACAACTTGCGCCGCATCACCATATTGCTGCTTACGCCTCACCCACTCGATATGATCTACATGGGACCACAGTGCATCCTTGGAGATTTCTGCCGCCTTAACATAAAACAACCAATGAAAGTGATTGGGCATGAGGCAATAACAAAGTAAATCACCAAAAGGCAGCAAATAAGCACGCATTTTCCAAAGGAAAAACTTGTAATTACGGTCTGAAAAGAAGACCTGCTGCCCGTTATTCCCTTGGTTATAAATGTGAAAGGACTGATTGGGGTAAAGCTCCATACCGTTTGTATTTGGCATACAAAATAGCCCAAATTCCGTAGAAATGTAGAAGTGTATTCAGTACTTTCCCAAGTGAAAGCTGGGGCAGAGCTCTTGACGGGGGCTTGGATCAAGCTCTACACCAGCAGCCCAAGCCTCCTGTCGGAGAGCTTCCCTCCCGGTACTTTACCGGGATCCGATAGGTTACACCAGGAGAAAGCTGGGGCAGAGCGCTTGCGGAAATGCTAGGCTCAAGCTCTACACCAGCAACGCTTTGATCCTGTTGGGGAGCTAGTATGCTATCATAGTAAAGGACCCCGGGAGAAGGGAGTGCTCCCGGGGTCATCTGCTTTAAGTCAGATCGCAACTCTGGAGTCGCTGCCTGACAGACCAGCCAGCAGTAACAACAAGCGCCATCCCCCGCAAAAAACAGGAAATGGCGCTCATCCATTTATCAATGAAGCGATATGCTTTTACTCAAAATCCTCCAGGTAGCTTACTGCACCTTCGTAGACGCGCTCAGCAGTGAAGCCGAATTGCTCATCCAGGACGGTGTAAGGGGCGGACTCCCCGAAGTGGTCCAGGCCAGCGACTTCGCCCAACGGGCCAACCAGGCCGCGGAGGGTGACCGGCAGGCCGGCGGTAAGGCCGTAGGTGGGCACATCGTAGGGCAGCACATCCAGCTGATAGCTGATGGGCTGATTGCGGAAGAGGCCTTCGGATGGGGCGGAGACGACCCGCACCTTGAGCTTTTTCTTCTCGCGTAGCAACTTAGCGCCCTCGATCAGGGTAGCGACTTCGGAGCCGTTGCCAACCAGGATGAGGTCAGGGTTGCCGCCCTCTTCCTTTTGGACGATGTAGGCACCTTTTTCGGCTGCCTTAGCGGCTTCGTACCGGCTGCCGTCGGCGGGAAGGCTCTTGATATTCTGACGGGAGAGGATGAGCCCGCTTGGCCCGTGAGTGTTTTCCAGGGCCAGCTGCCAGGCAACGGTCGTTTCGTCCACATCAGCAGGGCGCAGGGCGGTAAAGCTGTTGCGGCCAGAGTGGTTCTGCAAATGCTCCAGCAGACGGATTTGAGCTTCCTGCTCGATGGGTTGGTGCGTCGGGCCGTCCTCGCCTACCCGGAAGGCATCGTGCGTCCAGATGAAAATCACCGGCTGCTCCATCAACGCAGCGAGGCGGATGGTCGGCTTCATGAAGTCGGAGAAGACGAAGAAGGTCGCGCAAACCGGGATAACGCCGCCGTGCAGGGCCATACCTGTGCACAGTGCCGCCATAGTCAGCTCGGAAACACCGGCCTGCAGAAAAGCACCGCTAAAGTCGCCTTTAACAAAAGAAGTGGTCTTCTTGAGGAAGGCATCTGTTTTGTCACTATTGGAAAGGTCAGCAGAGGCGACGATCATGTTGTCAAGGTGGTCGGCCAGGTGGCTGAGTACGGCTCCGGAGGCATTCCGGGTGGCCTGATCGGGCTTTTGCTTAATCCCTGCCCAATCTATTTCAGGTAGATCGCGGTTGAGGTACTGCTCCAGCTTGGCTGCCAGCTCCGGGTTGTTGGAAGCCCAGGCTTCCTGTTCGGTCCGCTTTTGCTCAGCATAAGCGTGCTTTTCGGTCTTCACCGCTTCGTAGAATGCTGCCACTTCCGGGAAAACCGCGAATGGGTTATCCGGGTCGCCGCCCAGCGCCTTCACGGTTTTCTCAAAAGAGGCACCGGCACCGCTCAGTGGCTTGCCGTGGGTGGACACCTGACGCTCGAAGGACTCGCCTTCTTCAGTTACCGCACCTTTGCCCATAATCGTCTTGCCGATAATGAGGGAAGGACGGCCTGTTTCCGCTACAGCGGCATCCAATGCCTTACGGATGGCATCAGGGTCATTGCCTTCAATAGTCTGCACATGCCAGCCCCAGGCTTCGTACTTTTTGCCGGTATCCTCATCCATAACTTCACTGACCTCACTCGACAGCTGAATGTCATTCGCATCATAGAACATCACCACATTGCCCAGGCCAAGGTAGCCGGCAGTACGCCCGGCACCCTGTGCAATTTCTTCCTGAATGCCACCGTCAGAGATGTAAATGTACGTCTTGTGCGCCGTCCACTCCCCAAAGCGGTGGGCCAGAAAGCGCTCAGCAATTGCGGCACCGATACCAAAAGTGTGCCCCTGCCCCAGCGGTCCGGAGGTATTCTCCACACCACGGGCTACATCGATCTCCGGGTGGCCCGGTGTCGGGCTGCCCCACTGCCGGAAGTTTTCGAGGTCTTCAGTGCTGTAATGCCCCAGCAGGTGGAGTTGGCTGTACAGCATCGCCGACATGTGGCCGGGGTCAAGAAAGAACCGGTCGCGGAAGGGCCAGGCCGTGTCTTTGGGGTCGTAGTTCATGTATTCCGTAAACAGGATGTGCATGTAGTCTGCACCGCCCATTGCGCCACCGGGGTGGCCGGAATTTGCCTTTTCTACCATTGCGGCGGAAAGCACACGGATGTTGTCTGCGGCTTTTTGTGTGATTTTAGAATCTGCCATGTTAAAAGGGATAAGGTTTTGGTAATCAAAAAAAGTAAGCCACCGGGAACGATCAAAGCCTTAGAGGATAGTTCGAACAGCGCCAGCCTCCAGCCACGTGGACCTTTTGCTTCGCATTCCTGCGCCATACGCTTACTTCAGTTTCAAAGGATGCCCAATTCCGGATGTTCAGCCGGCCCTCTGATTTTCGCCCGAAGATAGCTAAACTCTGAGGTATTTCGGAAGCCGGGGGAAAGCGGAAAACAATTCTGAATAAAAAATCACACAAATACTTGCATTAAAAACTTTTTGTTTTTAAAATTGCACTAACCAAACAAAATGTGCGATGGTAAAAATACGGTCCTACGAAGATTTCCAAACGGTTCCTGTTGTGGATATGGATGAGATGACGCCCTATCTGCAAGTGGAGGCCAGTGATGGCAAAAGCTTTCCACTCCCGGGCGAGGAATACAACTTCATCCGGCTGGATTTGAGCCTGGCGCTCATCCGGCACCCGGCACACACCTTCTTTCTGCGGGTCAGCCAGGAAACGCTGGGTAGTGAAGGCTTTCTGCCCGGGCACATTGCCATTGTTGACCGGCAGGCCACACCCCGCCACCGGGACATCATAGTCGCTTATTTCGAAGGCAGTTTTATCGTCTGCCGCCTGCACATGCAGGAAGAAGAGATCAGCATTCAAACTGATGAGGAAACCATTGCATTGGAGCCGGATATGGAATTTGCCATTTGGGGCGTAGTTAAAGATATGATTATCCCCAGATAGCCCTGACCTTACTGCCCCTGACCCTCTGAACGGGCATCCAACTGACTGGAAGCAGACTCGGCAATATCCTGTGCAGCTTGTTCTGCCGGGGCTTCTTCAGCTTTGGGCGCTTTGTAAAGGGAAAACAATACACCGGCACCCAGAGAAATAAAAATGACTGCCAGGGATAACCATTCCGGAATATGGACCTGGTGCACCAATAGCATCTTCACACCTACGTAAGCAAGTATAAACACCAGAGCATGCTGCAGGTACTTGAAGCGGTCCAGGATGGAAGCCAGCACGAAATACAGAGACCGCAGTCCTAAAATGGCGAAGATATTCGACGTGAAGACCAGGAAGGGGTCAGTTGTAATAGCAAAAATGGCAGGGATGCTGTCGAAGGCGAACATCACATCCGTTGTTTCCACCACCATAAGCGCAACGAACAAAGGAGTTGCTGCAGTAATGTGTTTCCGTTTTACAAAGAAATGCTCCCCGTCAAACTCTTTAGTCACCGGTATGAGCCGGCTCACGTAATTAATCACCGGATTTTTATTAGGGTGGACAGCCTCGTGCGAAGACCACATTTTGTAGGCAGAGTAGAGCAAAAACACCCCGAACACATAAGTTAGCCAGGCAAATTTCTGAATCAGCACTACGCCCAGGAAGATCATAATCCCCCGGAAAACCAGGGCCCCCAGAATGCCCCAGAATAATACCCGGTGCTGATATTTTTGCGGAATACTGAAATAAGAGAAAATCATGGCAATCACGAAGATGTTGTCCATGCTAAGCGACTGCTCGACCAGATAGCCGGTCAGGTACTTGAGCACAGCATCTTTCGCGGACAGAGACTCCGGATTGGCGATCCATCCATTGCCATAAGCATAATACACAAATACACTGAATAGCAAAGAAAGGCTTACCCATACCGTTGTCCACCCCAAAGCCTCACGTGTGGTGATGGCGTGAGGATTTCGGTTAAAGACGCCCAGGTCAAGGGCAAGAAGAAAAAACACAAGGATAACAAACCCGATCCAGATGAACATGTAGTTGCTTTTTGGCAGGAATACCCTCTGCCTTGTTTGCGCTTAGTGCCGTGGTGCTGCCATTAGGAATGGTTCAATAATAAATAGCTATTCTTCTGCTGGTTTTATTATCGTACCATTCCTTAGACGCAGAAATGCGGCTTTGTCACCACTTACTTTCACTCTGTAAATGCGCGGAAAAGAGGGTTTGTTGATTTTGTCCAACTGTAAACGGCCAGCACACCGATGCTCCCGGCAATTCTTTACATTTTGCCTACAAACAGCCAGCCGCAAGTACACGGAAGCACCCACGGCTGACTGATAGGCTTTCTGCTCTTCAGCGTTTTATGGTCAACTTAGTCGAGAATCACAATCAGGGTGTAGATCAGGCCCGGAAGGTAAAAAAGCAAGGTTAACAGCAGGGAAATCAGCACCCGGTCGGTGAAGTCTCCTTCAAATAAAAACATCCCCAAAGGTGGAATAAGAATAGTAATGATGATAATCAGCAACAAATCATCAGACACATCAGCTTTGCGCATATCCTTAATAGCAGACCGGATAGCCATTCGCTTTGCCCGTCGCTCCTGACGCTTCTCTTTGCGCAGTTCCCGTTTAGTAAGTGTGGGCGCCTCCTTTGCCGCCGCTTCAGTTGCGGCCGATTGCACGGCAACGGCTGCGTGTGCCGGTTGCATGGCGGGAAGGCAAAATAGCATGAATAGAAAAAGTAGTACTTTTTTCATCAGTATAGATTTTTAGGTAAGGTAAATCCGGAAAAGACCGGAGCAGCACTTAAAGCTAATACTACCCTACCTAAAAACCAAAAACTGTCTTTTTAACCAGTCGCGCTTTAAATTGGATCGATCATTGGCAGCTCGGTCACTTTAGCCTCACCAGGACCGATACTCAG
>CAZNHN010000050.1:6706-10085 GCA_964572415.1 uncultured Phaeodactylibacter sp.
CCGATAAAGCCACCGGAAGCCTTGGCGACATGGCTAGCCAAGCTCAACAGCCCCTCGTAAAAATGCCGCGCCTGCCGCTTATCGATCTTTTTGAGTACAGGATTGACTTTAGAAAGCCGGTTGACCAGCTCTGCCTGACGTGGCTCGGTTTCCCGCGGCAAATCCATGATCATAGCCAGTAGCCGCTCATGAAGATCCTGGTCCAGTTTTTCGTAAAACTCCATCCATTCCGGGTGAAAATCGAAAGACCGAACGTGCGCGACCTTTTCGCTGGCAGCAAGCTCGGAATCGTCGATTATTCCATCAGCACCGGCAACAAGTAAGACCACCTGGGGTACCGCATCGTACAATACTTTCTGATCCTTAGGCGAAAGGGCATCAATACTTTTAAACATAAATTTCTTGTTTTAAACTTTGGTTTTGTCGTATGAAAATGGGTTGGTGCTCTGTAAACAAAAATAGGTTTTTGCCTTAAAAATAACAGTGGCAAAAATCATCTAATCTGCTTTTTCTCCCTCTTTCACTTCCGCCTCCTGAAGAGCCTGGAACTGAGCAAGCGGTTCATCCAGCCCATCCATTTTTCTGGTTCCGGCTCTGCATTTGTTTCTTCATCTACAGGCGAGCCGTAAAGCGTTTCAAACATTTTCCGCACATTCTGGGCAACCATGCCCCGAAACGGAATCCTTGCCATCAATCCATAAAGGGCCGCATTGCCTTCAGCCTTAGCCTTAGGGTTCGCTTTTGCGAAAGCCACTGCTTCCAGTAAATCGCTGATGTAGCCCTCCATAACCGGCAGGTTCTGCGGCATCACCGTCACATGGATACAATTGGGGCGCTGCTGCCGGTCAACGTACCAGCCTTTTGCGGCAAGCGCATCCGCTACTACAAAAATATCCGGATGCCCGTCAAGGGTTTTAAAAGCCAGAATATTCATACAGGGCGACCCCACTAGCTCGAGTTCGGGTGTATTTTGGATGACCTCTCTGAGCTGATCCACGCCCTTCATCACCTGATCAGCCAGCTCGAGATAACGCTGCTGCCCCAAGCTGTTCATAGCGGCCCAGGCTGCGGCGATAGGCCCGCCCGAACGCGACCCAAGCAGGGTTGCCGAAGCGTAAATCCCTCCTGCCCAATCGGTAGTAATAAAAAACTGATGCCGCAGGTATGCCATGCTACGGTAGAGCAATACGGAGCTCCCCTTGGCGCCATAGGCAAACTTATGCGTGTCTGCTGAGACAGAGGTGACTCCGGGCAGGCGGAAATCCCAGGGATGGACAAGCCCCGGCCGCAACCGCTCCACCCACGGCAGCATGAACCCGCCTATGCAGGCATCGACATGAAACGGCAGCTGATGTTCCTGTGCCAGGTTAGAAATGGAAGGAATAGGGTCCAGCACCCCATGCGGATAAGAAGGCGCGGAGGCAGCAAGCATCAGTGTTCTGCTGCCAATTTGCTTTTTCATGGCCGCTACATTGGCTTTTCCATCTTTGCCCACCGGCACTTTCTTAATTTGAAGCCCCAGGATGTGAGCAGCTTTCTCAAAAGCCGGGTGTATGGTAGCCGGCGCGACCACCTCCGTGCAGCCCCGTTTGGCTTTTTGCCCCCACTCCCGGTAGGTGTACAATGCCAGGAAAATACTCTCTGTGCCGCCAGAGGTCATCGTTCCGGCTACCTGCTCGTCCCCGTGCAGCATGTCAGCGGTCATGGCGACCACCTCTTTTTCCATGCGCTGCAGGCTCTCAAAGGCAAAGGGGTTGATGTAGCTTTCTGAAAAGAATAGATTTGAGGCTTCCTTTAGCAACTTATTGTGGGCTTCATCGACCTGATAGACCATGCTCCAGGTGCACCCTTCTTTCCAACGGGCGTCACCGGATTTAAAACTTTCCATTTCTGCCAGCAACGCTTCCGGGGGGCGCCCGGTGACCGGTATGCGCTTCTTTTCTGTACTCATGAATGCGAATATACTTTTTTGCTTTTGCTTTACCAGTATTCCGATCACGCTGCTGCAGCCGGTTAGTGCAAAGATTGTACCTTTGAGGCTCGAAGAGTCCGACCACCATGAAAATAGCTATTCTTGCCGATCCACTGGACAATCAACGCGGCGGCGTACATGTTTACACCAGAGAACTCATTACTGCTTTAGCCAGGCTGGACCAGGAGAATGAATACCTGCTCGTGCGTGAGCAAGCCACGCCAGCTATCCCCGGCACCCGGTCTCTTGTGATCCCCAACAACCGCTTCGGGCTTATTTTTGCAGCCTTTCGTATGTTTGTCATTATTCCCTTCCTCCTGCGCCGCCAAAAGGTGGATGTGGTACTGGAGCCCGCCCACTTCGGCCCATTTAACCTGCCCGGAAGGGTGCACCGGGTTACCGTTATTCACGACCTGACGCCGCTACTGTTTCCGCAGTACCACGTCTGGCACAGTCAGATGCTGCAACGCCTTTTTCTGAAAGGGATCCTCAAAAGAGCAAGCCTGGTGATTACCAACTCCCGGCATACCCGAAAGGATGTACTGGAGCATTTCCCCTTTCTTAAAGACCGGGTCATTGCCGCTCACCTGGGTACCAACCCTGCTCTTGGCCCGACAACAGACCGCAGCTGGCTGGATCAAAAAGAGATCAGTCAACCCTACTGGCTAACGGTTGGCACTATTGAGCCCCGGAAAAACCTCGTTCGACTTCTGGAAGCCTACCAGCAATATCGCGGGGAGGGTGGAAAGCATAACCTGGTGATCGCCGGGCAAAAGGGATGGAAGTCGGAAAACTTCTTTGAGCACCTGGAACAACACCCCTACCGCAAGGACATCTACCTCACCGGCTTCGTCCCGGATGAAGCCCTTCCCCAGTTGTACAGCCATGCTCAGGCCCTAATCTACCCTTCTGAATACGAAGGTTTTGGCTTGCCTGTCCTGGAAGCCCTGAGCTGCGGTTGCCCGGTTATCTGCTCTTCCGTTTCCAGTTTGCCTGAAGTGGGGGGCGACCTGGCTCATTATATCAATTACGCTGACCCTTCCTCTATTGCTGAAAAAATGAATATTGTAGATCTGCTTGATGTTGCCGCAAGATCAGCTTTTCGGCTGAAGGCGGTGCAATGGGCAGGGCAATTCACCTGGGATGCTCATGCCCTAATCTGCCGGGAAGCCCTTCAAAAACTTAACACGAAACAACCTGACTCCAGCCACGTATGACTATATTGCGGATTCGTTCGAACCGCTTAAAAATCAACCACCCTGATGATGCCGCCGGAAGCAATATGGATTATCATTCCCGCTTACAATGAGGGGCCTGTGATTGAGCAGGTGGTATCCAAGGTGATCAGTAGCGGTTTCCCCAACGTCTTGGTCATTGATGATGGCAGCACCGACGGCACGGCGGCCG
>CAZNHN010000050.1:10095-16842 GCA_964572415.1 uncultured Phaeodactylibacter sp.
AGGCCAGGCAGGGAGGTGCGAAAGTCCTCTCCCACCCGATCAACCGGGGGGCAGGTGCTGCTGCACAAACGGGCCTGACCTACGCAAGGCACAAAGGATGGAAGTGCGTGGTGCAAATTGATGCCGATGGGCAGCACCATCCTGAAGACATCCACCGGCTTGTGAAAATACAGGCCGAAACAGAAGCCGATATCGTCCTGGGCAGCCGGTTTCTGGACCCCTCCCCCGGCATTCCACCCACCCGCATACTGTACAACCGCATTTCCAATATCCTGACCAATACTTTTTGCCAGCGCAACTATTCGGATACACAGACCGGCTTCCGGTTGATTGGTGCACGGGCTATACGTAATCTCAGGCTGCGGCTTGACGGCTTCGGTTATTGCAGCGAGATGATTGTGCAGGCAGAAGAAAAAGGGCTTTCCATAGCTGAAGCTCCAATCCAGGTTACCTACACCGACTACTCCCTGAATAAAGGACAGGATCTGGTCATGGGCATTACCACCGCCGTAGACTTGCTTTGGAAATTGCTATTTTACCCTTCAAAAATGAAATGACGTGAAGTTTGAAGTCTATCAAATCATCGTTCCGCTGGCCTCCCTGGGGTTTGTATTCAATTTATTCCGCCGGTTCCTGAAATCAAAAGCCAGCTGGCAGGAGGCTGCTATGGGGGCTACTTTCTGGTTTTCAGTAGGTATTTTCGCTTTGTTCCCGGATACCATCTCCAATGCCATAGCGAACTTTTTTGGCATCAAGAGCAACATCAATGCAATTATCTTCTTCTGTCTGGGCCTGATTTTCTTCTTCCAGTACAAACTCTTTTTCATGCTGAAAAAAAATCAGATGGCTACCACTGAACTGGCTCGCAAAATCACTTTGCAACAAGCGGAAAAAGAAGACCTCCAATCGTGAAAATCCTTTTTGTACTTGAGCATTTCCATCCTTATATCGGTGGGGCTGAGAAGCTGTTTTACGAGCTGACGACAGCATTGGCAAAGGCCGGGCACGAAGTAGCAGTCGTTACCACCCGGTTCCGCCCCGACTTGCCGGAACAGGAGGACATTCAGGGCGTGTCCGTGGTGCGGGTCAACTGCCGCAACCGGTACTGGTTCAGCCTGGCGAGCCTGCCGGTAATCCGGCGTATGGCGAAAAAATACGATGTGGTACACACTACTTCCTACAATGCCGCCTTACCCGCCTGGATCGGTGCTGCCCTTAGCAAAAAACCGGTATTGATTACTTTCCACGAAGTCTGGGGAAAGCTCTGGTGGCAGCTGCCTTTTGCTAATGTGCTGCAGCGTACCCTGTTTTATACCTGGGAGCAATTGCTGCTACGCCTGCCTTTTCGCTACTTTATTGGCGTCTCCAACTACACGCGGCAGGCGTTGCTCGAAAGCGGTATTACTAACGAAAAAGCCCTACGGATTTATAACGGGCTGGACTATACAGCCTTTGAGGCTTATCCTCATCAGCCGCCAAAGGAATTCACCTTCACCTACTTTGGGCGCCTGGGCATGTCCAAAGGGCTGGAACTCCTGCTGCCGGCAGCACAGACCTTGCTCAGGAAGCATACTGAGGCCCGGTTCAAGCTCATCGTGCCAACCTATCCTAAACCGATGTACGATTGGGTGCAGTCGCAATTGGACCAATTGGGGATTCGCCAACAGACCCAACTGCTCCATGACCTGCCACGGGAGACGCTCTACCGGGAAATTGCGCACGCTTCCTGTGTCGTGATCCCCTCCTATAGCGAAGGGTTTTGCTTTGTCGCAGCGGAAGCCTCCGCGATGGGCGTTCCTATCGTTTCCTCTGACCGCGGCGCTTTGCGCGAAGTGGTAAGCGGGCAGTGGGTGCCTATGCTGGAAATGACCACCCCGGCACTCGCCCGGGCGTTGCAACGTGCGTACGCAGGAGACTGGGAGAAACGGCCTTTCCGACCTTTCCACCTGAAAGATGCGGTACAGTCCTATATCAGCCTTTACCAGGATTTAAAACACTGAGCGGTGCTGTTTGACCCAATCGTAAAGCGCCATGTCTTCCGCATTAAGCGCCTGTAACTGACGTAGAGCCTCTTCGTTGACCTCGGGAAGCGCTTTACGGAAACGGCGGTTATCGTTGAGCCGGGGTAATGGGGGGATATCAGCCCAACCAAGGCGCTTTCCCAACCGCTCGTAGTCCTCCTCAAAGAACTCCAACAACCCGATGAAAACATAATCCCGGGGATCTAGCCCCCTCATAAATTTAGACATACGGTTTCGGTTTTCCTCCAGGGTGGCGTACTCGAGCAGGGTTTCTGAAACCCGGTGGGCATTGGCCGCTGCCACCTCCGGGTTGTGCTCCGGATGCAGCAGGCGGTGCTTAAAAAAAGAGTAGTTAGAAACCACGCGGTCTACCGGGTCGCGCAGCCAGGTAATGACTTTGGCATTTGTTTGTAAGTGTAATCCCCGGACTTCTTCGTAGTACAGATGCCCATGCAAGACTTCCAACTGCGGAGGCAACGCCTGAGCCCATCCACCCGCTTCCACTACCGTGTGGTAATCACGTCGGCGGAAGGAGACTGACACCTGCTGTGCACCGTATACCGTTTGGAGCGCCCGGTAAAAAGAAGTACCGCCCGTTTTGGGGATATGTATGGAGATTAGCCTGATCATACGGTCCAGTATCCCTGCTTTCGGAGCTCGAGAGCGTCCTGATAGAGTGCCAGATCCTTGGCATTGCAGGCCTCGATGATGGCCCGTTCCTCAGCGGTGATTTCCCGCTTCCGCTTACCGGTGGCATTGTGCTGATAAGCCTCCTGAATGGTCCAGCCCATCGCATCCGCCATCTGCTGCAAGTCTTCATCCATATGCTCAAGGATGCCTACAAAGCGAAAGTCCTTCAGGTCTAGCCCCTCCAGGAATTTGGACATCCGGTTTTGATTGATCTCGGTTTGCGCATATTCTCTGAGGCCGCGCTCCATTTTTGCCAGGATATCAACCCCTCTCCCTTCTTCGTCAATAATGTCCCGCAGGCGCTCTGACAAATAGAAATAATTGGACACCACGCGTTCGACCGGATCGCGGAGCCAGGTAATTTTTGGAATGTCTGGTGGTAATTCCAGAATGTTGTTGACGTGTTGCCATGAAAAATGCCCGTGCAGCACCCGCACCCGGTTGGGTAAAGTACGACCGGTGAACGGCTGCTGTTCTACCCGAAATTTGCCTCCGCCGCGCAGGGGCGTATCAAAACGCAATACGGCTTCGGCACCATAAACATCGCGCAGCATATTTCGGAAGGAAGTCCCGGCAGACTTGGGGATATGGAAAGACAACAATTCAAGTTGGTTACCAATTTTCGCAGCCGGCTTTGTGATCTTATCGCTCATGTTTTGATATTAAGCAGGGCTAAGCTAAAAAAAATCCGCATTCCGCCCCTTCACAATATCATCTGTTAGGTCAATTGACAAAATATACAATTAGTTAACATGCGTAAATTGGGCGAACCGCTGAGAATTGTTTATTTTGCAGCATACTTAGAATAAATATGCACGCTTCCCCCCACACTGTTATCCATTTACGACCATTACAGGCTACTACTTATCATAAACTCCCCCCGGTCCTTCAATCTGAGGGCATTTTGATCTATTGGTAAAAATTACTGAATCTATAAAACTATTACTACAGCATGAGACAAATTTACTTAATGCTCTTTGCGCTATGTATGTTCGGAACAACACTACAGGCACAAGTGCTCAATGAATTACTAATCAGCACGACCAACGTAGATGGCGCTGATGTGGAATACGTCGAAATTTACGGTGAGCCGGGCACACCACTGCTTGGTCTAAGTGTCATCGGGGTAGAATCTGATGATCAATCGGATAATGGAGAAATTGACTTCCGCTTTGATTTTGGAGCCGATGACGTCATTGGCTCCAATGGGTTTTATCTTATTGGAACATCAAATGTCAATACTGAATACAGCGTAACCCCTAACAAAATTATTAGCAACAATTCCCTCGAAAACAGCAGTGCCACTTATGGTTTGGTGGTAACCAGCAGCATTACCGGTTCTTCCGTTACCGGTGGAGAATTCTGGCGGGATGTGGTGGCAGTTACCGATGGAGAAGCCCCTGAATTCTTTTACTTCGATGCCCCGGTTATTGGTCCGGATGGCACTTTCTTACCGGCAGGCGTACGCCGGGTAACGGATGGCGCAGACACCGATATGGCCAGCGACTGGGTACTTAGTGACTTTGGTCTGGGCAGTGACAATACGCCTACTGCGGGTACGCCAATGATGGCAGCTGCACCTGTTGCAAGCGGGTGTGAGGATTTGTTCCTTTCTGAGTACATGGAAGGAAGTGGCAACAATAAATGTATTGAGATTTACAACCCAACCAGTTCATCTATTGACCTGAATGCGGGTAATTATCAAATTTTGATTTATTTCGGTGGTTCAAGCAGTGCGAGTACTACCATAAACCTAACCGGTACTATTGCTTCAGGTGCAACCTATACCCTTTGCGACAATGATACCGATTTTTCAGGATTAGGCTTTACAGCTGACCAAACATCCACTTCCTCTTTTTTCAATGGTGATGATGCTGTGGAGCTTAGAGCAGATGGAACGACACTGGATGTGTTCGGACAAATAGGATGCGACCCCGGCTCTCAATGGGGTACAACAGCAACGAACGAAACTCAAAATCAGACCCTTCGCCGCAACTCAAGTGTAACAGCTGGAGTAAGCACTAATCCCGGTTCAACTTGTAACTCAACTGATGGCTTCCCTACTTTACAAACAGAATGGACAGAATTTCCTAACGATGATGCATCTGGCTTAGGCAGCCATACCTTTGACGGGTGCAGCACCGGTGGCGGAGGTGGTAGCAGCACCTGCGGCTTCACCAATGTTTCCTTCTTCAACCTCGAATGCGGAACAGGTTCTTTTGCAGAGGAGGCCTTCTTTGATGTTTCAGCAACGGTAACTGGTGGCTCGGGTTCTTATAGGAATATAAACCCGGAAACCAGTATAAACTATGGTAATGTCACTGGTGTGGAAAACGGTCCTATTTCTGGAACAGGAGCAGCTAGCGTTACAGGTCCCCTCCCTGGTGAAGTAGCAAAAATCGAGCTACTCGATCAGATGAATACTACCTGCAGGACGCCAACTTACTATTTCCGTGTCCCGGAATGCGTCTCCTGCCCAACCACCGATGACATCTTCATCAGCGAATTCCACTACGATAACGCTGGCGGCGATGTCAATGAGTTCGTGGAAGTAGCCGTTTCTGAAGAGTTCGAAGGGGACTTATCAACCGTACAAGTAACGCTTTACAGGAGCAATGGCACTTCTTATGATAGTGAAACCCTTGACAACCTGATACAAGGCAGTATGGCCGGTGGCCTAACTTACTATCACTGGGATCTGCCAACTAACGGTATCTTTAACAGCTCTAGCGGCATCGCTCTTGAGTGCAACGGTAGTATCTTCCAACTCCTTAGCTATGAAGGCACCTTTGATGTTGGCATCACAGCCAGTACAGATGTAGGCGTTTCCGAAGACGGTGACACACCGGAAGCAGGCTCCCTGCAGTTGATTGACGGCGTATGGACCGAGACCTGCCAGAACACCAAAGGTGACGCTAATGCAGATGTAGACTGCTGCGAGGACCCCACTTTCGAGTGCCTGGATAACGACGTGTTACTGGACTTCGGTTCCTACAACCTCACGGAGGCTGATGTGGTAGACATCGACAATCAGGACAACCCATCTGACTGCCCGGCTATTACACTCGGCATGATCAGCCCAAGTACGCTTGACTGTGATGATCTTGACAATACAGTTATGGTGACGGTGATGGTCAATACACCGGAAGGCCCGCAGAGCTGCACCGCCAATATCACCGTAGTTGATGAGTCTGGGGAACTGCCGACCCCATGGAGTGCCAGCGATGTAGGCGAGGGTACTAACGAATTCAGCTACGATGTTTGCAATGCTAATAATGGTGAGTTCTCGCTGACCAGCGGTGGCCGTAACTTCCCGCTGGAAGATGATTCAGACAACACCGGCTTCATCTCGCAGGAAATCTGCGGTGATGCCTCTATCACAGTCAAAGTAGAAAGCCGTCAGGGCGGGTTCCCGGGTATTACTATCCGTGAAAGTACAGCGGCCGGCGCGAAGATGTTTGCTCTGTTTACCAACCTAAACGGCAACGTCTACTCGGCTGCCCGTTACGAGACGGGTGCCAACCGTAATTTCACTCCATTCTTCCGTCCGTACGCTTTTTGGCTGCGACTGGTTCGGGTGGGTGATTACCTCATTGGATACAGCAGTACCACTGGCAACAGCTTCACCCCTGTAGCATCGGCCTACATTCCAATGGATGCCTGCGTGGAAGTTGGCATGTTGGTCTTTTCGGTTAATAATACCCCCGGAAGTGCGGTGTTTAGCAACGTTACGGTAACGGGCGGCTCAGGCGATGCCCTTTCACAGCAAGTACAGGAAACCATTAATGGTATCAGCCTGAAGAATGGCTCAGCGCCGCAGCCGGGCCATGGAACTCAGTTTGACATCCCAGCTACGGAGCAGGGGCAGGCTGCTTTGTTCCCCAACCCAACTTCCGGCGTACTGAATATTCGCTTCGAAGAGGCCGTAGCAGCGCGCACAACAATTGTGGTCCGCAATCAGTTTGGGCAGGCGCTGGAACAACAGCAGGTTGGTACAGGTGCGGTACAAACCCAGCTCGATGTGTCCACACTGTCA
>CAZNHN010000050.1:16852-21500 GCA_964572415.1 uncultured Phaeodactylibacter sp.
TCTGCAGAGGGGCTTTTTTATCTTCCACCACCTACCATCCTCCGAATGGGGAAAGTGCAATGTACGATAGTCTTACACAGCCGATTACTGGAATCCAGACAAAAAAATAGCGCAAGCCACCCTATGCAATCGGGCCTGCGCCGTAAAAAACTACTATATCATTTCTTTAAGCCGCAATCATGGATGCCGGAGCAGAAAACTCCAACCTGTTGATGGACTCTGTATTGTCAGTGCGATTGTTGACGATATCCAGATTGAGGGTGTAGTGCTCAAAATCCAATGCGAAAGACTGTAGCGTATGCGACCGGTTAAGTATTTGGTCTTCCAATTGCCGCATGCCCAAAAAACCACCGACATCGGAACGGAATTTGTTCAACAGACGCTTAACCAGCTGCAACGTGTTGCCTTCGCCTGTCTTCCGATTCAACAACCCCACAGTCAATGCCAGCTTCATCTTTCGGTTACTCATGGTTCTTGTATCTTAATTCAATGGTATAACTCTGAATTAAGCGTTTTGTTCAGGGTTTTTGCTAAAATACTTCAACAAAAAAGCGGCTTAACCCCATTTGAGTCAAGCCGCCTACGAAAGCAAAAGTATCTTTGAGATTAGGATATAGTCTAATCTACATTATCGTGAAGGAAGGAATTGCCGCCCCGGACCTCCAGCTCATCATCATCGTTGATGCTCCAGGTGGAATGTGGCTCCTCCTTTGAATCCGGTACATTATCCAGATTCACGCCCCGGCGCAGGTAGGCCGGCTCATTTTCCAGTTCAATGATAGCCTGTGGATTGCTCAGCTTGACGCGGTTGTTGCGCAGGCGTTCGCGGCGTTTACGCTCTCTTTCCAGAAACTTGTCCCGGTCTTCATCAGAAGCCTCGGCGCCTTCTGTATTTACGTAAGGCTCGTTGTAAGAATACCTGCGGCTCTGGTATTTCGCGATGGTCTCACGGACATCATCAAACTCTACAGTATGCCTGCCATTGCCGGAAGGCTCATACCCAATATCGGCCAGGCTCTTTTTTTTTGGCTGGTCCTCAACCGGTTTGGGCTGATCTTCATCCAGCGCAACGACGACCTTGTCGTCGGCAACTTTATTCGCCTTCTTCTGCTTGTTGTGCTCAAAACCGGTAGCGATAACTGTCACGCTGATCTTCTCGCCCAGCTCTTCGTCATAACAGTTACCCCAGATCAGGTCGGTACCATAACCGGCTTCCTCCTGCACGAATTCGGTGATCTCGAAGATCTCGTCCATTGTGACTTCCTTCGTACCGGAAGTGATATTGAGTAGGATATGCTGTGCGCCGCGGATATCGTTATCCTCAAGCAGCGGAGAATGCAGGGCATCATCCACGGCCCGCTTGGCACGGTCTTCTCCTTCCGCAGAGGCGGTACCCATGATGGCCACGCCGCTTTCGCGCATAACGGTGTTGACGTCCTCAAAGTCTACGTTCACATAGCCCGGCACGGTGATGATCTCCGCGATACCCTTGGCTGCCGTGGTCAGGATGTCGTCCGCTTCCGCGAAAGCATCAGAGATGGACAGGTTGCCATGGATTTGCCGCAGCTTATCATTCGAGATGACAATCAGGGTGTCGACATTCTTTTTCAGCTCTTCCAGCCCTTCGAAGCCCTGAGAGGTACGGCGACGGCCCTCAAAAGTGAAAGGCAGCGTCACGATACCCACCGTAAGGATATCCATTTCCTTGGCTGTTTTGGCAATGATGGGAGCGGCTCCCGTACCAGTACCACCGCCCATGCCCGCTGTGATAAAGAGCATGCGGCAGTTGTTTTCAAGGTAATCCTTGACAGCTTCAATGGATTCTTCACAGGCCATTTTGCCGATATTTGGCTTGGAACCGGCACCCCGGCCCTCGGTCAGGTTAGGTCCCAGCTGAATACGGGTAGTCACCGGGCTGAGTTCCATGGCTTGTGAATCGGTATTGCAAATCGCAAAGTCAACCCCTACGATGCCCTGCCGGAACATGTGCGTCACGGCGTTGCTGCCGCCGCCGCCCACGCCCAGTACTTTTATTATCGGGCTTTCATCTTTTGGCAAATCAAATACCATAACTGCTTGTTTTTTATTTTGCTGGGCTTTCCTGCTGCGCTTTGCGTGGACCCAACATGGTTAATTGAAGTATCAGCGTTCGTTTGTTATTTATTGCACCCCGTTCCGGCCCCGGGCGTCCCTCCCGCTCCGGAACAAGGTTTGCTTGCTGGCTAATGGAACCAGTTTTAGAATTCGTTATCCGGCTCAGCCTCAAACCACTCTTTCGTGCGCTTGAAAAGCTGATCGTACCAGTTGCTGCCTGCCGGTTCTTTCTCCACCGTCACTTCTTCGTCTTCGGCAGGTTCTTCAGCTTGCGCCGGGATGAGCCCTGCTTCCAGGTCATCCAGTCCTTTAATCAGCAAGCCCACACCGGTCGAGTAAATCGGGCTGCTCAGGTGCTCGTGGTACCCGTGAGCCAGGTGCTCCACCGGCGTACCAATCCGGGTACTCATGCCAGTGTGGTACTCGGAAAGCTTATCAATGTGGTTGAGCAGCGCTCCTCCACCCGTCAGCACGATGCCGCCAATGAGCTTGCGCTCGAAGCCGGAACGGCGGATTTCCCAAATCACATAGTCCAGGATTTCTTCCACCCGTGCCTGAATGATACGCGCGAGGTTCTTTTCGGAAATCTCCTTGTGGTCCTGACCGCGCAGGCCGGGAATGGAGATGATCCGGTTGTCGTATACTTCCTCTGCCAGTGCAGAGCCAAACTTCACTTTCAGTTTCTCCGCCTGTGGCTTCATCACCGTGCAGCCTTCCTTGATGTCTTTGGTGATCACATTGCCACCGAATGGAATAACGGCGGTATGCCGGATGATGCCTTCCTGGAAGATGGTAATATCCGTGGTACCACCACCGATGTCAACGAGTGCCACGCCGGCTTCCTTCTCTTCCTCACTCAGCACCGCTGAAGCAGAAGCGATAGGCTCGAGGGTCATATTCGCCACTTTCAGCCCGGTGCGCTCTACGCAGCGGTGGATGTTGTTGGAAGCAGAAATCTGACCGGTAATAATGTGGAAGTTGGCTTCCAGACGGATGCCGGACATACCAATTGGATCGGTAATCCCCTGCTCGTTATCCACCGTATATTCCTGTGGAATAACGTGCAGAATCTTGTCGCCCGGCGGCAGTACCAGCTTGAACATATCGCTGATCAGCCGGTCGATATCCCGGCGGCTGATTTCGGTATGATCAGAGTCGCGGGTAAGGATGCCCCGGTGCTGCAAGCTCTTGATGTGTTGCCCGGCGATCCCCACGTGCACCACCTTGAAGGTCTGCCCGGCCGTACGCTGTGCCATGTTCACCGCTTCGGCAATGGCCTTGACGGTCTTTTCAATATTCGACACTACGCCGCGCAGTACGCCCTCGGAGGCGACTTTACCAAAGCCCAGCACCTCAATTTTGCCATGCTCATCCCGGCGGCCCGCGATGGCACAGATTTTTGTTGTCCCGATATCGAGCGCAACAATGATTTCCGATTTGTTTACATTGGTCTCACTCATGGGTATCATTTAACTGTAGTTTTCGTTTTCAAAATTACTTACGCCCGACCACCTGGTCATCATAGGCAACACTAATCTCATTGTAGGCGCGCCACCCGGTGTAGGGCAGCACTTCCTTGTAAAATATCTTTATCCGACGCAGCTTACTGCGGGCGTCTTCAAAGCTTCCAAATTCAATGCGGTCACTGCCAATCTTCGGCACCAGAGTGATTTTCCCGCGGCTGTCGAAGTAGATCTGTTCTGACAAAGGCGCCAGGAACGGATCACTCAAAATGAGCTGTGCCAGTAAAAAAGCCTCCTTCAGCCGGTTGCGGTTGCGCTCCAGGAAGGTCTCATTATACGTGGGCAGACTACCGGTCGCCACCAGCACTTTTGCGGTGAAATGGTCCGAGAGGGGCATTTGTATGCCGTCCCGGTCCAGGTAGTAGTTGTACCCGTTATTGTCAATCACCCGCAGAATTGGCTCCCTGGGGTTGATGTCAATGACGATATGATTACCGGCTGTCACATAGGCTTCTGCATCCAGAATAAAAGGCTCTGCCTCCAGCACCTGCTCCAGGCGCTCGATGTTAATGTCGGACAGCGACTGCCCTTCCAGTGGCTTGTCAAAAGCCCGTTCTATAGAAGCCAGGACATCGGACTCTGCCAACAGGCTGTTCCCATCGGGCAGCGGCTCAATATTCACCATGACATCCTTTACTGCACTGCCGCCTTTCTGCTCCACCGCCGAAATATAGATCACCAGCACGCCCAAAAACAGGACCACCCAGCCGATGCGCCGAAGCATACGCTGTGTTTTAGGATCCATATTTTGTAGTAGCGGTATCGCCATTTTCTTATGCTTTTCCCCCGAAATAGTCCTTCAAGGGGTTTCTTAGTAAATCAATATCACCGGCACCAAGGGTAAGCAACACTTCGGGCTGCCGCTCCTGAACCAGTGGGAGTATCTCCTCCGCCTGCACCAAATGCTTGCGGGGGTGGTTTATTTTGTCAAACAACCAGGCACTGTCCACACCGGGAATCGGTGCTTCACGGGCCGGGTAAATATCCATCAGCCAGATTTCATCCAGCTGTTCCAGCGCCCGGGCGAATCC
>CAZNHN010000050.1:21641-26539 GCA_964572415.1 uncultured Phaeodactylibacter sp.
CGGATGATGGGCATAATCATCTATATAGGCCCGGTTTTCGCTGCGGTGCAAAAATTCAAACCGCCGCCGGATGCCCCGGAAACTGCGCAGGGCCCGCCGGATATCTTCTCCTTTACCGCCCAGCTGCAAAGCCACCGTGATGGCTGCTGTTGCATTTTCGACGTTGTGCCGGCCAGGCAGGCTCAGTTGGAGTCCTTCAAGCCGGTGCGCCGGGCTGTGGTAATCGAAGGTAAAGTAGCCGTCTTCCACGCGGATATGATCTGCGCGGTAGCTGCCACCTTCCACTCCAAAAAGCTCCAGCCCGGGTACATTCCCCATCTCTGCTACCCAGCGATGCTGCAAATACAGCTTGCCGCCCGGCTCCAGTTTTTTGGCGAAAGCCCGGAACCCGGTTTCATGCAAAGACGCCCGGTCGCCGTAGATATCAAGGTGGTCCGCATCCATAGAAAGGACAACCGCAATATTGGGGCTCAGGTGCAGGAAAGACCGGTCGTATTCATCGGCTTCCACCACCACCCATTCCGACTGCCCTTCCACAAAGTTGGTCTCGAAATCAAGGGCGATGCCGCCGAGAAAAGCCGTGCAACTGATCCCACACTCCCGCAGGAGGTAGGTCGTCAGCGTAGTCGTCGTAGTCTTGCCATGCGTACCCGCGATGGCAATCGCTTTCATACCCCGGCTGATGATGCCCAGCACTTCGGCCCGCTTTTTGATGGGCGTGCCCTGCTGCCGGAAGTACTGCAACTCAGCATGCGTGTCAGGCACTGCCGGAGTGTAAACCACCAGGTCCACGCCCTCCGGAATACGGGAGACGTCCTCTTCGTAATGTATGTCAATGTCTTCTGCTGCCAGCGTTCTGGTCAGCTCGGTTGAGGTTTTATCGTAGCCGAGTACTTTGGCACCTCTGCCGTTGAAGTAGCGGGCGATGGCACTCATGCCAATCCCTCCCACTCCGATGAAGTACACGGTTTTTATGCTTTTCAAGTCCATCGGTTATGGCTTTGCCGATTGGGCCAGCCGGAGCACTTCGCGGGCAATCCGCCCTGCCGCATCCGGTTGTGCCCGTTTTTTGATGTTGGCGCTCAGCGTTTGGCGCCTTTCCTCATCATCAATCAAAGCAATGGCATCCTTCAGGATTCGGTCCTTGGCTGCTGCATCCGGAATCATCAGGGCAGCATCTTCACGAACTAAAGCCTGTGCATTTTTGCTTTGGTGGTCCTCCGCCACGTTTGGGGAGGGTATGAAAATCGCCGGTTTCCCGGCAAATTGCAGTTCTGAGATCGTCAGGGCACCGGAGCGGGCAACGATAACGTCCGCCATCGTGTAGGCCAGGTCCATACCGTCGATGAAAGCCTGTGCTTTCACGTTGGGCAACTGTGCCGTTTCGCAAGTGGTGAAGGTGGCTTCGTAAAGCTTACCTACCTGCCAGAGCACCTGTACGTCGGGCCGGGCTTTCAGCGCTTCGGCATTCGCTGCCATCGCTTCGTTGATCGACCGTGCCCCCAGGCTTCCGCCAAAAACGAACAGGATGGGTTTTGCCGGATCAAATCCGAAGTGCTTTGCGCCTTCCTCCCGGGTCTCCCGGATATCCTGCAACTGTGCCCTGACCGGATTGCCGGTGAGCAACAGCTTTTCTGCCGGAAAAAACCGCTCCATGCCTTCGTAAGCCACGCAGATTTTGTCCGCTTTCCCACCCAGCAACCGGTTGGTAATGCCCGGGAAGGAATTTTGCTCCTGCAGCAGGGTGGGAATGCCCCGGCTGTTCGCGACCTGTAACAAAGGCCCGCTTGCGTACCCTCCCACGCCCACGGCTACCTGTGGCCGAAAACGCCGGATGATCCGCCGCGACCGCCACAAACTGCTGATGAGCTTAAAGGGGAAACTCAGGTTCCGTAATGTCAATTTTCGCTGGAATCCGCTGATCCACAGCCCTTCGATGGGATAGCCCGCTTTGGGGACTTTCTCCATCTCCATTTTTCCTTTCGCCCCGACAAACCGGATGTCTGCTTCCGGTGCTATGGCCTTCACCGCATCAGCGATGGCAATAGCGGGGAAAATGTGGCCACCGGTCCCCCCTCCGGATATGATAATCCTGGGCGTTGAGGTTGGGGAGCTTTCCCCCGGCTTTTCGTTTTCTATGGCCACTTTCAATAATTTATTCCTCTATGTTCAGCCTTCGTACTCGACTCGGCTTTTTCAATGCTCTTTCTCAATCACCACTCACTCCTCACCTCTAAACCCTCACCTCTAAACCACTACCCTCCCCCATCAACCGTCTCAATGTACTTGCTCACACTCAGGATCATCCCAAAAGAGATACAAGTAAACAGGATCGAAGTACCGCCCATACTCACCATCGGCAACGTCACCCCTGTAACGGGTACAAGGTGGACCGAAACCGCGATATTGATGAAGGCCTGCAGCACGAGACTGATGCTCAGCCCGATCACAAGCATAGCACCAAACGCTTTGGGGCTCTTAGTCACCAAACGGGTAGACCGGAAGAACAAGGCTACATACAGGCCGATGATGGCAAACCCACCAAAGATGCCGTACTCCTCCACGATGATAGCGTAGATGAAGTCAGAATACGGGGACGGCAGGTAATTCCTTTGAATACTGTTCCCCGGCCCCAGCCCCAGCCATTCGCCATTCGCCATAGCAATCTTAGCCTGCTGTACCTGATAACCGCCATCCGGGTTGTCCATATATTCCCGGACCCGGTTGACCCAGGTATCGGAACGGACCACATCAGGGAAAAATTCACCAAGCAGTACCAGCATCGCAAACACCACAATGCCCAGCAGCAACAGCAACGCGATATACTGCAGCGCAACCCTGCCTACAAACATCATCATGACGCTTGTGAAAAACAGCAGGATGGCTGTCGACAAATCCGCCGGCGCAATCAGCCCGCAGATGATAAGCACCGGCACAATGATCGGCACAAAAGCCGACTGAAAGTCTTTGATGTAATCCTGCTTTGACCCGATCATCCGGGCCAGGTAGATAATCAGCGCCAGCTTGGCAAAGTCCGACGTTTGGAAAGTCACCCCGACAAAGGGCACTTCAATCCAACGGCGGGCATCATTGATATCGGCACCGAAGGCGATGGTGTAAATCAGCAGTGGTACCGAAATCAGCAAAAGCACGGGCGCTGAACGGGAATACTTCATGTAGTGCATCAGGTGTGCCAGGTACGTCAGGAATAACCCGCCCACTACGATTAGAAAGTGCTTGACGAGAAAGGACTCCGTGTTGCCGCCCATCTCCCGGTAAGCCAATGTGCCCGTTGAGCTGTACACCGCCATGACCGAGAAAAGCGCCAACAGGGCTATCACCGCCCAAATGGCGCGATCTCCCCGAAGCTCTGCATATATTCTCGTTGCTAGCGACATGCTTTTCTATTTTATTGCAATTGCCGGACGGCTGCTTTGAACAGCTCGCCCCGTTGTTCGTAATTTTTAAATAAATCGAAGCTGGCGCACGCCGGCGAAAGGAGGACTTTTTCTCCTTTTTTTGCCAGTTCTGCAGCCTGTTCGACCGCCTCTTCTGCCGACCGGGCTTCCATAAAAGTGTCCACCAGGCCCTCGAAAGTGGCTCTCAGTTTCGTATTGTCAATGCCCAGCGCCACCATTGCCCGGACTTTTTTCCGGACGAGCGGCAGCAGGGGCTCGTAATCGTTGCCTTTGTCTTGCCCGCCGGCAATCCAAACCACGCCCTTTGGCATGGCATCGAGTGCGTAGTACACCGCATCCACATTCGTGGCTTTGCTGTCATTGATATACTCCACACCCTGATAAGTGCCCACCACCTCCATACGGTGCGGTACCGGAGTGAAAGTTTCCAGCCCTCGCTGTATAGCCTCCGGCGCTGCACCCCAACGTAGTGCTGCCGTAGTGGCAAACAATGCGTTGAATGCGTTGTGCTCTCCCCGAAGCTTAGTTGGCCGAAGGTCAAAATGATGACCGCCAGCTGTAAAGCTGTTTTCCGTAAGGGCCGCCCGTAGCATCGGCAGCGCTTCTGCCCGAATGTCGTGCTCCGGCAGAAAAGCAGCGATATGCTCATTCTCTGCCTGATACAGGAAGACATCTTCCGGCCGCTGATTCATGGTAATCCGGAATTTAGACCGGATGTAGTTTTCCATTTTGTAATCATAGCGGTCGAGGTGGTCAGGCGAGATATTAAGGATCATCCCAATATCCGGCCGGAAGTCCACGATCCCATCCAGTTGAAAGCTGCTCAGCTCCAGCACGTAGTACGCCCGGTGGGCCTCCGTGAGGCAGCGGGCAAAGCTTTTGCCGACATTACCGCCCATTTCCACATCAAACCCTGCGGTTTGCAGGAGGTGGAAAGCCAGGCGGGTGGTGGTGGTTTTTCCGTTGCTGCCCGTAATCCCCATCACTTTTGATTGGTGGTAGCGGGCCGCGTATTCAATTTCAGCAATAACCGGTATGCCTTTGCCTACCAGTTCCTTTATTAAAGGTACGTGATCGGGAATGCCCGGGCTTTTGATCACCTCATCGGCCTGCAGGATACGCTCCAGGGTGTGTTGCCCTTCTTCGTATGCAATGCCGTGGCTTTCCAGCTCACGCTTGTATTTTTCTGCAATGCCCCCGCGGTCGGAGACAAAGACATGATGCCTGTTTTGTTGAGCCAGCAGGGCAGCGCCTACGCCGCTTTCACCGGCTCCGAGTATGACGATGTTTTTCATATTCCAGCGTTTTCCGGTGATATACCGAAACCAGAACCACGGCGGAGTGATTCTGGTGCATATTTGTTTGAATCAAGGAATGTGTTGGTGACTACCGGATTTTCAGGGTGATGATCGTCAGTACCGCCAGCAGGATACCGATGATCCAGAAACGGGTGACCACTTTTTCCTCGGACCAACCCAT
>CAZNHN010000051.1:0-2973 GCA_964572415.1 uncultured Phaeodactylibacter sp.
CGCGGGAAGCGTACGGCAATGGCGGCACGCTTGAGGATGTGGCGCTGGGCTTTGGCACAGCAACTGCTCAGGAAGGCGTATTCGCCCTCTACCAGAATCAGCCGAACCCGTTCCGTGAAGAAACGGTGATCGGGTTTGAGCTGCCGGAAGCGACAGCGGCTACGGTGACCATCAGTGATGTTGCAGGCCGGGTGGTCCGGACCTACAAAGTGGATGGTGCTAAGGGCTATAATCAGATTAGTGTGAAAGCTTCAGATTTGGCAAGTCATGGTGTAGTTTCCTACACTGTTGAAACCAAAGACCACAGCGCAACCAAGCAGATGATTATCATAAAATAAGGAGTTTCAGGAAAACCTGGACATTTTTAAAGGTCGGGCATTCGAAGGAATGTCCGGCCTTTTTTAGGCCACTTCCCAATATCGAATAATTAGAAAAAAGCGCCTGCTTTCCTTCTGATCTCCTGAACAAGTTATCACTCAATCCACTATCTTTGCGCGAAATCAAAATAAAAGATGAACCGAGACATACATTCCTGGCACAGTCCACGCCTCAATAAACAGATGGAAGTTGCCGTCTATGGGCACTATGGCTTTGCCTTGCTACTTTTGCCAACCGCCGCCGCTGATTACCTTGAGTACGAGCGCTTTCACCTGATTGACGCTATCGCCGGCCCTGTGAATGCAGGAAAGGTGAAGGTCTTTTCTATCAACAGTATTAATGCGGAGAGCTGGCTCAACCCTGATATGCACCCCCGCCACAAAGCGATCCGGCATCAACAGTTTAATGAGTATGTTTTCGAAGAAGTAGTACCATTCATTAGAAGCATGACTAGTGATGATACGCCAATTATTACCTGTGGAGCATCACTGGGGGCGTTGCATTCCGCAAATATGTTCTTTCGCCGCCCAGATCTGTTTAGTGGCGTAATCGGCATGAGTGGAGATTATGACCTGAGTACTTACACCAAAGGATATCATGATCAGGATGTATACTTTAATTCTCCGGTGCAGTACCTGCCCAACCTTAAGGATCACAATCTGCTAACGCAAATCCGCCGCAGCAATCATATTCATATCGTGACCGGACAGGGTGAGTGGGAGAACCCGGATGCTTCCCGCCGATTCTCGGCTATCCTGAATGCCAAGGGTATCGGTCATGAGCTTGACCTGTGGGGCCCTGATATGCCGCATGACTGGCCAACCTGGCGTAAGATGTTACCCTACTACCTGGAATCCAGATTCTGAGGATAGACCACTTTACCGGAAATCTCTTCCCGCATTTCCAGCAGATTGAGCTTTGCATCGTATACCGCATCGAGTGCAAAGGGCTGTCTGTTTAGCAGGTACTCATATATCTGCCAATCGGTAGGTGGAGTGGGGACATTCAGCAATTCACTGCGTGGTATCCAGTGCAGCGTGCCTTCGTCGCAGGACGGCGGAGGTATACGATTGATGTCTGCCATAAAAATGAAGCATAGCCAGTTATATCTCGTCGGAGAAGTTTCAGTCAGTACTCCACCATATACGAGTTGCTCAAGGGCGAGCTGAATACCCGTTTCTTCTGCAGTCTCTCGTACTGCGGTGTCAATCGGGCGCTCGTAGGGCTCAACTTTGCCACCCACGGGCACGTACATGCCTGCATTGGGCATTTTACTCCTCTTAAGTAGTAAAAACTCCTCTTGGTGCCGGAGTACGACCATGGTGGCGATACGTTTTAGGCCTTCTTGCATCTTGCTGGATTTTTGGTGAAGATAATGGAATTAGGAAAGGAGAGAGGACGGCAAAAATTAAGAGGGGGCGTCTATTTCTTCTACCTAAAGTTCTATTGTACGCCATTATCCAGCATATAATCCAGTTGTAATGCGGCACTGATCAGTGCCAGGTGCGTAAAGGCTTGCGGGAAGTTACCCACTTGCTCTCCATTTAGGGCAATCATCTCCGAGAAGAGGCCGAGGTGATTGGCATAGCCCAGCATTTTCTCAAAATACAGCCGGGCTTTGGTGAGCTGTCCGGCCTTAGCGAGATTCTCAATGTACCAGAAGGAGCAGAGAGAAAAGGTACCCTCTTCGCCTTCCAGCCCATCCTCAGCACCAGCAGTAGTGCGGTAGCGATAGATAAGGGTATCCGCGGAAAGCTCTTCTTCAATAGCTTTAAGGGTGGATTGCCAGCGTTTCTCATAGGGGCTGAGCAGGCGTACAATGGGAATGAGCAGGGCAGAGGCGTCTATGACATCAGAGCCCCGGGCTTGCGTGAAAGCCTGTTTGTCCTCATTCCAGAAGTTGTAATAAATATCTTCGTAAATCTCGTTGCGCACCTTCCGCCACTTTTCCTTGGGCGCCGGGAACGACCGGTCGCGGGCAATGCGGATACCGCGGTCCAGCGCCACCCAGCACATCAGCTTGGAGTGGAGGAATTCCTGCTCACCGCTGCGCACTTCCCAAATCCCGTGCCCTTCGCGTTGCCAGTTGTCGCTCACGTAGTCAATAATTTCCCGTAGCTCCTGCCAAAACTCGAAGGTGATGGAATTATCGTAACGGTTGTAGAGGTAAACGGTGTCAATCAGCTCCCCGAAAATATCGAGTTGGTACTGGGTGGCGGCGGCATTGCCTACACGAACCGGTTGGCTGCCCCGGTAGCCTTCGAGGTGGTCCAGGCTTTCTTCCTCAAGGCTGTCGGAACCATCTACCCGGTAGACCAGGCGCAGGTTGCCGGCATGGTCGAGTTCCTTGCATCGGTCAATAATCCAATTGATGAAAGCCTGTGCTTCTTCCCGGAACCCCAGGCGCAAAAAGGCGTACATGGAAAAGGCCGAGTCCCGCACCCAGGTATAGCGGTAGTCCCAGTTGCGCTCCCCACCGATCTCCTCGGGCAGTCCAAATGTAGCGGCGGCTACCGTTGAGCCATAACGGTAGGAGGTGAGTAATTTGAGCGTGATCGCTGACCGTCGTATAGTGCTTTGCCAGCGCCCCTTGTA
>CAZNHN010000051.1:2983-11900 GCA_964572415.1 uncultured Phaeodactylibacter sp.
GTGGTCTGATTGACCCACTCTTCCCAAAAAGTCATGGTTTGCTGCAGCAGCTCTTCCTGGAAAAAGCGGACCGGCCGGGAGATAGCGTCCCGGTTTTCCACAGCCTCCATCACAAAAGTGGCTTGCTCGCCTTCCTCTAATTCAAAAGTGGTGTAAACACCATCCTCCCGGGCCTCCATGGCAGTATTGCTGCGCAGGCGGACAGACAGCTTGCACACCGGGTTGGAAAATAGCACAGAGGTTTCCGATTCCTGCTCAAGGGCCGGCGCCTCCCGCCCGTAATCGAATCGGGGGGCGCACTTTAAATAAAAAGTCAGCTTACCGCGTATGCAGCGTAGGGTGCGGACCAGAGCACAGCCTTCTTCTTTGTTCTTGACCGGCATGTAATCCGTCAGCTCCGCCATGCCGGTTTCGGACAAGAAGCGGGTGAGCAGTATGGCCGTATCCGGAAGGTAGAGCTGCTTGATGCGGATATTGTCGTCGGCCGGGCAAATCTGGAAACTGCCGCCTTTTTCCTTATCGAGCAGTGCGGCAAACAGGGTAGGGGAGTCAAACCGGGTAAAGGGTAAGTAGTCAATCGAGCCTTCCCGGGAAACGAGGGCCACGGTATGAAGATTACCAATAACACCGTAGTCTGCGATGGGAAGGTAGGCTGGGTTGCGCTTTTGCTGTGTACTGTCCATACTTCCCTAACGCATCCCAGCCCGATTTGCTCAAAGTGCAGTAGCAGCTTCAGGTATGGGCACCGCCGATAAGGCCTGGCTCAGGTCCCGGATGAGGTCATCTGCATTTTCCACCCCTACCGATAAACGAACGAGCTGATCCCGAATGCCCATGGCTTCCCGTTCTTCTGCGGGGATACCGGCGTGAGTCATCACCATTTTAGTGCCAGCGATTCGGTGCTGCCCAGGCTAACGGCCAGCTTCACCAGCTTCAGGTGGTTGAGAAAGGCAAAGGCCTGTTGTTCTCCACCCATGATGTCGAAGGACAGCATAGCGCCCGGTGCTTCGCATTGGGTTTGGTACAGGCGGTAGGCTTCTCCATCCGCTTCAGTGAGCAGCCCGAGGTAATTCACGTGCTCCACTTTCGGGTGGTGGCTGAGGAAGTCGGCCACTTTTTGGGCATTGGCGCACTGCTGTTCCATTCTCACCTTTAGGGTTTCCAGGCTCCGCATTAGCAACCAGCCGGTCCAGGGTCCCGCCATATTGCCAAGGAAAGTCCGCAGCGTCTTAATAGGTGTCATGACCTCCCGGCTGCCCAGGCAGGCACCGGCAATGACATCGCTATGCCCGCCGATGTACTTGGTGGCAGAGTACAGCACCAAATCAGCACCATGCTTTAGCGGATGCTGCCAGAGCGGGCCCATGTAGGTGTTATCTACGGCGACACGCACCGGGTGGTCTTCCGTTCCCAGTGCATCTGCAATCTGCCGCATGCCCCGTATATCGATTTGAGTATGGGTAGGGTTGGCAGGCGTTTCAATGTGAATCATAGCCAAACGGTCGGCCCAGCCTTCTGCCCGGGCGCGGCGGATGATCGCATCAGGCGTTTCCGTAGGGTGGAAACCATGTATCTCTACGCCCCAGCGGGTGAGAACTTCGGTAATAAAGTGAGAAGTGCCCCCGTACAGCGGCTTGCTGTACAGCAATACATCCCCTGGCTTCAGAAAAGCAAGCATCGCCGTGGAAATGGCAGACATACCGCTTTCGAATACAGCACATTCCTCAGCTTCATCCCAGAGGCAAAGGCGGTTTTCGAGAATCTCCAGGTCAGGATTATTGAGCCGGCTGTAGATGAGGCCTGGTGCTTCCCCCTGATCGGGTTCCCGGAGGCCATAGGCCAGCTCGAAATAAGCTTTGCCCTCCTCTGCGCTTTTGAACACAAAGGTAGACGTCTGGAAAATCGGGCATTTGATGGCGCCTTCCGACCACTCCGGTTTGTAACCGTGGGACATCATTAGGCTTTCTGGCTTAAACTTCATAACAATCTGATTTTTAGTGAGGTGCTGGCCTGGCACCCCGGTTTGGTTAGGTTACATCCAATCTAGGGTACAGCACCTGAAAACACAACGACATTTGTCAGCAGGGCCCGGAATACCGCACCTGAAAGATGGGCTTAACACTGTGAAGCCATTACCATACAAAAATAGGGAGGTCGAGAAATAAAACCCATACGGAGGGAAACACCGGGAAAACAACACTTTTATTACCCCGTGTAAAAGAAAAAGCCTATTTTTAGGTCGAACAACATCCCTAACGATAGAAAATTTTTCGCCAATGAAAGCTTTAGATGCGATCGACCGCCGCATTTTGACGATGCTGCAGGACAACGGCAAGGCTACCAATAAGGAAATTGCCAGTGTGCTGGGTATGAGCATTACACCTATATATGAGCGGATCAAAAAGATGGAGGATGCCGGCTACATCAAAAAGTACACTACCGTGGTGGATAAGGATATGCTGGGGTATCATCTTATGGCGTTCTGCAATGTGCGGCTAAAGGAGCATACCAAGGAGTACCTGGAACGCTTCGAGGAACAGGTCGCCGAGCTGCCGGAGGTATCAGAATGCTATCATATTGCGGGCAACTTTGACTATTTGCTTAAAGTAACCGTTGTGGATATGGAGGTATACCACTTCTTCATCACCACCAAACTAGCTACCCTCGATAACATTGGGCATGTACAAAGCTCTTTCGTCATGAAAGAAGTGAAGTGGGAAATAAATGTGCCTATTGAATAGCGCTACCCGTCCTGATTGATGAATTTGACTGCTGGCATACGGTTGGGCCGGGGCGATATGCTTACCTTCGTCTCCGCTTTTATTGCAAATGAACCGTATGAATACCAAACAGCAAGCCAGCTTGCTCCGCACTTTCCGCAGTCTCCACCGCTACACCGGAGCGCTGCTTTTCTTTTTCTTTTTCTGGATCGCCATTTCCGGTCTTTTTCTGGGCTGGAAGAAGCACAGCGGCGGAGCCATCCTGCCCCAAACCCAGCGTGGTGCCTCTCAAAGCCTTACGGAGTGGATGCCTGTAGACGAACTTGCCAACCGGGCCATAGCTGCACTGGAAGCGGCAGCGCCACAGGCCGGCACCACAATCGATCGCATGGATCTGCGGCCCGGCAAGGGCGTGGTCAAGGTACGTTTCGAAGGCCATCATACCGAAGTGCAGGTCGATGGCGCCACAGGTGAAGTCCTGCAGATGGCCACCCGCCACTCCGATTGGCTGGAAGCCCTGCACGATGGCTCCATCATCGAAGAACCTCTGGGGCTGCAGGGCGGCTATTTCAAACTCATTTACACCACCATCATGGCGCTGGCGCTGCTGATATTCACCATAACCGGCTTTTGGCTATGGTATGGCCCTAAGCGTTTACGGGCGGCGAAACGCCATCGGAAACCTCAGGATTAAACACAATTGAAATAATAAGCCCCAAATTTTCCAACTTTCCTAAAAAAGCCTATCTTTGCATTCCGTTTTAAGAAGCTAAAGTAACGAGCGCAATGAAAAATGATCTTCATCCAGATAACTACCGCATGGTAGTGTTCAAAGATTTCTCTTCCGGTGATTCTTTCATCACACGGTCTTGTGTGGCTACAAAGGATACCATCACCTGGGAAGACGGCAAAGAGTACCCACTGGCCAAGCTGGAGATTTCCGCTTATTCGCACCCATTCTTTACGGGTAAGATGAAGTTTGTGGATACTGCCGGCCGTATCGACAAGTTTAATAAGAAGTTCGCTAAGACGCGCTTCGCTAAGAAAAAAGAGGACGAAGAGCAGGAAGGCTAAGGCTTTTCGCTGCACCCGCCGCTCCCAAAGGGGTAGTTTTGCAAAATGTGCAAAGCTACCCCTTCGTTTGTTATTTCTGCCTTTAAATGGTGGAAAGCTTGGCCTGCCTCTATATCTTTGCTGCATAACCCTAAGAGACGGGAACAAAATAAGCTAGGTCGTTTTGGGTTTTGCGTCCCGGTTTGACCGGGATGCAAAAGCCTAAAGGAAAACGGTCTGGCTTGATTTCCGTCAAACTACTAAATGCCATTATGCCCAATATTATTCTCTTTGACAACGAAGTCCGTGACCGGCTCCTGCCGCTGACCTTCACCCGCCCGGTGGGAGAACTCCGAATGGGTATTCTGACTATCCGCGAAAAATGGGAACGCTGGATGGATGCCCCGGTTTCCTACATCACACAGGATTACCTGGCGGAGCGCTTCGAAATTGAATACGGCAAAGACAACTATATCATCAACGGTTCCGTGCTGCCTTCGCCCCAGCTGGTCCGACTCATTAAGCAGATGGACTACAACGAAGCTTACCTCCGGGGGGAAGAGCTCATCGTTGCCAAACTGGATGAAGAGCAAATCAGCCGCCTCATTAGTGATGATGATATAAGCGAGCTCAACGGGTTCGACCTGGAGGGAACGGAATACCTGAAGATCGATTACCTCTGGGATATCTACCGCCACAATCAGCAAGCCATCGTCGAAGACTTCGAGCTGCTTACTAAAGGGCGTAAGTCTGCCCCCCTGAGCGCGAGCAATCGGGTAGTTGGCGATCCGGCGCAGATTTTCCTGGAGGAAGGCGCTAATGTGGAGTGTGCCACCCTGAATACTGTGGACGGTCCTATCTACTTCGGAAAAGACTGCCTGGTTATGGAGGGCTGTATGATTCGCGGTGGATTTAGCCTGGGCGACGGTGGCATTCTGAAAATGGGTGCCAAAGTATACCGGGGCACCACCCTGGGGCCTGGCTGCAAAGGGGGAGGAGAAATCAACAACGTAGTCATGCTGGCCAACAGCAACAAAAGCCACGAAGGCTACCTCGGCAACGCCGTTCTGGGTGAATGGTGCAATATCGGTGCCGATACCAATGCCTCCAATCTTAAGAATAACTACGATGAGGTGCGGGTGTGGAGCTACGGGGAGGAGCGTTTTGTGAAGACGGGGCAGCAGTTCTGCGGCCTGTTTATGGGCGACCACTCCAAAACGGGCATCTCCACCATGCTCAATACCGGTACGGTGATTGGGGTGTGTACCAATGTATTTGGTGAGGGCTTCCCGCGTACCTTTATTCCTTCTTTTGCCTGGGGCGGCAAGCAGGGCTTTCAGACTTATCGCTCTGACAAGGCTTTCGAGACGATGGACCGGGTGATGGAGCGCCGGGGGCATACCCTTTCTGTGCAGGAGCGCCTCATTTTGCTGCGGGTCTTTGAAGACACCCGTCAGTACCGCAAATGGGAAAAAGAAGACTAATGGAGGTCCCCCGCTGGAAACGATGGCTGTCTTACCTCACGGAGGTGCATGTGGAGAGCGCGCCCAGCGATGTCAATCCGCATTTGTACGTGAGTATGCGCAATGGGCGGTATCAATTATCTACCGCCAACGCCATTTATTCTTACGAGGACCTATACACGAACTTCCTGTATGCCTTCCGGCAAATGGACTTTGCCCGCCTGCCTGGCCGGGAAGTGCTGCTGCTGGGGCTGGGGTTGGGTTCTGTACCGGTGATGCTGGAGCGCGTCTTCAAGCAGGATTTCAGCTACCTGGCCGTTGAGCTGGATCCCCACGTTATCTACCTCGCCAACACCTATGCGCTGAGCGGGTTGTCCTCCCCGGTCACCACCATCTGCGCCGACGCCTTTGCCTACACCCAACAGCTGGACGAAACCTTCGCCCTTATCTGTATGGATATCTTTCTGGATGATGTCATCCCCGCCGCTTTCCTCACCGCCTCCTACCTGGAAACCCTGCGTGGGCTGCTGCAACCGGGCGGCGTGCTCCTCTACAACTGCCTCTACCGTAACCCGGAAGATAAGCGGGATACGGAGGCCTTCTACACCAATATTTTTCAAAAGGTCTTCCCCAATGCCACTTTCCTGGATGTACAGGGGAACTGGATTTTGGTGAGTGATGGGGGCGTAATTGGCTCCTCTTAAATTCCCACTCCGGCATTATAGTAATAAACGAGCTAACGCATGCCAGTTAGGTAAATGGAAATATCGGCATCTACTTAACAAATGCTCTAAAGTTTTCTCTGTTAATCAGGAACCCTTCGGCATCATAAGCTTTAGTGAAAGTACTTGAGATTTTAGCGCGCTTATTTGGGTTCCATTTAAATTCGTAGGCTTTCAAATTCAGCCCTCTTTGCTCAACGTAATCAATTTCCTGCTGCTGGTTTGTTCTCCAAAAAAAAGATTTTGCAAGGGTGAATTTATATTTATTCATTTTTATTCGCTCTGAGATAAGAAAGTTCTCCCAAAGTTGTCCGACATCTGATCTTAATGCCAGGTTGTCCATGGCACCAATTACAGCATTCCGGATACCATTATCATAAAAATAGATTTTCCTCCCTTTTTTGATTTCATTTCTAACATTTCGATTAAAACTTGGTAGCCTAAACACGACATATCCTTGTTCCAATATTGTTATGTACTTCTCGATTGTGTTCCGGTCCACACCCACTAACTGGCTCAACTCATTGTAACTGACTTCACTTCCGATCTGTAAAGCCAATGCCTGAATCAGCTTATCCAATACCTGAGGTTTTCTTATTCCAGCGTAAGACAAAACATCTTTGTATAAATAACTGCTAACCAGATTTCCCAAAATTTCCGGCTCTTCATTAAGATTGTTGATTACATCTGGGTACATGCCGTATACTAATCTTCTTTCTAATTGCTGGTCGGCTTCAATAAACCCTACATGAAGCTCAAACTCCTCCCAGCTTATTGGAAATAGTTCGTATTCCCATTTCCTCCCGGTAAGTGGTTCATTGGGCTCATTGAATAGTGAAAAGGAAGAGGAGCCGCTAATCCATAATTGAACATCCTTTAGCTGATCAATTATTATTTTCATTGTTAGGCCTATATTGTTGATCCGCTGTGCTTCATCAATAAATACGACCTTGTGATCGCCTATAAAGGCACGTATTTGATCCGTATTTGGGGTGTCTAATAATGTTCTGATACGTGGGTCGTCACCATCAAAAAATTGATATCGCTCGTTCCTGAGCAATTTTTTGATCAATGTCGTTTTACCAACCTGACGGGGGCCAATTATAATAATCGCCTTTCCTCTACCGGCTTTTCCGCTTATGCGTTCTGCAAGTATTCGTTCAATCATACTATAAACATAGTGAAATATGAATAGAATCTTAAAATAGTATGCTATTTTATGATTTAGAATTTGAGGCACGATTGTATGAGGGGAATCTCGGCGTCTAATACAGAAACTGGATTTTGGTGAGTGACGGGAGCAGTAGCAGACTTCATTTCATTGCCCCTACTGCCTTAGGCAACTGCAACAAAAACGGCAGGCAGCGACTGTAGTCCAGCTCATAGTAATTGACACCCAGATTGATGGAAGCGTAGTACTCGCCCAAGTGCTCCTTGTAGTATTTTTCAGCGGGTATCCTCCAGGCCCGGCTATTGATAGAGGTGGAGAGAAACCATTTTTCCAGGAGTCGGGCACTCCGGCCATTACCATCCCAGAAAGGATGGATGTGCACAAATTTCAGGTGAAGCAGCGCAGCGTGGTAAAACAGGGCACTAATAGAAAGGTTTCGGTTGATAAGAATGCTGAGGTCATCGAACAGTTCTTTCATTTTTTCACCGACATATTCAGGCTCAATGGCCAAATACACCAGCCCGGTATCATCAAAGACGCCCATCCGGTCATTCCGGTAGACGCCTCTTTTGTCTTTGACCAAAAGGGTTTGGCTCAATAGCTCATGGGCCTTGAGCAGGTTGTGTTCAGTCAGCTCATGTGCGCCTGCAAATTCATAGGCTTGAACCAAATCCTGAATCTCCCGGACTTCCTTACCGGGCTTGAATTGCTCTTTGGTAAGGGTGGCATTCATAAAGGAGTTCAGGTCTACGGAGTTCCCTTCAATATTGGAGGAGTAAACGGCGGAAGCTTTTATGCGATAGCCCAGGTCTGCCTGGTCTTCTGAAAACGCCAGGTTTTCAAAGAAAGCATCCAGGTCCACGCCAATAGCCCGAACGAAGGCTTCGTAGTAAGTTGTATCGGTTATCCTCATTGCTGCATGCTGGTGTGCCCCTTCAAAATAGCGGTAAATCCGCTACCTTCAAAGTTTCAGGAGTGAAGAAATAAAACCGGGCTGTTGCTATTTGGTGCAACAGCCCGGTCATTGTCATAGCAGTAGAGCCTGCTACTTAACCCCGTGCATCAGGCGCTTGAGCAGCGGATGCAGCAACATAACCAAAATGCCGGCCGCAATAGGCACTATGGTGAAAATAAGGAAGAAGGTCGATAGAGAGTAGGCCTCGGTGATGTTCTCAATTTGTCCACCCAGTACAGCAGCAAGCTTATTGCCAATAGCGATAGCGAGGTACCACATGCCGAACATAAAGGCGATCATACGGCCGGGCACCAGCTTGCTCACATAGGAAAGCCCCACGGGTGAAAGCGCCAGTTCACCTAAGGTATGGAAGAGGTAGGCAAACACCAGCCAGATCATACTGGCTTTCACACCAGGCTCAATACCTGCTGAACCATAAGCGAGCAATCCAAAACCGAGTGCCATAGTGATGAGCCCGATTCCGTACTTAAATGCAGCAGCCGGATTATACTTACTGTCAAACCAGCGGCTGAATAAGGAGGCGAAGGCAATGATGAAGAAAGAATTGAGAATACTGAACCAGGAGACGGTGATTTCTATCCAGTCTTCCTTTTTCTCTACAATAGTTGCGGGCACCACACCATTGTCCCGATCAAGCTCCTGTCCCCGCTGCCGGGCCATCTCCAGCCGGTCATCCATCAGGAAACCGTAAGTTAAGCCCTGATTGTCCTTGGTAATGATCTGCACTTCCTCTCCGGGCTGGAAATCAACGAAAGGCTCTCCAATGATAATGGTTTGCTCTACAATCTCATTATCGATGGCATCGCGGTTGG
>CAZNHN010000051.1:11910-15366 GCA_964572415.1 uncultured Phaeodactylibacter sp.
CCACTACAACTTCACCGGTGGTTTCATCAATTACGGGGACTTGTTCTGCCTCATAGGAAACTTCATAGGCAGTGGTGTTGAAGTCGCGGTACAG
This sequence comes from uncultured Phaeodactylibacter sp., assembly GCA_964572415.1. GTDB lineage: Bacteria > Bacteroidota > Bacteroidia > Chitinophagales > Saprospiraceae > Phaeodactylibacter. The sequence continues at coordinate 12,005 of CAZNHN010000051.1, forward strand.
CATCCAGCCGACTATCGCCCAAATACCAAGGAAGCAAACCACCAGCACGATATTGGAGCCTGCAATTTTCTTGCCGGTACGCTTGCCAAGCAGGTAAAGCACATAGGTGATGATGCCTAACGGGACAATAGTCAGCAGGGCATTGATGATATTGAATAATATGGCGGAGCCACCTACCAACTCCCGGTCGGTATAGTCTCTTGCAAAAATAATCAGAGAGGTAGCGCCCTGCTCAAACGACATCCAGAAGAATACCGTGAAGAAGGCAAAAATAATGAAAGCGATCATTCGGTCACGGATGATGCTGGTATACCGGCTGATACGCGATATAACCAGAAAAAGGAAAAGCACCAGGGCAAAGAGGATCGCTACGTACTGCCCTTCCAGGCTACTCGTTTGCAACCAGCTGAAAATATCCAGCCCGGCAATCTTAGACATAGGGTCGTTGATGGCGTAACCCAGCCCGATGACGGAGCAGATGGCAATCAAAATCTTATCAACGGTAGTAAAAGGGTTGCGCTTTTCGCTTGCCGCTTCTTCTTCCGTCATATCTTTGGTATCAGGCTCTTCATCTGTATCTTTTGGCACGTCGCCGATCTCTCCGAACAACGGCCTTGCCAGCCAGAATTGAAGGGTACCCAACAGCATGAAAATACCTGCCAGGCCAAAGCCCCAGCTCCAGCCTACCCGTTCTGCCAGATAGCCGCACAGCATCATGCCAAAGAACGCCCCGGCATTAACCCCCATGTAGAAGATGGTATAGGCACCGTCTTTTTTCTCCGGCAGGAATTTGTACATCTCCGAGATAATGGAGGTGATATTGGGTTTGAAGAAACCTGTACCGATCACCAACAGGGCCAGGCCGAGGTACAGAAAGAACTCAGTCTCTATCGCCATACTGGCGTGCCCTAAAGTCATAATTGCCGCACCAATCACTACCGCCCATCGGTAACCGGTGTATCGGTCTGCAATGATACCGCCCAGAATAGGCGTAATGTACAGCAGCATGGCGTAAGAGCCGAAAAGTGCGCCGGCATTTTCAGCGCTCCATTCCCACCCCGGATTGTACCCGATGGCGGTCATGGTTAGGAAGTTGACCAATAAAACGCGCATTCCGTAAAACGAAAAGCGCTCCCACATCTCTGTAAAGAACAGTACAAAAAGACCGGAAGGATGCCCGAAAACGGTCCCATCCCGTTCTAGAATTTCTAAATGTTGGTTAGCCATAGATTTCCTCTGCTTTTTGGCCGCCTTCCCGGCGGTGTAGATTTGTAATTCGGTTAGTTAAAATAATGGCCTCTAATCCATAAGCGGAGGATCAGAGGCCAGCGTCTTTTTTATGATTTCGGAGGGTTTAGCATAGACCCGTCATCATCCTGTGTAGGATTGTCTTCGTCGGTCTGATCGGCAATTTCGTACCCTTCCTGCTCCTCGAAGTGGGTGTCGGTGGTGTCCTCTGCGCCGTGGGTCAGTTTCTTCAGGCGTTTGAAGAAGAGCAACAGCAGCACGCCAAAGGCTGCGGTAAAGATGAAGATGCCGACAAAGGTCTTGTACTCCTGTTGATTTTGAAGTTCAAAGAGTTCAATTTCGCCACTGTACTTGCTAATGTCGACTTTAGCGCCATCATTCTCAATGGCGGCTTTGGCTTCCTCATCGTAGGCCATGCGCACCACCGCTGTCAGTGGGGCATCTGATGCCGCTCCTTCTTCTTTCAGGTATTCGGTCAGCAGCTGCTCGTTTTCGGGCGAAAGCTGCAGCAGTTCCTTCACGTCTACGCCGCCCTCGCGGATCACTATCTGCCCGCCCTCCAGGTAGGCATTGGCTGTGAACTCAAAATCATCGGCTTTCATGATGACCGTATCGGGAGCCAGGCCGTATTCAGCCGGAGAAGACACCAGTTCCGTACTGACGGTTTCCAGCTGAGAAGACTCCCCGATGGCACCCGCCACCTTATTGCCCAGGCCGGTGGCCGCAAAATAAACCCCCATCATAATGGAGACATACTTGACGGGCGCTACTTTCGTGATAAAGGACAAGGCAACCGGTGAAGCACAAAGCTCGCCCAGCGTATGCAGCAGGTAGGCCAGGATGAGCAGATAGAGGGCGGCTTTATCGCCGTACTGCTCCACATCCGCACTGGCTTTCGCCATAAACAGGAAGCCCGCGCCCATGATAATGGTACCCACGGCCATTTTCACCAGAGACGAACTCTCGTAGCCCTGATGTTTCCACCAAATCCAGAAGCTGCCCACCAGCGTACCGAAAATAATAATGAATAAGGCATTCACCGACTGAAATACCGATGCAGGGATTTCATACATCCCGGATGTATACAAATCCGACCGGTAAAAACTGTAGCCTGCCAAAATAAGTGCCCCGATTGGCAGAAACAGGTAGTACGTATCTTTCTTTTGGAGGTAGTGGACAATACCCAGGATCAACAGAATACCACCGGCTCCGTAAAACAGCAGATCGATGGTGAAGAAGTTCACCGCCCGGTCAATTTTGTTCAGGGTGTAAATATTGAGCAAACCACCCGCCTGCTCGAAGGCGCCCCAGAAGACAATAATGATCAGGAAAGACAGGATCAGTACAATGAAGCGGTCCTTCTCGATGCTGTTGACCTCCTTGTAAATCATCATCATCATCCCGGCTACGATAGAAAGGAACAGGAACAACGCTGCGTAGAGGTAACGATCGGTGCCTTCGAAAACGGTAAATGCCAGAATCGAAGAGCCAATGATAAGCCCCGCTGTAATTGCCAGCTGTACCGGGCTTTTGAAAAGCTCCTGGAATAAATCGCCAAAGGAGGAATCTGCGGCTTCCCCGGCCGCTTTAGGCTGTTGGCTGGGTGGTTCACCCACGCCCTTGAGGTACTTTTGCCCCAGCATGAAAATGACCTGCCCCAGCAGCATGCCAATGCCCGCCAGGCCAAAGCCATAGTGCCAGCCGATGGTCTCGCCTATCGCGCCTACAATCAGGGAGGACAGGAACGCTCCTACGTCAATATAAAATATAGTAAAGCCCTGATCCCTGCGTTCATCACCTTGCTTGTACAAGCCACCCACCATAGTGGAAATATTGGGCTTCAGCCCGCCCACGCCAAGAATGATGAGAGCCAGCCCCGTGTAAAACGCCCAGATGGCTTCGATGGCCAGAATACCGTGCCCGGCAACCAGCGTCAGGCCGCCGTAGAGTACCGCTTTCTTTTGCCCGATAAACTTGTCGGCCAGAATGCCGCCGGGTATAGACATCACATACACCAGCATGGTGTACCAGCCGTAAAGGGCCAGTGCCTCAGAGGACTCCCAGCCCAGGCCCGGGTTGTCTCCGGTAGCGGAGCTGATGATGTCAAGGACAAG
>CAZNHN010000051.1:15376-26121 GCA_964572415.1 uncultured Phaeodactylibacter sp.
AAGGATGGCGCGCATGCCGTAGTAGGAGAAGCGCTCCCACATTTCGGTAAAGAATAGGACGAAAAGCCCAATCGGGTGCCCAAAAAGTGAGGGCTGATTGTCAAAGTCAAAGGTGTTCGCTTTCGACATGTGTAATTGTAGTTTTAGCTAAGCCGGGTTCTTCCCGGTGTGGTTCTTCCGTTTTGTTGCCCGATGAGCCGGCGCTGCAAAACGAGTGTAAAATAGATACTTTTGGTTGAGCCTGCCTAATATCCCATCTATTATTTTGCGGTATGCGCAGTTCACAGACAATCGGTTTCGAGTCATTTTTCCTGCTGTTTCTCGTTTACAGCGGAACTTCTTACCTTCGCAGCCTGATTATCCGAAACGGCCCATTTTCACTCACCCTGTTCACTCATGATTACTTACATCAAAGGGAATATCACCCACAAAAGCCCGACCTATGTCGTAGTGGAAGCCGGTGGCATCGGCTACCATATCAACATAAGCCTGCATACCTACGCTTTGATCGAGAAGCTGGAAGCCGTCAAAATCCTGACCCATCAGCATATCAAAGAAGACAGCCACACGCTCTACGGGTTTGCCGAATCCATAGAGCGTAACCTGTTCCGCCATCTGATCTCCGTATCCGGAGTAGGGCCAAGTACGGCACAGCTAATGCTTTCTTCCATGACGCCAGATGAGATGCGGGCGTCTATCATCGGCGAGGATGTGGCCGGGCTCAAGCGGATCAAGGGTATTGGTGCAAAAACCGCGCAGCGGATCATACTCGATCTCAAGGATAAGCTCCTGAAGGATGGGGGCGATGAAAACCTGCCAGCCAATGTGCCGCAGGCAGACAATACGATCCGGGAGGAGGCGTTATCAGCTTTGGTTGCGCTGCAGTTTAACCGCATACATGCCCAAAAAGCCCTGAACAAAGTATTGAAAGCCCAGCCGGGTATTGGCCAGGTAGAAACCCTGATCAAGCTCGCGCTTAAGGAGTTATCATAACCAAATCAGTTTTGCTTTGGTTGCCCCTGCTGAATTGCGTTACTTTGCGCCGTCTTAACGGCAACGGCAGGAAGCTTCCGGAGTTTCCCAAAAGCAGAATGTTAAAGTTATCGGGTGGGGTAAAATATGCCCGTCACCTTCGTTTATAGGTGAAACACCCTGAAAATTGTGTTCGTAAAAGGGTTGGAATTAACAAGATTTTAACCCTTTTGATGCCCTGACTTTTGATTTTCTACGGATTAAGCGATGCCTCGTGCAAGAATTCCATGATGTTGAATATGAATAAACTACTGATACTCGCTACTTTTTTGTGTGGGATAGCAACTATTGCCTTGGGGAGCAGCACTTTCCTCGAGGACCCCTACAGCAGCAGCTACACAGTAGCCTCAGATACCATTCCGGACATCGATGAGCGCTATGGCGACTTTCTGACGAACCCGAATTCCAATCCCTTCGATCTCAATGACCCCGATGCCATTGAGCAAAATGTAGAGTTTGATCCCGCTACCGGGCAATACATCATCACTGAAAAAATCGGGGACGACTTCTACCGGCCGCCCACCTTCTTGTCTTTTGATGAATACCTTGACTTCCGTCAAAAGCAGGATCAGCAAAGTTACTTCAACGAGCTGGCCGGTATTAGCACTACCGGCGCCACCGGCGCTCTCGACCCTATCGAGAAAATTGATGTAAAAGAAAACCTTCTGGAGCGGTTATTTGGAGGCACGGAGGTAGACATCCGGCCGCAGGGTAACATCGACCTTACCTTTGGTGTTAACTCCAGTATTACGGAGCGGCCCGACCTGCCCGAACGGCAGCGGAACCTGACCAACTTCGACTTCGACATGAATATCAACATGAACGTAGTCGGTAAAATCGGTGAAAAGCTTAACCTGACCACCACTTATAACACTAATGCCAACTTCAACTTCGACAACCAGATTAAACTGGACTACAACTCCGATAACTTTGAAGGCGGAGAAGATGCCATCCTTCAAAAAATTGAAGCCGGTAACGTTAGCCTGCCATTGAGAGGAAATCTCATTCAGGGCGGGCAAAGCCTCTTTGGGCTGAAAACCGAACTGAAATTTGGTCATTTGCGCCTGACCCCTATTGTCTCTCAGCAGCGCTCTCAACAGGAAAATATACAAATTGAAGGCGGTAGCCAGGTGCAGGAGTTTGAAGTCCGCGCCGACGAATACGACGAGAACCGCCACTTCCTCCTGACCTTCTACAACCGTGATAACTTCAACCGCTCTCTGCGCAATCTGCCCCAAATCAACAGCCTGTTTAAAGTCAAGAAACTGGAAGTCTGGATTACCAATGACCGCAACGAGGTCACTGATGTGCGGGATATTGTAGCGCTGGCTGACCTTGCTGAGCCCAGCCGCCTTGTTAGTCCGGATAAAATCAATCAAAACCCTTCCTGGGATAAACGCGATCTCGTCAACCGGGACCGGCTGCCCGACAACTCTGCAAATGACCTCTACAGCCGCATTATTTCCCGTGGCGAACAGGTCCGGGATATTGACCGGGCGGTCTCAACCCTGAAGAATGACTTTGACCTGCAGCAAACCCGGGACTTTGAAAAAGTCAGCGCCCGTAAGCTGCAGCCTTCAGAGTACACTTTCCACCCCGAACTGGGCTTCATCTCTGTAAATATCAACGTGCAGCCCGATCAGGTTTTGGGTGTGGCCTTCGAATACGAATACAACGGTAGCATCTTCCGGGTAGGAGAAATGTCCATCAACAACAGTACGGTAGGTACAGATACGACCGACCTGACGCCCAAGGTGCTCTTTGTAAAAATGCTCAAAAGTACCACGCAGCGTACAGATGTGCCAACCTGGGATCTGATGATGAAAAACGTGTACCCCATTGGTGCATTTCAGGTCAATCAGGAAGACTTCCGCCTCGATATTTTTTACGATGACCCGGGAGCAGGGCAAAAGCGGTTCCTTCCAGAGACCAATATCGCAGGTATTCCACTGCTTCGGATTTTTAATCTTGACAGCCTGAATACACAGGGCGACCCACAGCCTGATGGGATTTTTGACTTTGTACCGGGCGTGACTATCAATCCAAGAAACGGTCGGATTATGTTTCCGGTCCTTGAGCCGTTTGGAGAAGCGCTGGCCCTGCAAATTGACGACGAGGAGCTCCGGCGAAAATACGTTTATGATTCCTTATACCGTACCACGGTTTTCCTTGCTCAGGAAGCCGCTGAGCAGAACCGGTTTATAATCCGGGGAGAATATAAATCGAGTGTTTCCTCGGAGATATCGCTCGGGGCGTTCAACATTCCCCCGGGCTCAGTGACAGTACGGGCAGGTGGGCAGGTCCTTCAGGAAGGGCGTGACTACGAGGTCGATTACACTATCGGCAGGGTCCGAATCCTGAATGACGCCATACTGCAATCAGGTGTGCCGGTAAATGTCTCCTTTGAGGACAACACCTTATTTGGGTTTCAGCAAAAAACGATGGTCGGCTTAAGGGCTGATTACGAAATAGATGAAAACTTCAATATCGGGGCGACCTTTTTGAAGCTCTTCGAAAGGCCCTTTACCCAAAAGGTGAATGTAGGGGATGACCCGATCAACAACAACATTTATGGCTTAGATCTTAACCTGAGCCGTGACGCTCCCTGGCTGACCCGGGCAGTGGATGCCTTGCCGGGACTTTCCACTAAAGAGCCCTCCAATATTACCGTTGCCGCTGAGGTGGCCGCAATACAGCCTGGCCATGCCCGGGCCATCAGCCTCAACCCGGTGGATGAGGGCGGAGTGGTATATATTGATGACTTTGAGGGCAGCGGTGCAAGCTTCGACCTGCGTGCTCAGGCCAACCGGTGGTTTTTGGCAAGTGTGCCAAGGGATGACAGCCCGGGAGCGGATCAGCTATTCCCGGAAGGGCAGTTGATCAATGATCTACGCTATGGAGCGAACCGGGCGTTGCTCAACTGGTACCGGATTGATCAGGCTGCACGGGGTGGGAATGATAATGAAAATATTTACACCAGTCAGGTGCCACAGCTCGAAGTATTCCCCAACTTGCAGCTTCAGCCCAACCAATTACCAAACGTACAGACCTTCGACCTGCGGTATTACCCTGACCTGCGGGGCCCCTACAACTTTGATACTCCTACAGGCTATCCCGGTTATACCCGGGGCGTGGAGACTTCCAACGGGAGGGTAGAACTGAGAGATCCCCGGACAAGGTGGGCGGGCATTATGCGGGATATGACGACGAACGACTTCCAGTCTGCCAATATCGAATTTCTGGAATTTTGGATGTTGAGCCCGTTTTTGGATGAGTCCGGGCAGGGCGCTGCTATGGATGCAGAAGCAAAAGAAGGGGACCTCTACATCAACCTGGGTAACATTTCTGAGGATATCCTTCGGGACTCCCGCTTGTTTTATGAAAACGGGCTTCCCGGCCCAACCAACCCCGACCGGCCTACCAATGATACTGAATGGTCACGCGTGCCGGTGTCCCAGCAGATTACCCGTGGCTTTGATATTGACGAAGCCACCCGGGAACAGCAGGACGTTGGTCTGGATGGCCTTGATGATGTTGCTGAGCGGGAAAAATACCAGGATTATATCGAGGCGATCTCAGCTACTAACCCGGTTGTGGGGCAACAGGTAGCCGAGGACCCGGCTCAGGATAACTTCCGGTACTATAATGATGGGCAATGGCCTGATGGTACAGGCGTATATGAGCGTTATCTGCAATTTAACAACCCGGATGGGAATTCCCGTTCAGCCTCTCAGAACACCGGTAATCAAAACTTGCGGCAAACGGGTACAAACATCCCGGATGCGGAGGACTTGAATCAGGACAATACCCTGAATGAATCGGAAACTTATTTCGAGTACAAAATCCCACTGCGCCGAAGCCTCCAAAACCCCGGAGAAATTGATGTAGAGGAAACCCCATACGTCACGGATCGGCGCCAGGCATCTAACGGCCGGATTTGGTACCGCTTTCGTATTCCACTTACAGAGCCTGATAAGGCTGTAGGTGGTATACGGGATTTCCGCTCTATTCAGTTCATGCGGATGTACCTGCACAACTTCAATGCGCCAGTGACGCTGCGTTTTGCCCGTCTCGAACTGGTGAGAAACCAATGGCGTCGCTATCGTCCGGATTTGTCTGAAGTCGGTGGGCCAGCCACACCTGAATGTATTGATGATGAGACCAATTTCACGGTTGACAACGTCAACATCGAAGAGAACAGCGGGCGTGAACCCTTCAACTACGTGCTGCCGGAAGGTATTCAGCGCGAAAGAGCGGTAGGTGTTTTCACCAACCTGCAGAATGAGCAGTCCCTGTCCCTCAACATCGAAGACCTTTGTAACGGGGCGACCCGCTCTGTTTTCAAAGTCATCAACATGGATATGCGGGTGTACGAACGTTTCAAAATGTTCATTCACGCTGAAGAAAAGAACGGTACGGAAATCCCGGAGGGTGCAACCTCTATATTCGTCCGTTTGGGTAGTGACTTCCAGGGCAATTACTACGAATACGAGATACCACTGACGATGTCGGAAGTGGAAGACCTCTCAGGAGCACCGACCAGTTCTTCCTATAAAAATGCGGTCTGGCGCCCGGATAATGGTTTTGACTTTGCGCTGAAAGACTTTGTGGAGCTTAAAAAGCGGCGCAATGAGGGGAGCGTAAGCCTGAGCGAGGAATATGTGGAGGAACAACAAGTTGGCTCTAAGATTCACCGGCTGAAAATCAGGGGTAACCCCAGTGTGGGGCAGGTAAAAGTTTTGATGGTTGGCATACGGAATCAGTATGACTTTGTGACCGAAGACGAGAACTTTGACCTGGAAGTCTGGATCAATGAAATGCGGCTGACCGGGCTGGACGAGCGTGGGGGGGCTGCCGCCACGGCAAGAGTTGATGCGCAATTAGCGGACTTTGGTTCGATTGCCGCAGCGGGTAACATCAGCACGATTGGCTTCGGTGCCCTGGACCAGAAAGTACAGGAACGAGCCCGTGAGCGGCTTACCGGATATGATTTTGCGGTGAATTTCAACCTTGACAAATTTTTGCCGGAGCAGTGGGGGCTGCAGTTGCCATTTTATGCTCAGCTCTCCAACACCACGAGCACACCGGAATTTGACCCTTATGACCTGGATATTTTGCTGGACGATAAAATCCGGGATGCTGACAGCCGGGCGGAGCGGGACTCGATAAGGGCTGCGTCTCAGGAAGTGACCACTATAAAAAGTGTAAACCTGACGAATGTCCGAAAAGAGCGGACCAACAACTCCGAAGCGGCTATGCCGTGGGATATTTCCAACTTCAGTGCGTCTTACTCTTATACGGAATCCGAATTCCGGGATCCTATCATTGAGTTTAATGAGGAAGAACGGCATACCGGTTCCATTGACTATGCCTTCAGCAGGCGAACGAACTATGTGGAGCCATTCAAGGGAATACAGGGGAATGCCTTTAAAATTATATCGGAGTTTAACTTCAACCCATTGCCGAATGCCTTTAGTTTCAGCTCTATAATGAACCGGGTGTTTGAAACAACGAGCTATCGCTTCACGGATGTGGCTCCGGAGTACAGGACCTTCTACAACAAGCGGTTTACCTGGGACAGAGACTATGACTTGCAATGGGATCTGACCAGGGCATTGAAGTTCAATTTCAATGCGACAAATAGTGCCGTAATTGATGAGCCGAACGAGTCCGTCCTGGTGGAGAATTTTGGATTTGAGCGGGCCCGGGAAATCCGCCGGGATAGTATCTGGACGAATATTCAGAATTTTGGCCGCCCGAAAAATTATCAGCATAACCTAAGTGTGGGGTATGACTTGCCAATAAAGCACCTGCCTTTACTACAAGGGTGGGTAACCGCAAAGGTGCAGTACCAGGGTAGCTACAACTGGACTGCTGCTGCCCTCAATGTGGATAGCCTCGGTAACGTAATCCAGAATAATCAAAACCGAACGGCGGACCTCGACTTCAACCTGGAGCGATTGTACGATAAGGTGGACTATCTGCGCAAGATTAACCGCGGATCGAGAGGTGGGGGCGCCAACCGGTCACGTAGTACGCGGCCAGGCTCCCGAAACAATGACAAAGACCAAGACGACGATGAAGAAGAGGGGAAAAAGAAAAAGCGCAACGGGCCTTCTGCTATTGAAAGGGCGTTGATCAGGCCTTTGATGCTGGTAAGGCGGGTGCGCTTTAACTATAATGAACAATTCTCAACTACCGTGCCGGGCTACATGCCGCAATCAGAGATTCTGGGACTAACCAGCTTCGATTCACCCGGCTGGGACTTTGTGGCCGGCCTACAGCCTAATATCCGCAATCTCCGGGAGGATCAGTTATTCAATCCGAATCCAAACAACATTGAAGGAGACTGGCTGCGGGAGAATGAAAGATGGATTACCGGGAGTTCTTTCCTCAACCGGGAGGTCATGCAGACCTACTCGCAACGCTTTGATGCACGGGCAACCATCGAGCCTTTCCAGGATTTCCGTATCGACCTGGAGCTCAACCGGACCTTTACAGAGAACTACTCAGAGACGTTCAAAGATACCCTGCCGGGAGATGGTATAAGGCAACTCGTGCATACGGTGCCCTATGAAACAGGTAGCCAACAGATGACCTACAATGCGCTGAGTACCCTTTTCCGCGGAAGCGAAATGGAAATCGGCGAGTTGTTTGATTCCTTTGAAGCCAACCGGGTGATCATTTCCCGCAGGTTGGGGGTGGGCAACCACCAGGATGAAAACCTTAGTGCCCTGGGTTATACCAGAGGATATGGTAATACGCAGCAGGAAGTTATCGTACCGGCATTTATTGCAGCTTACCGGGACGAAGACCCCAATAACGTCAAACTTAGCATTTTTGACCAGATACCTTCCGTCAACTGGCGTATGCAGTACAACGGACTGTCGCGTATTCCGTTCTTCAGAGAGATATTCCAGAATTTCTCCATATCTCACGGGTACCGGTCAACGCTAACTGTGAATAACTTCCGGTCCAGCTTGCCATACCTGGCCACGCTGGCTACGGAGCCTATAGATACAGGCACTTTCAATTTCTTCCCGCGCCTGGAAATTGCTGACGTAGTTATTCAGGAGCAGTTTGCGCCCTTGATTGCATTGGACATGACCATGCAAAACGGGATTAGCCTGAATGTCGATTACAAAAAATCACGCACTCTGGCATTGAGTACAGTCAACTACCAGCTCAACGAAACGCAATCTGAAGAGTTTACAGTGGGCTTTGGTTACCTGATCAGGAATGTTGATATTCCATTCCTTACGGGCAGTAATAAAAAACGGGATCGTAAAAAGGAAGAAGAAGAGGACCCCAACCAGCAGAATCAGGGCAGAAACAACCGCCGTGGTGGCGGAGGAGGGCGTGGCCTGCAGGGGCAGGACCTCGATATCAACTTCGATATGTCGATTCGTGATGATGTCAGTTATGCCCACCGATTGGATGAAGGTATCCTGGAGCCAACCAGGGGTACGTATGCCTTCTCTATATCTCCTTCTGCGGAGTATGCGATCAGTCAGCGCTTGTCTTTACGGTTATTCTTTGATTACCGGCGTACGGTGCCGGCTCTCGGGCCTGCTGCTCCGCGCACGGATGCTTCCGGAGGTGTCATTGTCCGCTTTCAGTTGAATTAATCAAGGGCAGGGGGACTTCCTGTGTTTGGATTTTACCCCATGTCAGGATAAGCCGAATTAACAACCAAAGCAGTTAGGGGTAAAACCCAGGCTGCTTTGGTTGATTTTGGGCCGCCCCCTGGTTTAACAGGCTGTTTTACACCATACTTATTATTGACCGTGCCTGGCCTACTGACCAGATATAGCTTCATCTCTCCAGCCAAGGGCCTGAACCATTTTTTCATAAATGGCTGTATTCTCATAAATGCCACGGAAAAGACCTGCGCGCGGCCCGTAGGCAAATACAGGTACCAGGCTGGCCGTATGATCTTCAGCTGTCCAGCCTGCAATGAGAGAGTCCCGACGGGAGCCGGGTTGTATGGCATAGCCTCCGGTCTCATGGTCTGCTGTAACAATCACCAGCGTTTCCTTATTGCGCCTGGCAAAAGCCATAGCTTCGCCAACGGCTTCATCGAAGTCCAGCATCTCTGTAATCATGAATTCCTGGTCATTGGCATGGCCAGCCCAATCAATTTGCGCCCCTTCGACCATAAAGATGAAGCCCCGGCTGCTGCGTTTTTGAAGGAACCGGGTGCCGATACGGGTGGCAGGCGGAAGGTATCTTCTGCCATCCAAACTTCTTTTCGGATCTTCCTTTGCAGTGAAATACCCAAAGCCTCGGCTGAAATCAGGCGTGATGGAGTACAACTCTGTTTCGTAGGCATTGTAAATATTGTAACCGTTATTATTTAACTCCTCAACCAGGTCTTTCCCGTCTTTATCCCGCTGATTGAAGTAGCGCATGCCTCCTCCCATGAAGAAGTCTATCTCTCTTTCAACGAGTTGCTCTGCAATATCCTCGTACTGACTCCGCAGCGGGACATGCGCAAAAAAACCAGCAGGCGTAGCGTGCACTATTGAGGAGGTGGTGAGTAGCCCAATGGCGTATTCCTTTGCTTTGGCCTGCTCGAATATATTGGGGACTGCATTACCTTCTGCATCTAATCCCAATGTGCCTTTGTTGGTTTTGTAACCGGTCGCAAAGGCAGTAGCTCCGGCAGCTGAGTCAGTGATCAGGTCATTTGCAGCGTGAGTTTTCTGGAGCCCTATCACTTTGAACTGCTCAAGCTCAAGTGGCTTTTTATGGTGGTACATGCCTGCACTAATCTGAGAGACCCCCATCCCATCACCTATCAGAAGGATGATGTTCCTGGCAGGCGGCTCACGCTCGAGAAGCTCCAGGTTAAGGTTTTCCGGGCTTTTGCAGCCTAATGGAAGCAAGAGCAATAAGAGAAGATAAGGTAGCTTTGAACTCATAAAATGATTGCAATAGTGATGAGGGGGCTCTTTTCAGGTGGCGCTAAGTTAATAAAACCCGATTGTTTTCAGACTAGTGTATACCGCTTACCGGGAAGTGTGCGTACCACACCTTTGAATTCAAGGCCAAGGAGCAGCGCTGCCAGCTCGCTGTTGCGCTGTTGAAGGGAGGCCGAAATTTTGTCCACGGGCAACAGATCCTGCTGTTTAAGCAGTTCAACGATAGCCTCTTCATCAGGTGACAGGTCTGGAAACAGCTCCCGTTGCACGGCGGCCCGGGAATCAGATTTTTCCCAACGCATAACATAAGCCAGGTCTTCCACTCCTTCCATCAGGTTGGCCCGGTGGCTTTTTATCAGCAGATTGCAGCCCGCCGAACATTTGTCCCGGATACGGCCGGGAACTGCAAAAACATCCCGGTTATAATCATTGGCCATCTTTGCACTAATCATGGAACCACCCTGCCGTTGCGTCTCCACCACAATCAGGGCATCGCAAAGGCCGGCAATAATGCGGTTGCGCATTGGAAAACGTTCCCGGTCAGGCTTGGTCTGACTGGGATATTCGGAAAGAAGGCCTCCGTTTTCAGCCATCTTAAGGGCGGCATGAGTATGTTGGGCAGGGTAGATACGCTCCAGCCCATGCGCAACGCAGCCTACAGTAGGAACGTCATTCACAATACAGGCCCGGTGCGCGGCAATATCAATGCCAAAGGCCAGCCCACTGACCACAGTTACATTATAAGGTTTCAGCCCTTCCACAAGCTCTTCACAGAAATGCACCCCCTGC
>CAZNHN010000052.1:0-25275 GCA_964572415.1 uncultured Phaeodactylibacter sp.
CTCTTTGATCCGTACTGGGGCATCAAAGGCGCACCGGACATCATGGTAGAAATTGTCTCTCCTACTTCTTACAAGCGCGACCACCTGCTCAAAAAGGAGCTGTATGCAGAGCATGGCATACCCGAGTACTGGATCGTTGACCCTTCTTACCACTCCGTGGAAGTGTTTGTGTTCCAGGAAGGGCGGTACGAGCGCCACGCTTTCGGTATTGATGGAGAAACGGTAGGGTCGCATGTCTTATCCGGTTTTGAATTAGAAGTCTCCTCAATTTTTATTGATCCCACAGCAGCTGATTAATCCTCGCCACCGCCAGGTGCCCCGCCACCACCGCATTCAACCGCTTCAGGTCATACTCAATCAGCTCGCTTTCCAGCCGCAGTAGTTCATCGAAGCTGCGGCCCTGCGTGCTGTAGGCTTCCTGCAAAATAGCTATAGCAGACTGGGTCAGCCGCCGCTGCCGCTCGTAGAGGTCCAGCCGGAGCCGGGCGGTTTCGAAGTCGGCGTAAGCCTGGGCAATGGTAGCCTCAAAGCGGTGGTTTAAATCCTGTTTCCGGTTGTCCAGTGCGGCAATTTTCAGTTGTTCTTCCCGTTCTTTCGCTTCAAATTTCTCCCGGTAGATGGGCAGGCTTACGCTCGCCCGCAGTTGCACGATATCCCGGCCATTGGCATTGAGGTTGGCGTCATTGCGCGGGCCGACGAAGATATAGTCTGCGCCCAGCCCGAAAGAGGGTTTGCCATCCAGCTCATTTAGGCGCAGGGCCTGCCGGGCGGCTTCCTGCTGCCAGTTGAGCTGCCGCAGCTTCGGGTGGGTACGGCGGATAGCCGCGAGCAGGCTGTCTTGCCGGAACGGCAATTGGGCGGGGCCAAGTTCGTCCACCATCTGAATTTTCGTCGCCGGCGTGCGCTGCAGTAACCGATTGATTGTCGCCAGCGGCTTAAGGGCCTCCCGCTCCAGAATGACTAATTCTTGCTGCAGCTCTTCCCGCCGGATTTGCACGCGCAGTACATCAGCGGTGCTTGCTTTACCGCTTTCCACTTTGGCTAAAGCCGTAGACTCCAGGGACGCTAACAGCGGCAGATTGCGGCGCAGGATTTCCTGCCGTTTCTCAATGGCATAAAATTGGTAGTACGCTTGTTCCAGTTCGTAGCGTAGTTCCAGGGCGCGGGCGGCGATCTGCTCATACAGTGCCCTGGCTTTAGTGTTTTCCAACTCCGCCCGTCCAGGCAAGGTCCCTGGCCAGGGAAAGCCCTGCGTAGCCCCGAGCCGGAGCAACTGCGGCCCCAGGCGGGTCTCCACCGGCAGCGGGAAGCCCCCTACACCCACTTCCGGATTCGGCAATTGGCTGACTTGCGGGGCGCGCTGCAGCGCTGCCTGATACTCCTTCTCCAGCGCCATCAGCTCCGGCTGCTGCAGCAGGGCGCTGTCGATGAGTTTGGGGAGGGGCTGGGCGGAAACCGGAGCAGTTAGCCCGAATATCAGCACCACAAAAATTATTTTTTCCCACTTGAAGTGGTAACGAATTTGAATTACCATGGGTTAATTGAATTAAACTGAAACAATGAAAAAATTGTCCCGCATAAAATTTGATCCTGCCCGGATGGGCGGCAAGCCTTGCATTCGGAATATCCGGGTGACTGTGGGAACCATCGTGGGGCTTTTAGCAGCCGGCTACTCGAAACAGGACATCCTCGCAGCATACCCTTATTTGGAAAAAGAAGATCTAATGCAAGCCCTTCAGTACGCGGCGTGGCGAGCGCAAGAGATGGAGCCTCCAATGCATTAGACTGGCGCTTCGTCGACCTCAGTATTTGAATGGAGTATTGCTTCATGGCGTATCGTTTTTCTTATTCCACCTATTCCGCCCCTCCATCCAAAGCGCGTACAGCACCGGCACCGTAAACATCGTAATCGCCTGCAGCACCATCCCCCCAAAGGAAGGAATCGCCATCGGCAGCATGATATCGGCACCCCGGCCGGTGGACGTCATTATGGGCAGGAGGGCTAGAATCGTGGTCGCCGTGGTCATCATCGCCGGGCGTACCCGCCGTAAGCCGCCTTCCACTACCGCATCCCGTATGCCTGGTATGCTGTCCGGCTGATTGCGCTTAAAGCTGTCCTTCAGGAAAGTGGCCACCAGCACTCCATCATCTGTTGCGATGCCAAATAGCGCCAGGAAGCCGACCCACACCGCCACACTCAAATTGATGGGCCGGATTTGGAACAGCTCCCGCATATCCGTACCGAACAGGCTGAAATTGAGGAACCAGTCCGTATCGTACAGCCCGATCATGATGAAGCCACCCGAAAAGGCAATGAAAACTCCGGTGAACACCATCAGCGAGATGGCGACGGAGCGGAACTGGAAGAACAAAATGAGGAAAATGATCGCCAGCGAAATGGGCAATACGATGCTTAGCCTCCGGCTGGCGCGCACCTGCTGCTCGTAATTGCCGGCAAAGCGGTAGCTGATGGCGGGGGGCACTTCCAGTTCACCGGCTTCGATCTGCTCCTGCAGGTAGGCTTTGGCATTTTCCACTACCTCTACTTCGGCGTAGCCGTCTTCCCGGTCAAAAAGGACGTAGCCAATCAGGAAGCCATCTTCGCTCTTGATCGCCTGCGGTCCGGCTTCGTAGCGGATGTCCACCAATTGCCCCAGTGGGATGGGCTGCCCGGTTGCCGTAGGGACATACACCCGTTTCAGCGCCTCCGGGTCATCGCGCAGCTCGCGTGGGTAGCGCACCCGTATGGCATAGCGCTCCCGGCCCTCCACGGTGGTGGTCATCGCCATTCCGCCAATAGCGGCCTGAATGTGCTGCTGAACCTGCTCCACCGTCAGCCCATAGCGGCTGATCGCCCGCCGGTCGATATCGAGCAGCAGGTAGGGTTTGCCGACGATGCGGTCTGCGAATACTGCGGAGGCTTTGACACCCTCCACCTCTTTGAGCCGCTTCTCCAGCTCCATGCCGAATGCTTCTATTGTTTCCAGATCACTGCCCTGTACCTTGATCCCCATGGGAGCACGCATGCCTGTCTGTAGCATCACCAGTCTAGTTTCAATGGGTTGAAGTTTTGGAGCAGAAGTTACTCCCGGTATTTTGGTAACGCTCACAATCTCATTCCAGATATCATCCGGGCTGTTGATCTCGTCGCGCCATTGCCGGAAATAGCGGCCGTCGGCATCGGGGATGAGTTCGCCGTCCTCGTCGCGCACATATTCGCCATCCTCATAGCGGAAGCGGATGCGCTGGCCGGCTTCGTTGGTTTTGTACTCCGATTTGTACAGGATGACGTTCTCATACATTGACATTGGCGCGGGGTCGAGCGCGGTATTCGCCCGCCCGGCTTTGCCGACTACGGACTTTACCTCCGGGATGGCCGTGACCGCCATATCGAGCAGGCGCAGGTTTTTGATGTTTTCCTGCATACCCGAGTGCGGCATAGAGGTCGGCATCAGCAAAAAAGCGCCCTCGTCCAGCGCAGGCATGAATTCCTCACCGGTGTTTTGGTACACCCGAAAGCCGAGGAACACGAGCGCGCCCACCACCAACAGGAAGAGCAGCTTGAACCGCAGCAAAAACCGCAGTATGGGCTCGTAGTAGTAGATGACCACATGGAAAAACCCTATCAGCAGGCCCGCCAGCAGCGCGACAAACAGGAAGTTGTTAAAGGTGCTTTTCACTACGCCCAGCGGCATCCAAACGCTGGCCAGCAGCCAGGTTACCACAAGGGCGTAGAGTATGTTTGTAGCCCAGGAAGCCCACTTGGCAGAGTGGGCCGCTCCCCTGCTCTTAATCCGGTAGTTGATCCAGCCCGCCAGCCCGATTAGGATGAGCGCGCCGCCGTAGAACGGATCGACCCATACCGCGAGCAGCACACCCGACAGTACAGCCAGCCCATTCGCCATGTATGTGGTAGCCTGCGAGCGCGACCGCATGGAAAATACGCTGTGCGCCACCGCCGGCAGTATGGTGATAGCGACGATGATGGCGGCAATCAGCGCAAAGGTCTTGGTGTATGCCAGGGGGCGAAACAACTTGCCCTCTGCCGCTTCCATTGTGAAAACGGGCAAAAAGCTGACCACCGTGGTAGCGACCGCTGTCAGGACCGCCGACGCGACTTCAGTAGTGGCTTCGTAGATGGTGGTCATCAGGCTTTCGCCCGGCGGGGCTTCCTCCATACGGTTCACCATGCTCTCCACCAGCACAATACCCATATCCACCATAGTGCCGATGGCGATGGCGATGCCGGAAAGCGCCACAATATTCGCGTCCACGCCAAAGTAGCGCATGGCGATAAAGCACATCAGCACCGCTACCGGCAGGGAAGCGGATACGAGCAGGGAAGACCGCAGGTTGAGCAGCATGAGGATGATTACCACGATGGTGATGAGCACTTCCAGCTTAAGCGCTTCCTCCAGGGTGCCGATGGTCTCATTGATCAGCTCCGTACGATCGTAGAACGGGATGATTTTAACCTGTGATACCGTGCCGTCCGCCAGCGTTTTGCTGGGCAGGCCGGGTTCCAGCTCCGCGATTTTTGCCTTTACGTTATCAATGACCTGCATAGGGTTGGAACCATATCGGGCAGTCACCACACCGCCCGCCGCTTCGGCACCCGATTTGTCGAGCACCCCGCGCCGGGTAGCCGGCCCCAGGCTCACCCGTGCTACATCGCCTATACGGATGGGCACGTTGTTATTGACCGTGACCACGCTTTGCTCAATGTCTTCGATTTGCTCCACGTAGCCCAGGCCCCGCACAAAGTACTCCGCCCGGTTGATCTCCATGGTCTGTGCGCCCACGTCAATATTGCTGCCGCGGATAGCGTTCATCACCTGCTGCAAGGTCACGCCGTAGGACTTCAGTTTGTCCGGGTCTACATCGACCTGATACTCCTTGACGAAGCCGCCTACGGAAGCCACTTCCGATACGCCCTCCGCTGCCGACAGCCCGTAACGCACGTAGAAGTCCTGAATGCTGCGCAGCTCGTGCAGGTCCCAGCCGCCGGTGGCGTTGCCGGAGGAATCTCTTCCTTCCAGGGTGTACCAGTAGATTTGGCCGAGGGCGGTGGCATCCGGGCCGAGGGTAGGCTGTACGCCTTCCGGCAGGGTATTGGCAGGCAGGGCATTGAGCTTTTCGAGTATGCGGCTGCGGCTCCAGTAAAACTCAATGCCTTCATCAAAAATGACATAGATGCTGGAAAAGCCAAACATAGAGTTGCTGCGGATACTCTCCACCCCCGGTATGCCGAGCAGGGCTGTGGTGAGCGGGTAGGTAATCTGATCCTCCACGTCCTCCGGGGAGCGGCCGGGCCATTTGGTGAAGACGATCTGTTGGTTCTCGCCAATATCGGGTATGGCGTCTACGGCTACCGGATCGCGTGGCAGCTGTCTGATTCCAAAGTCAAAGGGTGCCGTTGCCAGCCCCCAGCCGATGAAGCCGAGGAGCAGCAGGTAAGCCACGAGTTTGTTGTCGAGAAAGAACTGGATAAAACGGTTCAGCATGGAAGGTAACTTTCCGGTAGACAATAGGCTTTAAAAGATGCTAACCTAGTGCGACTAGACCGAATTATTTGATAGCTTTTTCACGCTCAAGCCTTCTGTGGTGCCTGGTCTTTAACTGTCAAATATTTACGGCTCAATCCACTAGCATCTCTAAGCCTTTGCAAAATAGCGAGTTTGCACCATTGGCGCTCACGCAAAAAGCGGATTAAGCCCGAAGCGGGTACACGAACTCACATGCTACTGAGGCTTGCTCAGCAGCCGGGAAAGCCATTTTATAACAAGAAGGATTGGGTCAGGACAGGGATATCCCTGGGTATGAGGGGCGGTTTGTAGTTCAGGTAGGGGGCAGGTGTACGGGCAATATCCTCAGCGGGCAGCAGGCTGTGCGTGTAAGCAATCAGGAAGTACTGCAAGCTTGAATTTAATTCCAGCTCCGCTGCCGTTTGGGTCTGCCGCTCGTGATCAGCTTCTACCTGCACGGTGTGGTTGTCGCAGCAGTTGGATTTTTCCAGTGCCGCCTCGCCTTTTTCCAGCATCATTTTCCGGTGGTGAGGGCAGGTGATTTTGGCGGCGGCTTGTTCGTGGCAGCTCGGCGCTTTGCCCCAGAAGCTGATGGATTTCAGCTGACCTTTGCAGAAATGCATATCTACCGCAAAGCTCACTGAGGAGGTGAGGATTAGGGCCGCCAGGATCAGGGCCGCTATTCGATATGCAAAATGCGTTTTTGGCATTAGAGGTAATTAACGTACTGATAAAAGTACGTATTTGCAGCCATAAATGTTTATCGCCTTCTACTTTTTCAAAAAACGCTCCACCACCTGCGACTGCCCAGCCGTAAGATTCAGCAAGTAAGCACCAGTCGGTAAATCCTCGATACCAAGGGTAGCCGTTTGCTCTCCGGCGCCCAGGTACCCCAAATCAGTCTGCCGGATGATTTTGCCCTGATAGTCTACCATCGTAGCCAGCACAGTAGAAGTTTCCGCCAGTTCAAAGGACAGTTGCAACTGATTTACTGCCGGGTTAGGGGAAAGCAACAGCGACTGCAATTTGGGCTGAGCGGGTACCTCCTGATTATTACTGAGTCCTTCGGGCTTGAGGTAGACCCGGAACAGGCTGTTCGTGGCCACGCTTTGGGTACCGTCATTGATGAAGAAAATATTTGGTTGTGTGCTTTCAATACCACCCACCAGGTAGCCAATGAAGAGGCTGTCTCCGGCTGCGGGGAGGTTGAGCATTTGTATGTCCGGTTGCCAGTCCAGCGTGTTGCCCACAGGGATGAATTCTGACCCTGCGCCCAGTAGTGCGGGCAGCTCGCCTACGCGCTGTTCAGTCATGCTACCGTTTGCATGCCGGGTCACCCTGCCAATAGTGGGCACGAAGGGTACTTCCTGATCTTCCTGCAGCTCGCCTTCCGCATCGAGGTAAAACTGGCTCATGCCACCGAAGAAGAGGGTGTGCATATCGCCTGTGGTGGTATCGTAAATCGGTGCCGTTCCGCAGTGGTAGTGGTTGAGGTGCTGCTCAAAATCGTTATTGACGGTATAGCCTGCGCCTGTAATGTCTACAGCGTTTAGAAAAGGCAGGTCCACCGCATGCTGAAAGACACCGGAGAATGCCGTCATGCCCAATTCTTCGCCCGGAAATACCTGCTTGACGAGGTTGTAGTCGCGCCGGTGCAGGTTCATCTCATCCGCCCAAACGTCATAAAACCCAATTGAAGGGTCAGAATCAATGTTCTCAATGGTAAAACGACGGATGGAATTGCTGTATTCCTGCTCAAAGGAAGGCCCGTTATGTGGATTGTAGCGCCCGGTGAACCGGTGCCCCCCAACGAGGTAAAAGGTGTCCTGCAGGTGTTGCAGGTAGCCGCCGGTGACCGCCATGCGGAAATCAGGGACGTACTGGAAAGCGGGAGCAATATCCCCATCGTTCAACAGGGCATTGGCTAAAGCTGGCACGTCTACTACCGTAAGCATAGCGTAGGTGATGTGGTCATTCATACTTGGGCTAAAGCCATACCCCCCGGTGATGATCAGCTGATCGCCTACCTGATGGAATTGCATATTGGTAGACTGCAATTGCTCCTGTAGCGGTTCCGGCAGGGCAGATACGCTTTCAGACCAGTACCCGCCGGTTTCCGGATGAAGCAGGTGGATGGTCGTGTTGTTATCGGAAGCCAGGAAGGAGGCAAAGGGCTGCCGTTGGTGCAAACCATCCTTGCGCCCACCAATGATCAAGATGTGGCCATCGTGCGTAGCGGATACAAAGGACTGTACCCCATCGAAGCCGTCGATGGTGAAAGGGTGGACGGTAACCGAAAAGTCAGACTGTGCAAAAGTGGAAGTCAAAAGGCTGCTGAGGAGTAACACCAGGGTAAAGGACCGCATGTTTTTATGCTATTTGTTTAGCACAAAAAACCAGAATTCTTTACAGACTTTGTGTGATAAAAATCACTTCTTACTGAATTACGAACTTGCGGACCTCCTGAGGGTCGTGGCTCCCAATCGCCTCAGCACCTTCAGCTTGATGATAGCCCTGTGCTCTCTTCTGTACTGACAATCAGGGGAAGCCAGAAAATGGCTCACTTATTTTTGGCAGACATTAACTGAAAGCCTGCCTACCCAATTTGGCGCAGTATCTCCTCTAAGCTTTGGTTGTCATTTCCCGTTGCAGTGGCGAGTTTCTTTTTCAGTCGGTATTTACCTTTGCGTACACTTTCCGGTTGGATATTTAAAAGTGCGGCCGCTTCTGCGATGGTTGTACCCAGCCGGAACAGGTAAGCCAGGCGTTTTTCAGTTATACTCAGTGAGGAGAATTTTTGCTCCAGTTGTTCAGAGAAATTGGCGTGCACAGCCTTGAAGTAGGAAGTGAACGTGTCCCAGTCTTTGTCCAGGGTGTCCTGAGTCCGGAGGCTATTGAGCAATTTCTGGTACCCCTCGTCCCCGGAAGTGGTAGTCTGATTGCTCAGCTGATCCTCTACCTGCTGTAGAATATTATTTTTTTGCAGGAGGTGCAAGCGTTGCGCGGCTAATTCCCGCTCCCGGTGCCGTACTTCAGCCTTTAGTGTCCTTTGCCGCAACCGGTATGTGTAGTATCCTCCCCCGAGCAGGAGTAGCGTTGCCAGCAGGCTCAATCCCAGCAACCGGTTTCTGAGCAGGGCATTTTCTTTTTCACTGGCCAGCCGGTTGATTTGGGCGGCCTTGAGGGCAATTTCCCGCTCTTTGAGTTCTGTATCATACTCCAAATGCAGCTCGGCAATAGCCTGGGACTGCTGAATGGAAAACAGGCTGTCACTTAGGGCTTGTGCCTTTTCGTAGACCGATAGAGCCTGGGCTGGGCGGCCGAGTTTGGATAAAAGGGCTGCTTTCAACCTTAGGGCACCCCGCAGGTAGCTTGCTCCTTTATGGTCTTCAAATATTGAAATGCTATTGTCCACCCTGTCCAGCGCCGGAAGCCACTGTTGCTGCGCGGAGTCAATCCGGGCAAGGAGCATCTGGCAACTGCCGGCCATTATGGGCAGGACTTCTTCAAAAACAGGCTGTGCTGCGGACGCATCTGACGCTGCTTGTCCAAGTTGGTGCCCGCGCTCCAGCCAGCTCTCTGCCCGCAGTAATTGGGCATGAGCGATATTGTAGGGCTGCTGCAATTGATTGCTCAGCGCAATCGACGCGGCGAAGATGGAATCGGCGAGCCTATACTTTTGCAGCCTGTGGTAATTGGTGCCCAGCAGAGTCAGCACTTCTGCGTAGTACTGCTGTTGACCGGCGTGTTGATAATGCTTCGCAGATGCAACAAAATAAGGGAGTGCTTCCTCGTAATTGGACTCATCGAAGAGCGTCTTGCCAATATGCTGCTCGGCCTCAGCAACCCGCGCTGTTTCCTGTAGCGCCAGATGGCCTTCCCGGGCGGTTTGAAAATCTCTTAGTGCCAGCCTGCGGTAGCCCTTTTGCTGATAAAGCAGCCCTCTTTGCACGAAGTGTTCGGCCAGCAGGGAACTGTCCTGATGCGCCACCAGGTATTGCATACTTTCTTCAATGGCTTCCAGTGCCCCGTCTATATCGCCTGCCTCTGAGCGTAGGATGGTCAGGTTCTTACGGATACCGATCATGTGCAGGCTGTCGCCATCAAGGGCAGCAAATTGCATGGCGGTATCCAAAGAGGAACAAGCAGCAAGCGGCCGCCCGCCCATATAGTGATAGTTGGCCCGAAAGTTATGCACATCGCTGAGCCCCCGATAGTACCGCTGAGGGCCGAGGTAGCTTTCGGCAATCCGAAGCAGGGAATCTGTTTTGGCAGGATTTTCCCAAAACCAGGCTTTGGCTAATTCCAGATAGCGCATGCCCGTGATGGTATCATGTGCAGGTTGTTGTACCAGCTGAGCCAGGCTGTCAATAGGATCTGCCGATAATTTTTGCGGCAGCAGTAACACTGCTGCCTGTAGTAGGATGAAAAAGAGCCTTCGGGATTTCATACGGTGAATATAGGGCAAAACAGTAGTATTTACCAGCTGTCCACGATTTGTCCACGCATGAATTTTGGACGGAGGCACCGCCAGGATATACTTTTGAGGTATACCAAAATCCATTCTGCAATGACTATTCGATTTACTGCCTTGCTATGCTTATTGAGCCTCTTTCTTTTCCAATCCTGCAATAAGGACAAGGAAGAAACGCCCTCAATCCCCGAAAACCCCATGGCTACAGATATCAATGCCTACATCCGGAGCCTGGCCTACAACCCCGTGGACATGCTTAATATCAATAATACGCCCGGAGATTTGGCGCAGAAAACACCGGGGGAGCCGAGCACAGAATCCGGTCCTCTGGATCGTGGATACCGCAGTACTTGTGTTAGCCAGCCTTATGAGCTGGAGAGAGACTTTTCAGAAATTGCAATCCTCAATCCGGGCAGCGGAAATATCTATCCGGGCGCTCTGGTTTTAGCCAATGCTGATTTATTATCGGGCACACCCCGGCCATTGGGCCTGGAGCGGAACCCGGTGACGCTAACCGTCGACCTGCCCGGAATAGGGGACAAAGGTTCCTTCACAGTAGCTGATCCATCGAATGCAACGGTAAGCCCCGCTATCGATGAGGCATTGGAGCACTGGAACAACACCGCTTTCCAGCAGGGTTATTTCAATGGAGCCCGTTCTTATTACGAGGCAAGTGAAGCCTTTGAGCAACGCCAATTGGGGATTGAACTGGGTATAAATGCGGAGTGGGTGACAGGGTCCGTATCCTCACACCTCAGCACCAGCACGACTACAGACCGGCGGGTGGCGCTCCTGGCCTACCGGCAAATCTTTTACACCATCACCGCCCAGTCGCCCTTTGAACCTACGGATTACCTGGGGCCCGATGTCACTTTGGAGCAGGTGCAGTCCTCCACGGATGACAACAACCACCCGGCCTACGTGAGTGCCGTAGACTACGGCAGGATCATCCTGTTCCGCATGGAAGCCACTAATGTGGAAACGTCCATTGACCTGAACGCTGTGATGAACTACGCCGCCGGCGGCGTAAGCGTGGCCGCCGACGTAGCCAGCCGGTACAATGAAATACTAAGCAACTCCTCCATCAGTGTGCTCACCATTGGAGGGAGTGCTCAGAGCGCTGCCCAGGCACTGGAGAATATCAGCGGCCCGGGAAGCCTGACCCCGCTAATTGTCGAGAATGCCGTCTACTCCCGGGAGAATCCGGGGCTGCCTATTGCCTACCGGGTCAATCTGCTAAGTGATAACCGTATCGTCAAAATGGGATTTAGCTCTGATTATACAGATGTGCGTTGTGGAAAAATCGCCTACAACCATCCAAGGATTGACTTTTACAATGATTTCGATACCTACAACTTACGGATTAAGCTGACTTACGATCACGATTATCCGCCGGCAGATGATACGGGCGAAACCACAGAGCTGCAAATTAACGATGAAAGCTCGGCTACCTTGCCGGACGTGCCAGACGGCGCATTCGATGTACGCATGATCGTAAGGCGAATCGATGGGTTGACCTGGCGGGAGTGGGAAACGAGGAATCTTTACCACATCTCTTCAAGCCAAAACGAGGATTGCTGGCGGGCCTATCGAGGTGGGTTTTCCACTGGCTTTGCTACCTTTTTGGAAAAGTGTGACTAACAGAGCAGTAAAAAGCGCCTGTTTGTACTTTAGCAGAAGTACAAACAGGCGCTTTATCGTTTGCGCCAATATCAGGCATATATCTCTGGCGTCATCTGGCTTAAGCCGGGCTCCATGCCCTCGCCGTTTGCCGGCTGCTGCCCAGCCTGTCAATCCCAAGCTCAACCACATCACCGGGTTTCAGGTAGCGCTGTGGGTCTAAGCCCAGCCCCACCCCAAATGGTGTACCGGTAGAGATGATATCACCGGGCAGGAGGGTCATATACTGGCTGATATAGTGCACCAGGTAAGGGATATTGAATACCAGGTCAGCCGTGGTGCTGTCTTGCATGGTTTCCCCATTGACCTTTAGCCAGAGGCGGAGGTTGTGAGGGTCCGGGATTTCGTCTGTGGTGCCAATGAATGGCCCGATGGGCGCGAAGGTGTCACAGCTTTTGCCTTTCACCCACTGCCCGCTTTGTTCCAGCTGAAAGGTCCGCTCACTCACATCATTGTGCAGCACGTAGCCCGCCACATGGCTCATGGCATCCGCCTCTTCTACGTAGGAAGCGCGCTTGCCGATCACAATGGCCAGTTCCACCTCCCAGTCCGTCTTTTCGCTGTTTTTGGGGATGATGATGTCATCGTTGGGGCCGCAGATCGCAGTGGTGGCTTTGAAGAATAAGACGGGGGCTGAGGGCACGTCCATACCGCTCTCTTTGGCGTGTTGGGCATAGTTGAGCCCTACACAGACAATTTTCGAAACCTCCGCCACCGGCGGTCCAAGCCGGGTTTCGGCAGGCACTACAGGGCAGCTGTCCAGGTTCTGCTCCAGCCAGGAGCGGAGGTCCTCAATGCCCGTCCCTCCCAGGAAAGCTTCGTCAAAATCCTGCCCAAAGGCACTCACATCACGGTAGTCACCATTCTGATCAATAATGCCGGGTTTTTCGGTTCCGGCCGCTCCAAATCGGATTAGTTTCATGCTTAGGTATTCAAGTTTACGAACCCGCCATCAATCGGATAGTTGGTTCCGGTGATAAAGCCTGCGGCATCAGAGCAAAGGTAGAGGGCCAGCTTGGCGACTTCCTCCGGCGTGCCCATGCGCCCGATAGGCTGGGTTTTGGATAATTTATCGAACATTTCAGCTTCCTTTCCCGGATAGTTGTCTGCCAGGAAGCCATCCACAAATGGGGTGTGAATACGGGCTGGCGCAATGCAGTTGCACCGAATGTTATCCGCCAGATAGTCGCGGGCAACGGTATAGGTCATCGTCAGCACAGCCCCTTTGCTCATGGAGTAAGCAAAGCGGTCAGGCAGCCCAATCATGGAAGCGATGGAAGCCATATTGAGAATGGCCCCGCTCTTTTGGGCCTGCATGTGCTTAATCACGGCGTACATGCCATTGTAAACGCCCTTGACATTTATGGCGTAGATGCGGTCGAAGTCGGCTTCCGATGTGGCATGCAGCGTGCCCACGTGGGCGATCCCTGCGTTATTGACGAGGATGTCCATGCTGCCGGTTTTTTCCACGATGCGGTTGACCAGATCAATCATTTCCTGTTGCTGACTGACATCAGCTACTTCGCAGTCTGCCTTTCCGCCGGTCTCCCGGATTGTTTGAGCTACCGCTTCGCCTTTGGCTGCATCGCGCTCCAGGATAAAGACATGAGCGCCTGCTTCTGCAAATATTTTTGCAATGGACTCACCTATGCCACTTCCCGCGCCGGTGATGAGGGCAGTTTTGCCATCAAGTCTGATTTCCATAATTTGTGATTTAGTGGAGCAGATCGTCTGACTACTCCACTAAAAAGAGTCTTCGGTACGGGGGTGTAATCAATTATTCCGGAGATTCTCCGCCATTGGCACCGAAGTTGAGCTGAAAACCGATGCGCTTGTTGGGTTCATCATCGTCGTAGTCTTCCCAATTGGTAATTTCCTGCAGGAACTCTTCCATATGGCGCAGGAAGTAGGGCTCTTTCAGTTCCTCGGGCCGATAGATGGCAATGGTCTTGGGTGGGCGGGGCTGCCCGTAATTCTCAATAAACGGATAATTGATCAAAACGATGATCTTACCATTGAACAGCTGCTGGTATACAAGCGAGCCATTGTGCTTGATGAGGTGGCGCTGCACATCATCGCTGACCCGTTGGTACATACCGCTTTTGGACTGTCCAAGGGTGAGTACGATGGCCTCCAGGTTTTCCACATCCGAACGGTGCTCAAGGCGGGCGGCAAAGCCGGTAGCTTCGAGCATATCCTGTAAGGTGTCCTGAATTTGCTTGCACGTCTCCGTTTTCCAATTCTCCCGGTAGGTCTGCGTATTTTGGAGGACTTCCTCGTACTGTTGTACCTTTCGCTTGAGGTTGAATAGTTGAGAATCAGGTTGTAGCATCAGATTTTGGTTTTGGTTGCGCTTAAAATATAAAAAAAGCCAGAGGGCTCCCCGGATTTTTTTACATTTAGGGAGATAGCAAAAGCCAAATAATGATCCTAGCCATAGATATCGGCAACTCTAATGTAACGCTCGGTTTGTACACTGATGGGCACTGGGCGCATTTTCACCGCCTGCCTACCAAGACCGACCGGCAGTCTGCTATGTTTTATCAGATGGGCTGCACCTCATGGTTGATGGAGCAGGGCATAGAAGCGAGGGCTATTGAGCAGGTTGTGGTGAGCACGGTTGTCCCGGCCCTGAAGCGCATCTTCGTACAGCTGAGCCGGCACCTGTTTGGGCAGGAGGTGCTCCTGGTTGCTCCGGAAATCTACCAGCACCTGCAGTTGAAAATTGACCGGCCCGAAGAGCTGGGCACTGACTTGTTTGCCAATGCGGTAGCCGCGCATTATCTGCACCGGCAGGACTGCATTATCGTGGACTTCGGTACGGCACTGACCTTTACGGTAGTGGACAGGGAAGGGCAGTTGCTGGGCGTTTCTATTGCCCCGGGCCTGAAAACGGCAATCGGCGCTTTGTTCCAGAAGACCGCACAGTTGCCGGAGGTGCCGCTGCAAATGCCGGAGTCGGCTATTGGCAGAGATACGGTACAGGCTATTCAAAGTGGAATTCTAATAGGCTATGTGGGGTTGGTAAGGCATATGTTGTACAGTATCCGGGCGGAAGTCGGGGAGCAGTATATGGCTGTGGCCACCGGCGGCTTATCAGCTATTCTACATCCACTGGAGACGGATTTTGATGCTATTGACCCTCATCTGACGCTGGACGGGCTGCGGATCATCGCAGAAGAAACGACTAAAAAGCTTACAACCTAAACTATGCAAGTGTATTCCAAGCTGCCGAATGTCGGCACCACTATATTCTCTGTTATGTCGGCTCTGGCCAATGAGCACGGGGCGATTAATCTCTCTCAGGGTTTTCCCAATTTTGAGTCCCCGCAGCGGCTCACCGATCTGGTTTGCGATTACCTGCAGAAAGGGTACAATCAGTATGCGCCCATGCCGGGCCTGCCGGAATTGAGGGAAGCGATTGCCGGGAAAATCAATCTGATGTACGGTGTCGATGTTGATCCCGGCTCAGAAATTACCATTACTGCTGGGGCAACACAGGCCATCTACTGCGCCATCGCTGCCTTCGTCCGCCCGGGCGATGAAGTCATCCTGCTGGAGCCCGCCTACGACTGCTACCGGCCCGCCGTGGAAGTCAACGGGGGCATACCAGTCATATACGAACTCAAAGCCCCGGACTACAAAGTCAACTGGGGCCATGTGGAAGCGCTCCTGACGCCGGCTACCCGCATGGTCATCATCAACACGCCGAACAACCCTACGGGCTCCACCTTGCAAACTACAGACCTACTGGCTCTACAGCATCTCACCCTGGGCACCGATATCCTGGTGCTGAGCGACGAAGTGTATGAGCACCTGATTTACGATGAGGCGAGCCATCAGAGCGTACTGCGTTTTCCGGGCCTGCGCAGCCGAAGCCTGGCAGCCTATTCCTTTGGGAAAACCTTCCATAATACGGGTTGGAAAATCGGCTACTGCGTCGCCCCGCCTGAACTGATGGTGGAGTTCCGGAAGGTACATCAGTACAACACCTTTGCGGTGCACCGCCCTACACAGCATGCTCTGGCCGACTACCTGCAGGATGCGGCTACCTATCAGAGCCTGCCGGATTTCTACCAGCGTAAGCGCGATCTGCTGCTGGAAGTTATGGCGGGCTCGAGGTTTAAACCGCTCCCTTGTCAGGGTACTTATTTCTGCAATTTCGATTATTCCGAGATCAGCGATGAACCGGACCGGGTCTTTGCGCATCAATTGATCACGGAGCATGGAGTGGCGGCTATTCCGGTTTCTGCCTTTTACACGAGCGGGCGGGACGAGCGCATCATCCGGCTCTGTTTTGCGAAAACCGAAGAGACGCTGCGGGCGGCTGGTGAGCGCTTGCGAAAAGTATAAAAGACGCATGTATAAGATCTACGGCATACGGCACCACGGGCCGGGCTCTACCCGGAGCCTTTTACAGGCTTTGGAAGCGCAGCAGCCCGACTGTCTGTTGATTGAAGCGCCGGAAGATGCCAGCCCGGCATTGGAGTACATGCTGCACCCGGGCTTGCACCCACCGGTCGCCATTCTCATCTATGATGCCAAAGACCTGCGGCATGCCTCTTACCTGCCCTTTGCGGAGTTTTCACCCGAGTGGCAGGCCGCGCAGTTTGGGTTGGCGCAGGGGTTGGATGTGCGGTTTATGGACCTGCCCATGAGCATGCAGTTTCAGTTAGATGAAGAGGAGCAGCAGCAGTTGTCGCTGTCTTTGCCGGATGCCGCCCGGGAAGCACCGGAAGTACGCGACCCTATGGGTTACATGGCCCGCCTGGCCGGCTACCGGGACAGCGAGCGCTGGTGGGAAGCCACCTTCGAACAGCCCGAGCATGATATCGATATTTTCGCAACTATAATTAGCCTGAACACGGCCCTGCGCGATGAACTAGGGCGGTCAGAGCGCCCCCTCAACCGTTTGCGGGAAGCTTACATGCGCAAGCAGCTGCGCAAAGCTATCAAAGACGGATTCAAGAATATCGCTGTGGTTTGCGGTGCCTGGCACACTCCTGCTTTGCACTACCTCGACCGCTTCAAGCAAAAAGACGATAATACGCTGCTCAAGGGGCGCAAAAAGCGCAAAACCACTGCCACATGGATCCCCTGGTCGTATAAGCGGCTGGCGTTTCAAAGCGGGTATATGGCAGGTGTGGTCTCTCCGGCTTACTACGAGCTGCTCTTCAGCAAGCGCGAGGAGACCGTACAGTACTGGATGGCGCGGGTAGCCGGCTTGCTTCGGGGCGAGGGCTTTGACGCAAGTGCCGCACAAGCTGTCGATGCTGCCCGGCTTGCCCACACGCTGGCAGGCATGCGCGGCCAACCGGTAGCAGGCATTGATGCGATGAAAGAAGCCGCCCTGGCGGTCTTCGCACAAGGCAGCCCGGAGCCGCTGGAGCTCATCGAACAGGAACTTATCATCGGGCAACAGGTGGGGGAAGTGCCGGACAGCATCCCGCAAATTCCCCTGCAGCAGGACATGGAAGCCCGGATTCGCTCCGCCCGCCTGACCAAGCTGTACAAGTCAGGTGCACCTGAAGATAAAGCCCTTGATTTGCGCAAAGATACCCACCTGGATGCCAGCCACCTGCTGCATCAGCTTCGGATTTTGGATGTGCCCTGGGGGCGTATTCAGGAGCAGCCGGACGGCAAGCTGGGCAGCTTTAGCGAGTACTGGCACCTGCACTGGCAACCCGAGTATGTTATCCGGCTTATACAGGCTGGGATGTGGGGCAATATCGTGGAAGCAGCCGCTAATAACTACCTCCTGAAAAAAGCACAGGAAGCCCATAAGCTTGATGAATTGGTTGGTCTGGCTCGTGAGGCATTACTGGCCGGGGTCACCGCTGCCTTTAACCCCCTGGTGCGCCAACTGGAAGACGCAGCAGCAGTCACTCAGGATATATACGCCCTTATGCAGGCCTTGCCCGTGCTGGCCGACATTCAGCGCTACGGCGATACCCGGCAGACGGATACAGAGGCCGTGGAAGCACTGATCCGGCATATGGTGCCCCGCATTGCCATCGGGCTGCCGGCAGCGGTGCTGAATATTGAGGAAGAAGTGGCCCGCGACTGGCTACAGCAACTGGTGCAGAGCAACCGCGCCATCAGCTTGCTGAACGAGCCGGTATTTCACAAAGAGTGGAACCGGTCACTTGGGCAAATCACGAATGCTGCACCGGCGCACCCGCTGCTACGGGGGCTTTGTACCCGTATTTTGTTTGATAAATCAGTTCTGTCTGACGAGGCGGCGGGCACACATATGCGCTATGCCCTTTCCTCCGCTGCTGAAGCAGAGCAGAGTGCTTTGTGGCTCGAAGGTTTCCTCCACGGAAGTGGTCTGTTATTGATTCACATGCCGGCGCTCTGGCAAATTCTGGACGAATGGATTGCGGAACTGCCGCAGATGGTATTCGAACAGGCCCTGCCTTTGCTTCGCCGTTCTTTCGCTAATTTTTCCCCTCCGGAGCGGGAAAAAATGCTGAGTCTTTCCAAAACCGGTGCGCCTAAGCCTGAAGCGGAAGGAGAAGCATTGCCCAAAGCCAGCTTCGATCAAAAGCGCGCCAAGGTCGTCTTTCCTACCCTCAAGCTACTGCTTGGGCTGGACTAATCATCCTTTCTGCGAATTAAAAGAACCTTAACCTCCACTTCATCTTCAGTTAAGGCTAAAAGAAGACATTTGCTATTGTAAATGTTGATTTCTTGCTGTCAAGACATCTTAATAAGATGCTAATCTTTCCTGCAATTTAAAGTCGCTTTTTAAAGCCAGGTTCGTGCCGCCCGGCACCTACCTGGTTATTTTGCAGGAGCAAAACGAAAACGAAGAATATCCTATACTGTAGCCCTTTAATTCTTTGGCTGTGCTGTTCCTTAGCACAGCCTTTTTTACATCATCCAGAGGACTCTGCCCAGTAATACTGCCGCAAAGACAATCAGTGCAATACCGGAGATACGCCGTAGCCAGAGCAGATGGATTGGGCGGAGCACCCGTCGTATGCGCTTAGCCAGCAGGACTTTCAACAAGTCGGTGATGATGATGGTGCCCAAAATGCCTCCAAAGAAATAGCGGGCTTCCATGAGTTCCATTTCTCCATCTACCACAACGGTAGAAGCGACACCGATCCAAAAGAAAAAAGTAAAAGGGTTGATGGTGTTGATGAGGAAGCCTTTGAGCCAAAGCCCGGAATAGGAGGACGTACGCACTGTTTCCTTCGACCATTCCGGGAGTTCGTGAGCTTTCGGTACGGTAAGCAGTGCCCCCAGCCCGAATGCGGAAAGGGTTATGCTGCCGCCAATGCCCAGGTACAAGCCAAAGTTGGGACCTTCTACCACCTGACTGATGTAAGCCAGCCCAAAGTACACGGCCGCGATGAACAGAAAGTCGCTCACCCAGATGCCCAGTCCTACGGTAGCCCCCGCCCGGAATCCCTCCTCCACGCCCGCCTGAATGATGGCGAAGAAGATAGGCCCAATGAGCATGGCGAGGATCAAGCCGACTTTGACCCCCTCAAAAATGAGGTTCATAACAGATAGAATTTGGTCAAAGGCTTAAGTACTGCTCAGTATGCTTGCATTCATGTGTTCTTCAATGGCTTCTGCCTCTACGGGAATGTGGGCACAAAGGTCTACCGGCCCGTCATCGGTAACCAGGATGTCATTCTCCAGGCGGATGCCCAGCCCTTCTTCGCGAATGTAAATCGCAGGCTCACAGGTGAAGATCATACCCGCCTGTATGGGGTCGTAGCGGTTGGAGAGGTCATGCACATCCAGTCCAAGATGATGGGAGGTGCCGTGCATGAAGAATTTTTTATAAGCCGGGGCCTTTTCGTCCTGATTTTTGATATCTGTTTTGTCGAGTAGCCCCAGTTGGAGCAGTTCGCTTTCCACCATTTTGCCCACCTCCTTATGATAATCTTCCAGCATAGTGCCGGGCAGCAGCATTTGCTGAGCGCCTCTCATGCAATGCAGTACAGCATCGTACACTTTGCGTTGTCTTTCTGTAAAGCGCCCGCTAACAGGTATAGTACGGCTCAGATCGGCAGCGTAGTTGGCATACTCTGCTCCAAAGTCCAGGAGCAGAAGGTCGCCGTCCATGCAGCGCTGATTGTTTTGAACGTAGTGGAGCACGCAGGTGTTTTTGCCACTGGCCACAATCGGCTCATAGGCGTGGCCCCGGGCACCGTTGCGGATAAACTCCGCGATGATTTCTGCTTCCACTTCGTATTCCATTACACCGGGGCGGACAAAATCCAACACCTTCTCAAAGGCCTTGCCGGTGATATTCACCGCGTGGCGGATAAGTCCGACCTCCGTAGTAGATTTGATCATCGCCTGCTTTTTGAGCAAAGGCTGCGCCCGGTGAAATTTATGCAACGGGTAGCGTTCCTGTAGCAAACGGGCGAAGCGCATGTCCTGTGTTACGACCCCGGAGGCGAAGCGGTCGTGCTCATTGAGGTTAAGGTATACCCGCTTGGAAAGCAAAATGAGCTCATGAAGGATGTTGTCCATCTCATCGGCCCAGTAAATCTTCTCAATGCCGGAAATCTCCCGGGCTTGTTCCTTGGTCAGCTTATCGCCTTCCCAGATCGCGGTGCGCTCATCGGTACGGCGGATGAAAGCCACTTCCTGAAAGCCTTCCTTGATGCAATCGGGGAAGAGGACAATCACGGTATCTTCCTGGTCCAGCCCGCTGAGGTAGAACAGGCCGCTGTTTTGCCGAAAGGGGAAAAAGGTATCTCCGCTCCTGGGCATCAGGTCATTCGATTGAAAAATGGCAATAGAGTCCGGCTGCATTTTACGCATGAACCGCTGCCGGTTGTATCGGAAGAGGTCTGAGTTTATGGCTTCGTAACGCATGTCTTTTTGCTTTTGATCATAAGCAGGTTTCTTTCCTACAGGAAAGCCCGTTGGGAAACAGCTGCCAAGTTGCAAAAATTGCCGCAAGAACAAAAGCCGGGAGGGTAGTTTGGAACGATTTTACGGTAGCGCCTTATAGTTTGGCGTCTACGTCCGCCAGTTCGTCCTCATCATAAGTGCCAAACCAGCGGTGGAGCTGCCCCTTAGCTTTTTCCTTGACCTCTTGATTGACATAAGCAGCGATGGTCACTAGGCCGAAAGCCAGCACCCCGATATCATCGGTATAGCCAATGATAGGCGTGAGGTCGGGCACGGCATCGATGGGCGAAAGGAAGTAGCCCAGGGTACCAAGCACGATGTTTTTTGCCCAGTAAGGCGTATCCTTGCGGCGGTAGGCGTAGAAAAGGAGCAGGGCAGAGTAGACCGTTTTCAGGCCTGCCTGACGGGCATAATCCCGGAGTTTATTCCAGAAACGGTTCTCAGAGAACTTATCGATGTAAGACCGAAATGGATTTTCCATAGCTTTAGAAGTTACTTATTAGCCAACTGCCCGCAGGCAGCGTCAATGTCTTTGCCCCTGCTGCGCCGTACGGTGACCATAATGCCCTGATCGCGGAGGTGGCGTGCGAAGTCATCAATCCGGTGCTCGGTGGACTTACGGAACGGCGCTCCGTCAATTGGGTTGTATTCAATGATATTGACTCTTACGGGAAAATTTTTGCAGAGGCGGGCCAGCCGGTCGGCATCTTCCAGGGTATCGTTGAAATCCTGGAAGGTGATGTATTCATAGCTGATGCGGTTGCGTGTCTGCTGATAGTAATACTGCAAAGCCTCCATGAGCGTCTCCAGATTGTTTTGCTCATTGATAGGCATAATTTCATTGCGCTTGGTATCGTCGGCAGCGTGGAGGGAGAGGGCGAGGTTGACCTTTACGGCATCTTCCGCCAGCCGCTTGATCATCTTGGCAATGCCTGCGGTGCTGATGGTGATGCGACGGGGCGACATATTGAGCCCGTCCTCGTTGGTGATGCGGTCGATGCTTGCCAGCACATTTTTGTAGGCCAGCAGCGGTTCACCCATACCCATGTACACGATATTGGTGAGCGGGTGCCCGAAGTGGGCCTCACACTGCTGATTGACCATGACCACCTGATCGTAGATTTCGGCAGCATCAAGGTTGCGCAGGCGTTTCATACGGCCGGTAGCACAGAAGGTGCAGGAAAGACTGCAGCCCACCTGTGAAGACACGCAAACGGTATATCGGTTATCGGCGGGTACCGGAATGAGCACGGACTCAATCAGGTGCCCATCGTGCAGGCGGAAGCGCGACTTGATGGTGCCGTCTTCACTATGCTGTACCTCATCTGTGATGATGGCATTGATGGCAAAGCGGGCTTCCAGTTTTTCACGCAGGCCTTTGGAGAGGTTGGTCATTTCTGTAAAGGTGCGGGCGCCTTTTTTCCATAACCACTCATACACCTGTCTGGCACGGAATTTCTTCTCGCCCATGCCCAGGAAGACTTCCTGAAGTTCGTCCGGGTTCAGTTGCCGTATATCAGCTTTATCGGTATCTGTTACAGTCATGATGTTCTGCTTCGCATTTCGTGACCCGTCAAATTGCCTGGCACTTCTTTTCCAGCCAGGCCTGCTCTTCGCTATTAAGCAATGGGGACAATTCCTTCAACACCCGAGCGTGATATTCGTTGAGCCATTGCCGCTCTTCTGCGCTCAGCAAGGGCAACAAAATCAGATCGGTGGCAATAGGGAATAGGGTCTGAGGTTCAAAGGTATAGAACTTTCCGGTGTCTGTCTCCATCTTTTCTACACAGAGGTCCAGATTTTCGATACGGATGCCATATTCGTCTGCTTTGTAGAAGCCCGGCTCGTTGGAGGTTAGCATGCCCGGCACGATTGGCGTTTGCCCGCGGCTGGTCCGTGGGTTGGGGGTGATGCCCTGTGGGCCTTCGTGCACATTGAGAAAATGCCCTACTCCATGTCCGGTGCCGTGCCCGTAGTTGAGCCCGGCTGCCCAAAGGTGCTGCCGGGCAAGTATGTCCAGTTGTACCCCGGTAGTGCCTTCCGGGAAAATAGCACTGGATAAGCCGATATGCCCTTTGAGTACCCGGGTGTAGTGGTCTTTAACTTTTTCACTTACCGGGCCAAGGGCGACGGTACGGGTAATATCAGTAGTGCCTTCCCGATATTGCCCGCCGGAATCGAGCAGGAGTATGCCTTCCGGGTGTATCCTTGCTGCGGTATCGGCTTCTGCACGGTAATGCACGATGGCGCCATTGCCGGTATACCCCACAATGGCCGGGAAGCTTTCGCCGAAGTAGCCTTCCTGTTCAGCCCGGAAGCCCGCCAGCTTTTCGCCCAATTCAAATTCGGTGGGGCTGGCTCCTTTATCCAGGGCATCTTCCAGCCAACGGTAGAAGTGCAGTAAGGCCACGCCGTCTTTGCGCATGGCAAGTTTTAGATTTTCTTTCTCTATGGTGTTGCGTACCGCTTTGAGGGGAGCGATGAGGTTAGGCGTTTTCATCCACCGGGCGGCTTCCAGCAGTTCGTAAAGGAAAACGCTCAGGGCTTCCGGCTGATAACCAATTTTTTGGTTGGCGCCTGCATACCGCAGGGCTTCTGCGATGCCGGCGTAGGGGTTAATGGAAATGCCATCCTGCTCCAGGCTTTGTTTAAGGCGGTCAGGGACTTTACCCGGGTCAATGAACCATTGCGCGCTTTCTGGTCCGAGAAGGAAGTAGCTGATGGCGACCGGATTGCACTCCACGTCGTTGCCGCGGATGTTGAGCAGCCAGGCGATTTCGTCCAGGGCAGTGACCAGGTAACAAGAACCCTCCTTCATTTTACTGCGCACGGCATTGAGCTTATCGGTTCGGCTTTGTCCGGCGTACGTTTGCTCAAGTTCAAAGACCTCCTCATCGGGCAGGGTCGGTCGGTCGGTCCATAAGTCGTCAATCAGGTAATTGCTGAAGCTTAGCTCGATGTCCTTTTCGGCAAGCTTTCGTCGGGCCGCCCGTGCCTGACTGACGGTAAACAGCCGGGCATCGCAGCCCACCGCAGCACCGGCCGGCAAATGCTCGCAGAGCCATTCCAGGTGCTCCGCAGTATAGGGCACTGTCAACTTTTGAAGTTCAAATTCTGATCCGGCAAGTTGAGCTTCCGCCTGAATGAAGTAGCGGGAGTCGGTCCACAAATGAGCAGTGGAAGCGGTGACCACTGCGGTACCGGCCGAGCCTGTAAATCCGGTAAGCCAGCGTCGGGCCTGCCAGTGGTCAGCAACATACTCGCTTTGGTGCGGGTCCTGGCTTGGAATGATGTAGGCATCGAGCCCGTTTTCCTGCATAGCCTGCCGCAACCCGGCCAGTACAGGGGCTTTAGAAGAATTCGATGTTTTTTTTGGCATATTTTTTGCTAAATATTAAAATTCCCTTGATATTTGAATTGTATAACGCGTGCAACACTTTACCCCTCGATCCGTTTTTCTGATTTGCAAAAGATAAGAAAATTCAGTAAATAGAAACTGTTTGTTGAAGTAGCCAGTAACCTATTTATCGCAAACAAACTTCCAAAATGGGGTTTGCCGCGTAAGTAAACCACTCAGCAAGAGCTTGCTTTTGAGCAAAAGGGGCACAACAAACAGTCAACCTAAAATCAGTCCCCATGCTGAAACAGAGTCTAAGCCAGAAAATGCTACAGAAGCTGTCGCCGCAGCAGATTCAGCTCATGAAGCTACTGCAAATACCGACGGCTACCCTGGAACAACGCATTAAGGAGGAGTTGGAAGCGAACCCGGCTTTGGAAGAAGGCGAGGAGCGCGATGAGATCGTAGACCTGGCCGAGGAGCAGGGGAACGATGATTTTGATGACGAGCCCTACGAGCTGGACGATTACCTCAACGAATACATCGAGGACGACCCCACCACCTACAAGACACAATCCAATAACTATAGCGCTGACGAAGAGGAAAAAACAGTGCCTATTGCTGTAGAGCATTCCTTCCACGAGTACCTGGAGGAGCAGGTCGGCCTTATGCAGCTCGAGGATGAGCGCAAAGAAGCCATTGCGCTTCAGATTGTAGGGAGTATTGATGAAGACGGCTACCTGCGCCGGGAGCCGGATTCCATCATTGATGATTTAATGTTTGCCCAAAATATCTTCGCTGACGAAGCCGAAATCCTGGGACTGCTCAAACAGATTCAGCGGTTCGAGCCGCCGGGTATTGGCGCACGGGACTTGCAGGAATGCCTGCTCATACAGCTGGAGATCAAGGCCGAACAGGATGACGAGGAAGATTTCCTGGACTTTGAGGAGCGGGAAGACCTCGACCTGGCCATTAAAGTCATCCGTGATTACTTTGACGAATTTACCAAAAAGCATTACGATAAACTCCTGCGCCGGCTGGACATTACCAACGATGACCTAAAGGCTGCTATTGATGAGATCATCAAGCTCAACCCTAAGCCAGCCAGTGGCTTTTCCAGTGGCGGCAACAGCCGGGCTAATCAGTATGTCGTGCCGGACTTCATTATCCAAAACCGCGATGGAGAGCTGGAACTGACCCTCAACTCCCGGAATGCGCCCGACCTGTGCGTGAGCGATCAGTACCAGGATATGCTGCGGGCCTACAAACAGAAGCGCAAAACTAATCGCGGCAACACGAAATCGGAAAAAGAGGCGGTGATGTTCATCAAGCAGAAGATCGACTCCGCCAAGTGGTTCATCGACGCCATCCGC
>CAZNHN010000052.1:25285-26071 GCA_964572415.1 uncultured Phaeodactylibacter sp.
TACCAGGATATGCTGCGGTCCTACAAAAAGAAGACGGCAGGGCGGCGCAACAATAAGCAGGAGCGGGAGGCCATCATGTTTATTAAGCAGAAGATCGACTCTGCCCGGTGGTTTATCGATGCGATTCGGCAGCGGCAGGATACGATGTACCGGACCATGTATGCCATTTTGCAGTACCAGTATGACTTCTTCCTGACTGGTGACTCCACCAAGCTTAAGCCGATGATCCTCAAGGATATTGCTGATATTACCGGTCTGGACATCTCCACTATTTCCCGGGTGGCGAATAGTAAGTTTGTACAAACAGAGTTTGGCACCAAGCGGCTAAAGGAGTTTTTCTC
This sequence comes from uncultured Phaeodactylibacter sp., assembly GCA_964572415.1. Taxonomy (GTDB): domain Bacteria; phylum Bacteroidota; class Bacteroidia; order Chitinophagales; family Saprospiraceae; genus Phaeodactylibacter. The sequence continues at coordinate 25,627 of CAZNHN010000052.1, forward strand.
AGAGTCCATGTCGAAGGAAGACGGGGAGGAGGTTTCCACCCTGGAGGTAAAGCAGATTTTGGAAGACATCATCGGGCAGGAGAACAAGAAGAAGCCGCTTTCTGACCAAAAACTGCAAAAGGCGCTGGAGGACAAGGGCTATCAGATTGCCCGGCGTACCGTTGCCAAATACCGGGAGCAGCTCAATATCCCGGTGGCCCGCCTTCGTAAAGAACTGTAGAGCGCATCAGCTGAGCTAATCCAGTATTTTCAGGAGGTCCATACCAAGTTGTGTCGCTTCGGCCCCGGCTTGGGCAGTCAGGACGACCACCCCGATCTGTTCATCTTTTACAAACCCGGCAAAGGCGCTATAGCCTGCGGTGCCGCCATTCATCCATACCGCCAGTCTGGGTTGCGGTTCAGGCAGGTAAGATACGAGCCATCCGTAGGCTGCCTGTGTGCTGTG
>CAZNHN010000053.1:0-7986 GCA_964572415.1 uncultured Phaeodactylibacter sp.
CTACTACAGCACCGATTTTTTTATCCATGAGGGCTTCACCGTATTCTTGCAGGTCAAGGTCAATAGTCGTAATAAGGTCTTTGCCAAAAACGGCTTTCACATCGAATTCCCCATCTTTGTAGGGGCCTACCTCCCGACCAAGATTGTCCTTCAACACCAAAGCCATCCCCTTCTCACCGCGCAGGGTATCCTCGTAGGAGAGCTCTAAACCGCTCTTGCCCAGGTAATCCCGGGGTTCGTACTTTCCTTCGGACTGCTTGATATCATTTTGGTCGGCCTCACGGATATACCCCAGGACATGGCAGGCATGCTCATGAGGGTAGCCCCGGGCGTGGCGTAAGCGTGGCGAGAAGCCCGGAAACTGGTAGAGGCGTTCTTCCAATGCTGCGAACTGTGTTGCTGACAATTGGGTCAGGAAAGGGAAGGGGACCGATTTGGAATACCTCGGATCCCGCCAGTTTTTGTCGAGGGTCTCCTCAAAGTAGCTGCGCTCTATGCCCAGCAATGCGCAGAAGGCAGCAGTGTCCATTCCCTCATCCAGCTGATTGTAAGTTACCATGAGGTCATACATAGGCACATTATAGACCAGAATTTCACCATTCCGGTCATAGATGGTACCCCGGGCCGGGTAGATGACTTGCTCATCGATGGCTGTAGCGTCTGGGTTTTCCTTATAGGTCGAATCTAGTATTTGCAGCTGAAAAGCACGATAAATCAGCCCGAAAGCCACCAATACGAAGAGGCCCCGGATAATGTATTGCCGTTTGCTGAAAGTATCTGCCACAACAAGAAAGTTTGGTTGACTACTAATACCTTTGTTTGCCAGTCCTTTATTTCACTAGCGTTTAGGCATGAAGATAAAAACAAAGATCAAGATTGCCCCCATTGTGGAGACGAAGGTGAAAAAAGTACGTGTCAAAATACCCAGGATATAAATGGGCGAGAAGGCGTCCACACTGAAATAAACTAAAAGGTGGAGCCCCAACATGGAAGCAGCATACCGCATGAACCAGCCCATACCCAAATCGCCCGGAGTAGGCTTTGCGTTAAGTTTATAGCCTTCCCGGGGTTCAAATAAGCTCAGGAAAAATGCCCTTGAATACCCCATTGCGGTTAGAGCAGCAGCGTGAACACCCAAAGAATCGTAGAACAAATCCACGCTAATGCCCATAAGAAAAGAAAGCAACAGAACACCAGTCCGGGGTGTTTGCAGCGGCAATAGCATAATAAACAACGGATAAAGAAAGATATTTATGTAAAGACTGCCGGTTACCCAGCCGTCAGAGACGCGTTTCAGGAAAAGCCCCTGAAGCGCCAACAGCACAAAAAACCGGATGATATTCCAAAAAACCGTACTATTCATTGACTGCTTCGTCTAATTCCTTATGCTCCTTCCACATCTCGTTCTCGATTACGTAGACATAGCGTAGTTTATTCAAATCGTTGCGCAGCATGACCTGTATATTGTAAAAATTCCCTCCTCCCGAAAAGTCAAAAGACTTTACGGTACCGACAGGCAGCCCCTGTGGGAACAGTTGGGAATATCCGCTGGTGACTACTGTATCACCTTCTGACACCACTGCATGTTTGGGGATAGCTTCCAACTGCATCAGGCGGGCGTTTTTGCCGTTCCAGGTGAGTGTGCCAAAGTAACCCGAGCGGGAAAGAGCCGCTTTGATACGAGTCTCCCGGTGCAGCAGCGACATCACCTGACTATAATGGGGTGTTACGGTTCTGACCACTCCCACGATACCATCTGAAGAAATGACGCCCATATTGGGACGGACTCCATGATTAGAGCCTTTGTCAAGACGCAAGTAATTGGCCGTGCCTATAGTGGAGTTACTGATTACGTTGGCGGGGATATAGGTAAAGAGCTGCTCTGTAGAATCCCTCCTAAAGGTATCCTGCCGCACGGCATTGGAATACTTAGCGTTGTCCAGTTGCTCCATAAGGCGGATGTTCTCGCCCTGCAGTTTAATCATTTCATCGCGCAGCGCCCATTGCTCTCCCAGCCAGTCCGCGGACTGATCCAATCCAGCCGTAGCCATGCCCCAGGAATTATCCCAGATAGCGCCCTGCCGTTGGTTGAAGCTAACTACCAGTATGAGGGCGAGCAACTCCAGGAAACCAAAAAGCAGGAAGTTCCCATAAGCTGCAAAAAGCTGCAATAGGCCTCTCATGGCTGGCGTTTTTTAAAATTTCTTTGGTTTAGAATCTTTCCCTACACGCTCTTCCGGTCAATTAGGAAGGAGAAGCGATCTGTATTTTTGAGGGCTATACCAGTGCCATGTACGACCGCACGAAGTGGATCGTCGGCAACATGGACTTTAAGTTTGGTCTTTTGTGCGATCCGCTTATCCAATCCACGGATTAACGCCCCGCCTCCGGTAAGATAAATACCGGTACGGTAAATATCTGAAGCCAACTCCGGTGGTGTTGTCTCCAGTGCTTTAAGAATGGCGTCCTCTATTTTTGAGATGGACTTATCGAGGGAGTGAGCTATTTCGCTGTAAGAAATCATGATCTGCTTGGGAATGCCCGTCATCAGGTCCCTTCCGTTGACCGCAAAATCTTCAGGTGGGTTTTCCAACTCATGCAAGGCAGAACCTACATTGATTTTGATTTGCTCAGCTGTGCGTTCTCCAATAAGAATATTATGCTGCCGCTTCATGTAGCTCATGATATCACTGGTGAATTCATCCCCGGCAATTCGGATAGACTGGTCACAAACGATACCTGAAAGGGCGATTACAGCAATTTCTGTTGTCCCCCCTCCAATGTCGATAATCATATTACCAACGGGCTCTTCCACGTCCAGCCCGATACCCAGCGCAGCTGCCATAGGTTCATGAATCAGATAAGTCTCTTTGGAATCAACATGGTCTGCCGAATCAAATACGGCACGTTTTTCCACTTCTGTTATGCCTGATGGGATGCAAATAACCATCTTCATGTGGGTAAAGAAGCGGCGGCGGCGGCCGATCATATTGATCATGCCTTCGATCATATCCTCCGCAGCCTGAAAGTCGGCTATAACACCGTCTTTAAGCGGGCGGATTGTCTTTATTTCTTCGTGTGTTTTTTCGTGCATCTGCATCGCCTTATTGCCAACAGCAATAGGCTCGCCCGTACGGCGGTTCTTTGCGACAATAGAGGGCTCATCCACGACGATTTTCCCGTCCTGAATGATGAGTGTATTGGCAGTACCGAGGTCAATAGCAAGTTCTTGGGTAAAAAAGCTGAAGAGTTTCATTAAAACCTTTGTCCTGGTTAATAGTATCGTATTTCGAACATCTTGTCAGTTTGCTCCGGTTCGGAAATACAGATTTACTGAAATCCACCGGAGCTATACAGAACGGAAATTAGCAATTTTTCCTATATCAGGGGTATGGTTTTCTAAAAATTAATATCCATTCGCCCTTTATTTTACACCGGAGAAAAGAGCGGGAACTGGTTTCCTTATTCAAATCCCCGTTACTGTACGCTCTACTGATGCGCAAAGCAACGCATTTTTTTGATTAATAAGAAGAATTTAAGCGCAAAATAGAAGGACTAAGGACCAACGACCACCTGCCACATTTCCTCTTTGTTGAGGTATTTTTGAGAAAGCCTCTGTAGTGTGTCTGCATCAATGTTTTGAACCGTTGACACTAGTTGATCAAATGCATCCAGGGGCAGCTCATCCAGCACCAGCGTGCGGACCACTTCTGAAACGTTGAACGGGCCGTCCAACATGGTCAAAAAGTTGCCCAGCAGGAAGTTCCTGACCATTGTGAGTTCTTCTTCGCCAACCCGGGTTTCCTGCAAGGCTTCCATTTCCCGGAAAATCTCCTTCAGCGTCGGCGCGACGTATTCGGGACTGACCTCAGTACCGATGAGCAGGGTTCCATCGTGCCGCATAGTCTCCAACATACTGTAAATGTTGTAGGTATAGCCTTTCTCCTCGCGTATGTTAGTCATCAGGCGGGAGCCAAAATACCCACCCAGTAGCGTATTTAGCACATACAACCCATAAAAATCCTCATGCTGCCGGCTGAAAGCTTTACGCCCCAGGCGAATGGCCGACTGCAGCGTTTCGGGGCGACGTTCGATAGTACTCTGGGGCCTGCCCTCTGCAACAGGGGCAAAAGGCTTAGGGCGCTCACCCGGCATAAGTGCACTACTTAGCGCTGTATTTAGCGATTCCAGCGTAGCCTCATTTATTTTCCCGCTGACAAAAATGGTGCAGTTAGAAGCGTTGTATAGCCGCTTGTGATGTTCCCGAAGATCATCCGGAGTCAGGGCTGCATAGGCATCAAAGCTGCTATTATAACCGTAAGGGTGGCGACTGCCAAATATCTGCTCTGTGATTAACCGGTATGCCACGGTGTCATTCTTTGCCAGATCAACAGACAGGCGGCGCTGATTACGTTTGATGTAAGCTTCCAGATCACGTTCCGTAAAGGCAGGCAAGGTCAACATATCGCGGATGACAGGCAGGGCTGATGCGAAATGTTTATTAAGGCTGTAGAGGGCCAGGCTGGAGGTGTCAAGGTTGAAGGGCTGGCTGAGCGTAGCTCCGTAAAAGTCGAGCTCTTCCGCAATCTGTCCTGCGGTATAGTGCCTGGTCCCTTCCTTAAGAAGACTCGAAACAGCCCGGGCCACCAAAGGTTTTTTTTCATAGGTCCGCCCTGCATAAAATACCAGCTCCATCCGGATGACTTCCTGGGTCCCCATATTTGTCACATAGACCGGAACGCCATTCTCCAAATGGAATACTTCCGGCCTTGGCAGTTGAATAGACTGGATATCTTTTATTACAGGTGGCTTTGATCGGTTGGGCATAATTATGGATTCAACGCTTCAGAAAACAACATTTCAACTTATTAACAGTCTGTTGGTTATTCGATAGTACGAAAATGAGCAAAAAAAATTACTTTTGTTTACTATAGTGCTTGCAAGCCGGCTGTAAAATAAAGCATTCCGGCACACCATAAAAAGGCAAGCCTCCAGATTCAACAAATTCTCAAACCCTAGCGGATATACCTATGAAGTTTAGCGTTTCCTCATCAGAATTGCTCAAGCGCCTGCAAATCGCAGGTGGCGCCATTGGCTCTAACCCGGTATTGCCTATTCTGGAAGACTTCCTCTTTACCATTGACAACAACAAGCTGCAAATTGCGGCAACCGACCTGGAAACTTCCATCACCACTGAAATCGAAGTGATGGCCGATGCAGATGGCAAAGTGGCCGTACCTGCTAAAATCCTGCTGGAAACCCTCAAGGCGCTTCCGCAACAGCCTATCACCTTCACAGTAAATGACGAAAATTTCGGCATTGAAATCACCTCTGCCTATGGTAAATACAAACTTGCCGGCGAAGATGGGCAAGACTTCCCGAGTATCCCGCAGCCGGATTCCGTTGATAAGATTTCCATGCCGGGCGGTTCTCTGACGCACGGTATTACCAAGACCATATTTGCAGCCAGCAACGATGAGCTGCGCCCGGCTATGACCGGGGTGTACTTTCAGGTCGATTTCAATAAGCTAATTCTGGTTGCTACGGATGCTCACAAACTGGTGAAGTATACTTTCAATGAAATTGGTGGCGAGGTTTCTACTTCTTTCATCGTTCCAAAGAAAGCCCTGAACCTGCTCAAAGGCAGCCTTCCGGAAAATGAAGACATTGACATTGCCTTCAATAGTGCCAACGCCTTTTTCTCTTTTGGAGATACTCAACTGGTCTGCCGCCTCATTGATGCACGTTACCCGGACTACAACGCGGTTATCCCCGTAGACAACCCGAATACGCTGAGCCTGTCACGCTCAGACTTCCAGAACTCCCTCAAACGGATTGCCATCTACGCCAACAAAACCACCAATCAGGTTATCCTGAATATCAATGACGGCAGCCTGACCATCTCTGCCCAGGACCTCGACTTTTCCAACGAGGCAACCGAGCAACTGGCTTGCACCTACGAAGGGGAGCCACTAACGATTGGTTTCAATGCCAAATTCCTGGTGGAAATGCTGGGCGTACTGGAAAGTGATGAAGTTAAAATTGAACTCTCCACTTCCACCCGCGCTGGCATTATGGTGCCTGCAGAAGAGACCGAGGGCGAAGAAATCCTGATGCTGGTCATGCCGGTAATGCTGAGCAACTAAATTCCTGATGCTCTGAAGGCGAGCTATTGCTGAACAATAGCCACAACCAAATACAACATGAAGTACAGCAACTTATGGTCCGGGATGATCATGGCGGCACTCCTGTGGAGCTGTGGGAGTGACGCCTCTGCTCCTCCCAATGACCCGGAAGCCGTTTTGAAACAATACCAGGGATTTGTTGACAAGAACCTGCTTGAAAAAGCAAAAATGCTGAGTACGCCCGCCGGACAAGCCTGGCTGGATGAACTAAAAGCCATTGTGGAAGAAGAACAACCTGACAGCACGCTTTTTCATACTGAATTCCGGTCTGTCAACTGTGTGGGAGAAGGAGATACGCTGCTGTGTCAGTGTGTGCTTGAAGATCAATATGAACGCTACACTTCCGACTACCACCTGGTGAAGCTCAATGGCCAATGGCTGGTCGATGCTCCTCAGGAGGAGATACAAATCGATAATGACATCCTGGAGCAACTACCCGACAGTTTGGTCCGGGAAATGATGCAGGAATAAACTCGAATTCATGAGCATGCCGAAAGTGGGGCTCTTCTTTGGCTCTTTCAACCCTGTACACGTTGGGCATATGATCATCGCCAACTTTATGGCCACACAAACCGGCCTGGAGGAGGTATGGATGGTCGTCTCTCCCCACAACCCGCTTAAGCCTAAAAAAACGCTCGCCCGGGACCATGACCGGCTCCACCTCGTCCGGCTGGCTATTGGCGACAATCCAAAGTTAAAAGCTTCGGACGTTGAGTTTGGCCTCCCCCAACCTTCCTACACCGTGGATACCCTCTCCTACCTGAAGGAAAAATATCCCACCCGGCAGTTTGCGCTCATCATGGGCGGTGACAACCTGGCCACCCTGCATAAATGGAAAAACTACGAGCTCCTGCTGCGCGACCATGAGATATTTGTCTATCAGCGCCCCAGCCATGATTTGGGTGACCTTCAGCAGCACCCAAGTATTAAAATTGTGGAAGCCCCACTGATGCAGATTTCGGCCAGCTACATCCGCAATTGCCTAAAAGCCGGACAATCGGTGCAGTACCTGGTGCCTGATGCTGTTTACCGGTATTTGGAGGAGGTTGCTGTTTATCGTTAACTACTCAATATCCATAGCCTAACTCCATAATTTTCAACTTTTGACTTCCGTTAGGCAAAAGTTGCATAAGCGGTTGTTGTGATTTGCTCATAATTGCTTTTTAGCATATTTTTAGCCTTTGAACCGGCACCCTTAATTGCCGAACCGGGCTCCTTTCCTGAAAAACAAAATACTCCAAATCAAAGCTAAATGCTTTCGCCGCATTTGGCACTCATACTTATTAGAAACCATCCGGGTTTCTTCCATTGTTTTAATCTTTTTTAAAAAGGAAGCCCTCATCCGATGAAGGAAGTAAAAATGTCTTACCAAAAAGATGGCAATAAAGGTGGATCAAAGGAGCATTACTGGCACTTCATGCTTGGTTATCTTTTTCCATCGCTGCATCATATCCTTAATGTTTATGACTCCAGTCCGGCGGCTTCCTGTAGATTTGTTTTTGAGGACTGCGGACCGGTTATGAACGGTCTGATTAAAGAGGTCGCAGAACTATTGTCGATTGAGTACCGAATTGAAAAAAGCGAGGCAACCAATGCTTCTAGCGTCGTTGTCGTGCCCAGGTGGGACATTCTTCTAAGGCGGAGCTTTTTTTTCATTATCTGGAGGAGGCGATTCGTAACGGATTTGTCCATACGCAATACCAGAAACTTCCCGAAAAGAGTACGCCGAAGCATTGCAATCGCCCAGCAGAGCCTTCAACTCAGAAAAGACCTGCTTGGTGTCAGAGATACTATCCTGGCT
>CAZNHN010000053.1:7996-15970 GCA_964572415.1 uncultured Phaeodactylibacter sp.
AAGGTTGATGATTTAAAATCCACTCCTCCGGCAGGAATACTCCTTCTCAAGCGTTCAGAAATGCCTGCATATTACAGTGAAAACGGACCAGCCAGGAAAAAAGGATATGGTAATTCCCGCAGATCAATGCTACATTTGGAAGAGGGCATGAAGCTATTAAGGAAACAGAAAATCCCTGCTACTATTTACGAACCTGGCAGATATACTCTTGTTGAGCAGATTCGTACTTTCTATAATGCTGACGGAGTAGTGGCCATCCGAGGTGCGGACCTTGCTAATTTGCTTTGGTTAAAGCCAGGTAGCCTGGTCTTTATGGTCAATCCAATGGGCAAAGGTTCCTTCCATATCTACAACTACTGCTGCATCTTAAAATTATTCCTGGTTGAACGCCTTACAAAAACTAACTTCCCAAGCTTTCTTGACTTTCAATTCGACAAACTGATTAAGACCTATGCCTAAAATTGCCAGCACTATAACGGATTTAAAAGCATTTTTATCCGAAACACTACACACTTCCTCCTTCCGTATACAGCGGGTTTCCTTTGATGCTCAGGAGGAATGGCTGATTAAAGACGGAATGCTTTCGCATAAAACCGGAGGCTTTTTTCATGTCGTTGGTGTGAATGATGCGGATGATGGTTCCGATACGCTTTATCTTTTCCAGCCTCAAAGCGCTGTTACAGGCCTGCTTATCTGTCCCTCGAAAAATGGCTCGCCCCCCTACGTGCTCACTCAGGCCCGAATTGAGCCTGGAAATACCGGGGTCATACAACTGGGCCCCACCATTCAGTCTACTCCTGCTAATTTTCTCCGCCTCCACAACGGTAAGAAAAACCCTTATCTGGAGTACCTCTACTCCGGCCATTGTCATGTAACTGGCTTTCATTCCACTAATCAGCTTGACCTCGGAAAACGCTATTATCAAAAAACAAAGTGGCACAATTTTGCGCTTGTCAACAATTTGCTGGAAACAGCAGATACCTATATCTGGGTCCCGCTGTCTGTCCTGGCAGAAGCTATGAAAATGGATTTTATCCTCAATACTGATTTTCGATCCCTTCTTGCTATTTTTGACTGGGACTCCTTATCCGACCAAAGCGCGCAGCCTAAACAAACCCAGTCGTCAGCAATACTGGAGTACTACTTAAAAAAGAGCTACCCCGTTCATTGCAGGAACAGGTTCATTCCAATTGATCAATCAAGTGCCTTCTCCATTGAAAACCAGGCTATACGCATTAACAAAAACGATCAGGAAATCGGGCTCTACCAGATTGAGACCAACCACCGGGAAGTACAAAGATGGACGCAGCCGCTTTGGAGAGCGGAGGGAAGGGGAAAAGCCATCTTGCTTTGCAGCAAGCTGTCCGGGCAACGCGTATTCCTGCTTACTGTAGAAGAAGAGAAAGGTACGCCCTCTTCTTTTTCGATATCACCTTCTTACCTTTTTTATCCGGAAGACACTCACGACCCGGCAGCAGAAAACCTTCCGCCTCCTTTTGCCAGGTTTGCTCAATCTGATGAAGGAGGGCGATTCATAAACCATGAATTCGAGTTCCAGCTTATTGAAGTAAATAATGATTTTGCTATACGGGAAAATCAGTTTTGGGTGGGCATTGACGAACTAAAACGTATACTAAGCACTTCAAACCTCTGTAATATCCAACTTCGGGGCCTGTGCTCACTCCTGATTGAGCAACTTAACCCTTTGACATTTGAAGCCTAAATCGATCTCCCGCCACTAAAGCCGGCGCTTTGTTTGATCCACATAAGAATGAAAGAAGCAAAATGCTGGCTTTCATTAATTATTGAAAGTTTTATAAAAAAAGCTTATCTTGAGTTAAACTTGATTTAACCCTCACAGGTTTCAAACAGGAACAAACAAGACATTATGATCAGCCAATATAGAATGAAGCTTGACCTCGTGGGACAATCTGTTTTGATTGCCCTTGCAATGATAGTGGTTTTAGGCAAATGGTGGCTCTGGGCGCTTGCGGTAGTAGCTGGTCTTGCTCTATGGCAAACGGGCAGCGCTTTTCACCTGATCGTGGCTTATGCCTACCGCGCCCGCAAACCGTACTTGTTGTTGCTGGGCGGTATTCTCCTCCTCCTGCCGCTCAAGTTTTGGCTGGCTGGCTACTGGAGCCTGATCATACCGGGACTTGCGGCACTCATTTATTTCTTCATCACGCTGCGTGACACTATCGTTGTCCTTCGCAGGCCAAGGTCTTTTTGGGATATATAAATTTTTTGTTTTCCAAATTTGCAATAAACAACAACAACGACTATATTTGTGTCAGACTTATAGTCGATTTGCGCTTATTTCTGTAATTCTTGCTCCACGATAATTTCGCGTCCCCTGCCATTAAGGCAGTTTTTCATGACTCATTTTACTGATTTTCGGCAAGTAGCTTCCACCAGGAAACTGCTAACTTAACTGAGTTGGCCTGTATGGAAAACTCGGCGCTTCAGGCTTTACCGCTTTCAGAGCAGCAGGGCAATCTCAGCCTCAGTTCTTCGCCGGGCTTTAGATAGGTGCCTGGGTGCCGGCTGTGTTTCTGCCACGAGTTCTCCTGAGTGGGAGCTGCCTTGCCGGATTTTGTGTATAGATAACTACCAAAAAACCAAAATCATGAAAGAAGAACTCCTGCACTATGCCTGGCGTATGCGCCGCTTTAATGCTACTGCGCTTCAAACGACCGATGGAGAAGCAGTTGAAATCCTGCACCCCGGCCAGCTCAACACCCACGCCGGGCCAGATTTTCTGAACGCAAGGCTGCGGATCGGGGATACCGTTTGGGCGGGCAATGTAGAAATGCATCTACGCAGCTCAGACTGGCTACAGCACGGGCATCAAACTGACACCGCCTACGACAACGTAATCCTACATGTTGTCTACGAAGACGATGCGCCCATTCAACGAGGCAACGGTACTTCCATCCCCTGCCTGGAAATGAAGCAGCGTATCTCAAGAAGGCTGGCCGCACATTACCAACGTTTGATCCAAAGTGAGCAATGGGTGCCCTGCGCCAATACGCTTGGACAAGTTAGCGAACTCACCATCAACCTATGGCTGGACCGCATGGCTGCCGAGCGGCTGGAAAGCCGGGCCAGTAAGATTATGGAACAACTGGAACGCAACAAGGAAGGCTGGGAAGAAACTTTCTACCAGTTTATGGCTCGCAGTATGGGCGGAAAAGTCAACGCCGAGCCTATGCAAATGCTGGCAGAACGTACACCTCTGCTCCTGCTTTACAAATACCGCCATAGTCTGTTCCAGGTAGAAGCACTGCTGTTTGGACAATCCGGCCTATTGGAAGACACTTTCGAAGACGAGTACCCCAGGCGGCTGCAACAGGAATACCGCTTTTTGAAACGAAAGCACGGGCTGACGCCTATGCCGCGCCAAACCTGGAAGTACCTACGGCTCAGGCCTGCCAACTTCCCCAATATCCGTATTGCACAGCTGGCTACTATGATTTATCAGCAGGCAGGGTGGTTCAGCAAAGCCATGGCAGCCCATGACCTCTCGGAACTCAACAACTTCTTCACCATCAAGCTTTCTAATTACTGGTGGGACCACTATACTTTTGATAAGGCCTCTCTGCGAAAACCCAAAGCCCTGGGTGCTCAAACAGTCCGTTCAATCATCATCAATACTGTGGCTCCCATGCTTTTTCTGTATGGCACCCGGAAAGGAGACGACCGTATTAGGGACAAGGGGCTGGATATACTCGAAAAGCTCCCTCCGGAGCAAAACAAAGTGATCAGGGAATGGAAACACCTTGGTGTAAAGGCCAGCTCCGCCTACCATACTCAGGCATTACTGCAACTAAAACAACAATACTGCACCCCCAAGCGATGCCTGGAGTGCGCCATTGGCAATGCCCTGCTCAAGCCAACCTCCAAAGCCGAAGAGCCCTGGCTGAATGAGATGATTGGAGAGGACTGGGATAAAAATTGGTCCTTGTTTGATCTGGAATACAATCAGGCTTTCTCCCATACCTTGCAGCCTTCTGTGCAGTTGGTGCAGATGTCAATTTGATCACGCCCCTGTAGCAGCTGCGTCCGGAATTGCTGGTATGCCGTACCCTGCCACAGTTCGGCAAACGAACTGCGCTTGAGGTCGCCCAGCTGATGCTGTGCGTCTTTATCAAAGCAGCAGGGCACTACCAGTCCGTCCCAGGTAATGACACAGGCGTGCCAGAGTTTCCAGCAGTGATTAAGCAACTGGTTTTTGACCCGGTAGGTGCCGTCTTCCTGCCTGGCATAGCGGGAGTAGCGCTCGTTGAGTGGGATAAGCGGGTTGCCTTGCTCGTAATCATATACCTGTGCGGTCTTCAGGCGAACTTCATCTATGCCTATTTCCTCCGCCAGGCGGTAAATTTCCGGTATCTGATGCTCGTTTGGCCGTACCACCAGGAACTGAAAAATGACATGAGGCTTTGATGCCTTCATTTCACGTTTTGCGGCCACAACATTTCTTGCACCCTGAAGCACCGTCTCAAGGTGGCCTGCCTTACGGTAGTTTTCGTAAACCTCCTGTGTAGTGCCATCTACAGAAATGATGAGCCGGTCCAACCCCGAGGCCACCGTTTTCTGAGCATTGGCTTTATTTAAAAAATGCCCGTTAGTGGAGGTAATAGTGTAAATCCCCTGATTTGAGGCATGCTCCACCATGTTGAGAAATTCCGGATTGATGTAGGGCTCTCCCTGAAAATAGAAAATCAGGTAGATGAGTTTGTCTCCCAGCTCGGTGATGATCTGCCGGAAGAAATCTTTCTTAAGATTCCCGGTAGGCCGGGTGAAAGACCGGAGCCCGCTTGGGCATTCCGGGCACCGCAAATTGCAGGCGGTCGTAGGCTCTACGGAGATGGTAATGGGCATGCCCCACTGTACGGGCCGCCGCAGGAGCCGGGTCACCCAATAAGAAGACCAAACCTTCATGGCATTCCATACTCTCCGCAAGGTTAATTTGCGCAAAAAATTCAGTGCATCGTCGGTGTAGATTCTCATACAATGCGAGGATTGTTGTTTACATCAGCGCGTTATCCCGCCCAACCTTCGCGGTCGAGACTTCTGAAATGTATAGCTTCGGCCAGGTGCTCGATTTCAATATTTTTGCTCTCATGCAGGTCGGCTGCTGTGCGGGCCACCTTAAGTATACGATCGTAAGCCCGGGCGGAGAGCTGTAGCTTTTCCATTGCCTTCTTGACCAGCATCCGGCCAGCCTGCCCAATTTCACAGAACTCCCGAACCTGTCTGCCCGACATTTGTGCATTAGCATTGACGCCTGGTGAGTCCTTGTACCGCTCTTCCTGAATCTCTCTTGCTTTGATGACCCGCGCCATAATTTCACTACTTGACTCGGCCGGCATTTCCTTACTGGCCAACTCATCGTAAGATACCGGTGTCACTTCCACATGCAAATCAATCCGGTCCAGCAATGGGCCAGAGATTTTATTGAGGTAACGGTTGATTTGAGCCGGGCCGCAGACACATTCCTTGTCCGGATGATTGTAATACCCGCACGGACAGGGGTTCATAGAAGCGACCAACATAAAGTTTGCCGGGTAATCTACCGTCATACGCGCCCGGGATATGGTCACACGCCGTTCTTCCATTGGCTGCCGCAATACTTCCAGGACCGTCCGTTTGAACTCGGGCAGCTCATCCAGAAACAGTACGCCGTGATGCGCCAGAGAAATCTCTCCGGGCATAGGGTTACTACCTCCCCCCACAAGCGCTACATCACTAATGGTGTGGTGAGGCGACCGGAATGGCCGGTTGGCAATTAAAGCCGAATCAGGAGGTAACATACCGGCTACCGAATGTATCTTGGTCGTTTCAAGCGCCTCGTGCAAATTCAGAGGAGGCAGAATCGTTGGCATGCGGCGTGCCAGCATGGTCTTGCCTGCTCCGGGAGGCCCGATCAGGACTACATTATGCCCACCGGCAGCTGCAATTTCAAGCGCTCTTTTGATGTTTTGCTGCCCTTTTACATCAGAAAAGTCGATATCGAAGACATTCTGCTGCTCGAAAAACTCATCACGGGTCAGCACCATTTTGGGATCGATCTTAAGGGCGCCGTTAATAAAATCGGCAGCTTCCTTCAGGCTGCTCACCCCATACACATCGAGTTCATTTACAATTGCTGCTTCGCGGGCATTCTCTTTGGGTAAAATAAACCCCTTGAAGCCCTCTTTCCGGGCCTGAATAGCAATCGGCAGTGCGCCACGAATAGGCCGGAGGCTACCATCAAGTGACAACTCACCCATCATGATATACTGATCCAGAGCACTGCCGTCAATCTGCTCAGAGGCCGCCAACACTCCAATCGCAATAGGTAAATCATAAGCCGAACCTTCCTTACGGATATCGGCAGGAGCAAGGTTCACAACGGTTTTGATCCGTTTCATCTTGAACCCAATATTCTGCATAGCAGCCTCCATACGAGAAAAGCCTTCGCGGACTGCATTGTCCGGAAGACCTACCAGGTGATAGAAATTTTTGTCCGTTGCAACCTTTCCGCCAACGTTAACTTCTACGGTAATGGTTTGAGCATCCACGCCCTGTACGGCGCCTGCATAGGTTTTGATTAACATGGGTGTCTTTTCCTTTAGTGGTTATACAGAGAGATGCTCCCGGAACATGAAGCTCCGGGAGCATTCGAACACCCTAAGTTAAGGATTTTTTGGTTTAGTCCCGGCTATTCTCTTCAAATTCCAGCCCCTTATCGGGATCCATCAACAAGAAGCCGGCTTTTTTGAAGCCTGGTTTGGACCGTTGACGGCCTTTCTTCATTTGTTGCCTGCCTCTACCTTCAGGCTGGTTCGCTTCAGCAATGGCTTTCATATCCTTTTCCCACTGCTCCCGTTTGGGTTTGATCTCTTCCATCAGTATGTTGATCTCCTCATCGTACTTTTGGACCAATGCTGATAGTTCGTCCTTATGGGGGCGGGAATCTCCTTTTTGGCCGCCATTCTTTTGCGGGCGGGATGCTTTTCGCTCGGCACGGATCTTGGTAAGCGTTGCTTTATCCTCGTCACTGATTTTGAGCTCCAGCTTTTTGCGCTGCTCCAGCAATACCGGCGCTACGTTTTGTTCATGGTACCCGCGCATCTCGTCCCGCATGGCTTTTGCCTTCGCTCTTTGGGCCTCATGATGGGCTTCCAGTATCTGCGTTTGAGCTGGCGTCAGGATGGCATCCAGTTCGCTTTTGAGCGATTGGTGCATCGATCGCTTACGGGCACGCTCTGCGTTTCGGGCTTCTTTTTGAGCGTTACGTGTCTCTTTCTTTAGTTCCTCAATCGCCTTTTCCTGTTCAGGCGTCAGCTGCAGTTCTTCCTTTAATTCTTCAATTGCCCTGAAGGAGGTGCCATTACCGCCACGGTGATAGCTTTGTGGTTGTGCCCATACCGTACCAACGGATAAAAACAGGGCTAGCAATAATAAACTAGCATTCAACATAACTTTTTTCATAGCAATAAATTTTGATGTTTGATGATCCAGGCGCCCCGGGGTTTAATCCCGCTGCCGCCTTTTTTTAGGATGGCCGTCCCGCATCTCAAAACGTCGGGAGAACCGGTTTAATTTTTCTACCTGCTCTTCAGTAAGCAGGGGTTTTATTTCTTCGTGCATTTGCTCAATCACCGCACGGCGGTCGGACCCGAAACGATGGTGCATGCTGTCAATCCGCACACCGTATCGCTGCACGATGGGGTCAAGGTTTTTTTGCTGCTCCGGAGTAGCATTAAGCACGCGGTAAAGATCGTTTTCCAGAGAAACAAGGTAGTTTTTAATTATGTTAACCAGGTTGGTCCATACAACCCGGACGGTTTTTTTATCCAACAAATTGCCCAGCATCCGGTTAAGTTCAATTTCTTTTTTCTTGTTGTTAACAACTTCACCGCGGACTTTAAGCGCATGAAGCTTTTCGTCTCCGGAGGCTTTCAACATTTTAATTTCGTGCTGCTG
>CAZNHN010000053.1:15980-24299 GCA_964572415.1 uncultured Phaeodactylibacter sp.
CTTCGGCCGCTTTGCGCATCCGGGCCACATCATGCATACGATCTACCACCATACTCCGGTGCGTGGCCCAGCCTCCTGCAAATCCGGCAGCAAACAGTAAAAAACCAATCAGTAATAGCTGTAATCGGCTCATGATTATCCATTAATAGGCTTGAAGTAAAGTGACGGCATCTTCGGGTGCCAGTTCGCTCACCCCAACGAGGGCATCGGGGGAGAAACTCCCCGCCGACCAGTAGACGCTCCCCCCCGCCAGAAGTATGACCGCTACGCTTGCGGCAGCAGCCCAGTACAACCAACGGACTGGCAGACGGTCAGCAGCGGCTTGCTTCACGCTTTGCATAACTGCATCTGTGAAGGCGCTACTTTCCGGTGCTGGCATAGAACGGAAAGCCTCACGCAGCTTCCGGTATTGGCCCGCCTGCTGCCGCAACTCAAAGGAAGTACGCAGTGCTTGCTCCAGGTCCGCCCGGTCTTCACCTACCAGTTCTTCATCGAAAGACCGGGCAAGCAAGCCCTGAAAATATGCTTCGTCTTTCATAGCCATGGTTCTAAAATTGATCTTAGTTTTTGCTGTGCTCTTGCCAAACGTGAGGCGATAGTGCCCTGTGGCAGCCCCAGAATATCAGCCGCTTCCTTTACGGAGTACCCCTCTACCAGACGCAAGGTGACTACCGCCCGAAACTCAGGGTCAAGCTGTTGCATCGCCCGCTGCAGTGTATCATGCAAATCCTGACGCTCGGGACGGGCGGCTGTATCTTCAACCTGCAACTCCGGACCATCTGACCGGCTAAATGTGAGCCAACGCCCTTTGCGCTTACGCTTTTTCAGCTCATTCAGGGAAAGGTTGATCGCAATACGGCTGAGATAAGTACTCAGCTTCGCATCTCCCCTGAAACCCGGCAACGCCTGATGCAGGCGGATAAAAACCTCCTGTGCCACATCATCGGCTTCCGGCACTGCTCCCAACATACTGCGTACAGTTGCCCTTACCTGTCCCTGATGCTGCTCTACCAGCACCCGGAAGGCCCGGGCATCGCCTCTTTTGGCGCGTTCTATGCAGTCATTGGCTTGGAGCATGCAGCTTTTTTCGGTTGCTTTCGTGGGTTAGACAACGCTAAGTCCCGTTTTTTTCCCGCCACTTCGTTTTTTTATTGCCGAAGCAACTGACCCATGCTGACCGCCCCGCCCTGCCGGGCTTTTACCCAGTAAGCACCAGGGGGCAAAGCAGACAAATCGAGCGTGGCAATGCGGTCTTCTATGGACTGACGGATAACAAGCTGTCCGGCAGCATTGAAAACCATAAGCTCACCTCCTGATTCGGGAAGGATGACCTGTGCCTGCCCGCGGGTTGGATTAGGGAAAAGCGCTATACGGACCGGGACTGGTTCAGGGTGGGCCGCTGAAGAGGAAAGCCCGCTTAGGGTATACCGGGAGAAGAAATGCCAGATCTCGGCACTCCCGTTGATATCCTGATTCGTTACACCGATAGCAAAAGGCGAACCCGGCCAGGTGTGCCCACCACCATTGATGCGGTAATGCCATACGTCGCCGCGCTCCGCACAGCCCCCTGACTGTATAAAGGTTACAGTCGTTTGATCAACTGTATTAACATCCGGCAGCTCTGCTGTGGAAGCATCTCCATCACAGCTATTATTTGTATTCCAGAATAGCAAAAGATCTTCAATAGAAATGGCCAGCTGTGGTTGCCCTTCGTATGGCACTGTGGCATCATCAGTACCATGTATTTCCAAGACTGGCACCGGGCGCCCAGGCACACACTCGCTGATATAGGCCGGCACCATGCTCCCCGTCACTGAGGCAACAGCCGCTATACGGTCGTTAAGCTCACAGGCCAGGCGGTAGCTCATAAAGCCACCATTGGACATACCGCAGGCATATACACGTTCCGGGTCAATAGAGTACTCAGCAGCGATGGTGTCAATCAGGGCGCTAATAAACCCTACATCATCTGCAGTGCTCCCAAATGCCCAGCCTACATTCCAGGCATTGCTGATCCCATTAGGGTAACACACGTAAAATCCGGCGGTATCTGCCACAGGGTTCATCTGAGCATAGGCTTCCTGCTGGAATGCGTTGGAGCCAAAGCCGTGAAGATTGAAGACCAAAGGGCGCTCGCCATCGAAGGAAGAAGGCGGAACCCGCAACCTATAGTTGCGCTCCTGACCATCAAATTCAAAACTTCCAATAACGGTTTCCTGAGCCGGTAACAAACTAACCGGCAATACCAGACACAATAAAACGGGTATCCACTTATGCATAAAAGTAAAAGATTTAGGTTTCCCATCAAGATAGTCCTTTTAGGATAAGCGGGGACTTTTTACAAGCATCTCTACCAAATCTTTGGGATTTTCAGCTCGTTCATCCAACCCCAGCATTGCGGAAGCTTTTTGAAATAGTACTGCCGGCGACTCCCCGGCTTCCCGCCAAGCCTGCAGCGATCCTGCTCCTTTGCTTTTGGAGAGTTTTTCTCCATCTGCCCCTTTCAGCAGCTCATGATGCCAGAAGACCGCGTTCTGAAAACGGGCTGCACCAAGCAGTCCGGCCAGATACAACTGAGAAAGTGTAGATGTCCATAAATCAGCTCCACGCACGATAAAGTTGATCCGGAAGTGCTCATCATCAGCCAGGGAAGCGAGCTGATAGGCGGGAAACCCATTCTTTTGGCGCACCACAAAGGCGTCAATTTCCTGCAAAGGGGCCGTTTGCTGCCCTTCGCGCCACTTATTGACCTCAACGGATTGCCCCGGCTCCGGAGGCAGGATACGCCATGCTGTCTGAGGAGTATTAAAGCCTAGTTCCCGGGTAAGGCAGGTGCCGGGATAACTGCCATCCGGGCTAAGTACCTGGATTTGCTTTCGGCTGCAAGTACAGGCAAACAGTTGTCCTTGTTGCCTTAGCTGTTGCAGAAAGTGCTGGTAATAGTCCAGCCTGTTATGCTGTGACCAGTGAGAAAAAAAGTGGTCCACCCCATCCGGGCCTTCATCATAGTCCAAACCTAACCATTCCAATGTCCGAAAGATGTCTTCGACGTATGGCTTACGCGTGCGTGCTTTATCAAGGTCATCAATACGAAGTACAACATGCCCGTTTTTTGCGCGGGCAACAGCCCAGGTCATAATAAAGGACAGCCCGTTGCCAGGGTGCAACAGTCCGCTGGGCGTTGGGGCCAACCGGGTACGCAGAGGTGCAGAAGCCATAATAATGCATTCATTTCCCGAAGTTCACCCCCGGGCAGGATGCCGAACAGCTGGCACCTATGAAGGATTTTCACGATCCTGATGGGCGACCAACGGACAACTCCAAAAAAAACTCCTACATCAGGGGAGACTGAATGTAGGAGCACTAACATACTATGAGAAAACTACACGGTCAAATTTAAGAAAAGCTAATAGGAGAACGTAGGGGCAATTAGAAAGCGGGAAGGCTGGAGGAGATTAAGGTGCCGCTGGGATAGAAAATGGCATAAAAAAACCTGCACCGGTGTTGGGTGCAGGAGGTTCAAACAAACATACTATGAGAAAACTGATAGCAAGATAAGGTTTTGCACACCTCTTTGGAGGCGCCTTTCCGGGTACGGTCAGTTTGAGCCAGTTAATGGCAGGGTTAAATTATCTAACGGGGCAAATGGCTTATAAAGTGGAGGCAGACTGGGAAGATGGGCTGACCTTGATTTCCAGAATAGGAATCTTGATCTCTACCCGCGTGCCCAAAGGCACTCCGGTCTCGGGGTCTTTGAGGTCATGCGTATGCACAAAGACCTCCTCTTTCTGAGCGTTATTGTTGTGTAGAATACGAAGCCGGTTTTCGGTAATACTTGTCCCCCGGGAGCGGTGGTTCTGATAGCGGGGGTCATTCATCTGGAGTTGTAGTGCTTTATCACGGCCAATACCGTTGTCTTCTACCCGGCATAAGATGGTTTGTTCATCAAACAGGAAAAAGAATACTTTGATCAGCCCGTTCTCCCGGGTACGCAGTCCATGCTCAATGGCATTTTCGACGTAAGGCTGAATGATCATTGTAGGCACACAGAGGATGTCTTCCTCGATTTCTTCATCAATAATAATTTCGTAGCTCAGCTTATGCTCAAAGCGGAGTTTTTCATTAATAACAAGATATTGCTCCAGGAATTCAATCTCATCTTCCAGAGAGATCACTTCCAGATCTGAATACTCCAGGCTTCGCCGCATGAGTTGGGCAAACTTGGCCAGGTATTTCGTGGCCGAGTCCACATCGTGAGAGGTGATGTAATTCTGAATGGAGTTCAGTGCGTTGTACATGAAGTGAGGGTTCATCTGGGCGCGCAATGCCTTGAGCTGCAACCGGGTAGCTTTCAGCTCAAGCAATTCAGTCTCCTGCCGCTTCTTTTCCGCCTCGTACTTGGCTTCCACTTCGCGCTGTTTGCGCTGGTCTACATCTTTATGATAGCGCTCTATATACTCATCGTGCTTGCACTGATATTGATAAGCCAGTTTATAGTCCAAATGCCGGGCGTGAAAGGCGCCCAGTTCCTTGCAGATATTTGCGATTTGTTGGTAGTCCTCTGTTTTTTCGGCAAAATGGAGCGCCATTTCCAGCTGCTTCAGTGACTGCTCCGCATCGTTCAGTTTTTGAAAGATTTCTCCCCGCCACAGGGCTACATTAGAGAAGTTCTTATTGTTTTCTTCCGGCTTCTGTGAATAGACCTGGTGGGCGAGCTCAAACAGTTCCAGTGCTTCTTTATACTGATCGCGTTCCATGTAGCAAAAGCCGAGGTTAGCGTACGCGTTTGCACGGGCATCCTCGCTGGCATCATCTGCATTTTCTAAAGCCAACCGGAAAAAATCTTCAGCGTTTTCCTGTTCTCCCTGTGCCATGTAGCTTTTACCTACGCTGAGGTAGTGCCAGGATAAACGGGTGCGAATCCCCATCCGTTCGCACATCTCTACGACTTTGCGTCGTGCCCGGATACTTTTTTCCGGCTCGTCGTTGCCTTCATAAATTTGCCCCAGTCCGGAATGTATTAGCGTGAGAAAGTAATAGTCCTTCAATTCCAGAGGCGACTGAAGCATTATAATCATCTTATCTGCCTGTAGTAACATTTCGATGGCTTTGGAATAGTTGCCGTAGTGGAGTTGCAGGAACCCTTCCCGGCATATCAGGCGGGCTCTCAGGCGTTCACTTGGAAAGGTTTTCAGGATTTTCCCTGCTTTGGTCAGATAGTCGTGCGCCCGCTCCATATCCGTCTTATTGATACACAGGCCTGCGTAGTCAATGTAAACTTCTGTCTGCTGATTCACCGCGCCTCTTTCCTGCAACATCGTCATCGCAGTCTGGTAATGGAACTCTGCTGCATCATAGTCGTACATCTGATTCTTAATCGTGGCCTCATAGAGATGGTAGTTCAACAGCAAGTCCGGAGTATCGATATCCCGAAGTATTCTGTACAGTTCTTCAAGGAGTTTTTCAGCACGTTCAATATTGGAGAATACATAATGAGCAATCAGCTTATCAAGCAAAATCAACCGTTGACGAGGATCCGGTTGCAGGTTAAGCTTGTTTTCCAGCTGCTGCACATTAACGACACGTTGTTCGGAGGCTTCGATAAACATGGTAATGGAATGTAGGTTGTGATAACCTTATTAACAGCGGTTATCGAAAGGGGTAATTTGTCAAAGGGTCACCAAAAAAGCAGGCATACCTGCCTGAAGGTTCCACTTTCGTAAGTTCGGAATGTTTCAGAACAATTTCAACAGAAGACAAATATAAAAAATGGCTATGCCTAAATAATTAGGTATAGCCATTCCAGAAGGGGGTAAATATCTTAGAAAGTTACTGCGGCACTATTCCGCCACAGCCCTTATTCCAGTTTTTCTTTTTACCCTTTTTACCACCGACGATCTTTTTCATATCCTCTTTTTTGATCGACTTTAGCTCCTTCTTGATGTCATCGAGGTTCTTCTTTGATCTTCCCATAGTAAATTAGATTTTCTGCACGGGCTTTAATAACATAAGCATTATCACCTACCTGTGCGTCCGTAAAAGTAAAAAAACAATCCAATGCATCGAAGCATTGTGGCCGCAAGCTTGATATATTTATATCTTACATAGACGGCTTTTCTATGTGATTGCTCTTCACACCAGACTAAACCAGGTGCTTATGCGTTTGTAAATCGTTAAGTGTTTTGTGTAGATCTGTTATGGGAATCCTGTACAACAATTCAAAGACTCTAACCAGTACAAAACGTAATGGTTGAATTGGGTGGTGTCTGTTCTGTTGCTCACTATTGAGTAGCGCTGCCAGAGACAAGCTTAAAGCCCCTCTTGCAACCTTTTCATTCTTTCCATGAAAGCTGGTCGGCGGCGGCGGGAAACTTCTATCTGTATTTCGTCATCCATGACAAGATACCCTCCATCTCCTTTGACGAACTTCCGCATAAAATTCAGGTTGATCACGTGGCGTTTGTGGACTCGATAGAAATTGAAGGGTGCTAACAAATCTTCGTAAGCCTTTATCGTCTTCGAAGCCGTTATGCGCTCTCCGCTTTTCAGGTAGATATGAGTGTAGTTGTCTTCTGCTTCAAAACGGACAATATCTGCGATGTTTACAAAATAGATACCATCCAAAGCAGAGATGCTCATTTTAGTGAAAGCGTTTGGATTATTGTAGTAGCTATTGAATAGATCAAGCCGTTTTTCTACTTCCGAATTTTGCCGCAGATTAATACGGTCTACTGCTTCTTTCAGTGCATCCGGATCAATGGGCTTTAGGATATAGCCGATAGAACTGTATTCGCATGCCTTAACCGCATATTCTTCAAAAGCCGTGACAAAAATGACCTCAAAATCAATAGGTCTTATCTGATTCAACAGCTGAAATACCAACCCATCCGGAAGACTTATATCCAGGAAAGCCACATCCGGCGTTTCCTCTTCCAGTAATGCGATACCTTCACTAATAGAGCCTGCATCACCAATGACATTCACCTGAGGACAATGCTCTTTTAGCAGGTTTTTAAGGTTGTTGAGCCCTTTGGCTTCATCTTCAATTATTATGGCTTTGAACAAGGCTATTTTATTTAAATGGTTAAGGTACCAACAAGCCCTATGTGCTTTCAAATATACGATTATTTTTGATTAATTGTTGCAACAGGTTAAAAATGTGGCGTATTAATCTCAAAAAAAGAGGGCTTGAAACAATAAAACACAGCTGCAAATATAGATTATAAAATTTACAATATAAACTATAACTGACTCTTATTCCCCGCTCGTTATTAAGCTATTGCACAGACCGCAACGCTTTTTCCGGAGTATATAGCCCACAGTCTGCTTCTTCCCCAGGTAAAGTAGTCTGGCTTAGTTGCAACTTGGAAAACCTGCTTTTGCTTAATTTTGAAAGCAGGCGCGCCTGCTCTATTTCCAAAATCACTCAATAAGTCCTAATTTAACGGCAAGCACCAATGCCACCATCTTTATGCCACAATCTGAGTCTTCAGCATTCCGTGCCAAACTTCATGAGATCATCTTCGAAGCAGATACGCCCGAGGGGAAAGCTTTTGATGTCATCCTGCTGATCCTTATTGCCGCTAGCGTATTGACGGTAATGCTGGAGAGTATAGAGCCCCTCCAACGCCAGTATGCAACCTTATTCACTGTAGTGGAATGGGTTTTCACAGTCTTTTTCACCATAGAATACCTGCTGCGCCTCTACTGTGTGCTTCGGCCCATGAAGTATGCGACCAGCTTTTTCGGAATTATCGACTTACTGGCTGTTTTGCCGTCTTACCTGGCGCTGTTTCTGCCAACAGCTCAGTATTTCCTGATCATCCGGGCCTTTCGGCTAATTCGCATTTTCCGGATATTCAAGATGGCGCACTTCATTAATGAGGGGGATATTATCATTCAAGCGCTCCGGGCAAGCCGGGCTAAAATTACGGTTTTCCTCACTTTTGTCTCCCTGCTCGTGATCATCATTGGCGCGGTGATGTACCTCATTGAAGGGGGAAGCAACGAAGGTTTCTCCAGCATCCCCAGGGGCGTCTACTGGTCAGTGGTTACTCTTACCACCGTAGGCTACGGTGATATCACCCCGCGGACGGAACTGGGGCAGCTGATCTCCGCCGTGGTCATGATCCTGGGCTATGCGATTATTGCGGTGCCAACCGGCATCGTCTCCGCCGAGTTTGTCAAAGAGTACAAGAGCGGCAGGGCCAATACTCAGGCCTGCCGTTACTGTGGACAGGAAGGGCACGACTCCGATGCCATACATTGCAAATACTGCGGTGAGAAACTGAACCCCTGAGTTTACCGGACAATCAATAC
>CAZNHN010000053.1:24309-24802 GCA_964572415.1 uncultured Phaeodactylibacter sp.
AAAAACTGAACCCCTAGTGTACGATCAGTACGGGGATATGAAATTCAAAATTCAATAATTGTATGGCTGTACTGCCCAGCAGCATGGCCGGAATATTACTGCGCCCCTTGGACCCGATGATCACCAGGTCTTTGCTCTTTTGAATAGCAAAATCGTATACCGCCTGAGCTGTAGTTCGGTCCTCACTGTACGTGAAAACACAGGAAGTGTCCTGCAGCGGCTCTGGCAGCCCCCGCCGAAAACGCTTATACTGGTCTTCTGCCTCCTCTTTCATAGACTTCCGGAACCCCTGCACCGGGATAAAGGGGAAGTAATGCATCGGTATGGTGTACACATGCTGGCTTGTCAGTACGCCGCCAACAGCATCTTCGATCCGCTTGCCCGCCAGCAGGGCGCGTCTGGACACCTGAGAGAAATCAATCGGCACAAGGATACGCTCCATACGGTGCGGAGCCGTTTCAGGCACCGCCAGCAGGTCTGACTTTAAAGAAGC
>CAZNHN010000053.1:24812-26003 GCA_964572415.1 uncultured Phaeodactylibacter sp.
TTTCTCGGCCACCTGCCCGGAGCCCTGATAGGATAGTTTTTTGCCCACTACGATTAGCTCCGCCCCCTGGGCATTAGCGGCTTTCACAATCTCCTGAGCAGTAGAACTGCCCTCTGTGACAATAACCTCCCAATCCACGCCAGCCATCTTACCACCATTCTGCTGCAGGAAGTGGGTATCAATGTTTTCTTCTATTTCTTCGCCAATGAGCTCCGAAAGCGGACGGTCCAGCTCTTCCAGAAGGGATTCTGCTTCTTCAGGATAGTCAAAACGGATATTGTGCTGAAAACAGATTTGCTCAACGCCCGGAAGCGCTTCGCACAGAAACCGGGCGTAACGCAGCATAACCTGGTCCATATCTGTCAGGTCCAGGCCAAATAATATTGATTTGTAGGCAACCATAGGCTAATCGACTTTATTTTTTTTCTGCCGCTTGGCAATGAGTTCAGATAAAACCTGCCGGTAGGATTCCCGCTCCTTCAGCTGCTTTTGCTGTTGCATATCTTCAAACTCCCTGGACAGCCCTTTGTACAAGCTGTAACACATTACAAACAGCAATAGCGTAAATGGCAGACCGGTAGAGATCGCAGCGGTCTGAAGGGCTTTCAAACCGCCTCCTAAAAGCAGGGTGGCGGCCACTGCGCCTTCCGAGAGAGCCCAAAAGATACGCTGCCCCACCGGCGCGTCCAGTTTACCACCGGAAGTGATGCTGTCAATCACCAGCGAACCGCTGTCTGAAGAAGTTACAAAAAAACTGGTCACCAGCAAGATACCAATAATAGAGGTCACAAAACTCCACGGATACTCTTCCAATAGTACAAACAAGGCAGTGGCGATATTCTCATTTACAGCCGTGGCTATATCTCCTATCCCATTCAACTCAAGAAAAAGTGCCGAGCCTCCGAAAACAGACATCCACAGGAACGTCAGTAAAGACGGCACCAACAGAACGCCCAGAAAAAACTCCCGCACGGTACGCCCCTTTGATACCCGGGCAATAAACATACCCACAAATGGCGACCAGGAAATCCACCAGGCCCAGTAGAACACGGACCAGTCGTGCTGCCAGGTGGTACCGGCATAAGACTCCGTCCATGCTCCTATGGAAACCAGCTCTTGCAGATAAGCGCCGGTATTCTGAATAAAGGAATCCATCAGGAATACAGTAGGCCCTAAAAGAAGCATAGCGAT
>CAZNHN010000054.1:0-4630 GCA_964572415.1 uncultured Phaeodactylibacter sp.
TGTGGACTTGTACATCGGTGGCTCTGAGCATGCGGTAGGCCACTTGCTCTACAGCCGCTTCTGGAACCACTTCCTTTACGACCTTGGGCTGGTTCCCAAAAAGGAATATGCAAAGAAGCTGATCAATCAGGGGATGATACAGGGCGTGATCGAGTTTATTTACCTCGACAAAAACAGTACAGCGCAGAAGCGCTTTGTTTCTGCTGACCTGACCGGTCAGTACCCGGATGCAGAATGGGCACAAATACCGGTTCACGTGGACTTTGTCAGCGATTATGGCAAGGACGATTCCTACCTGGATGAGAGAGGCATTCAGCAGTTCCTCGACTGGCGCCCGGAGTTCAAGGGTGCAGCTTTCGAAACCAATGCGGAAGGCAAAATGGTGACTTACAGCGAGGTCGGCAAAATGTCGAAATCGAAATTCAATGTCATCAACCCGGATGATGTCGTGGCACAGTACGGAGCCGACTGCTTTCGGATGTATGAGATGTTCCTGGGCCCTATTGAACAGGCCAAGCCCTGGGACACACAGGGCATCGATGGCGTTTATAAATTCCTGCGCCGGTTCTATGATCTGTTTTCCGACAAGGATGGGCATTTCACGGTTAGCGATGAGGCACCGGACAAAGCCGAGCTTAAGGTACTGCACCAGGCCATTCAGAAGGTGGAACAGGACATCGAACGTTTTTCCTTCAATACCTGCGTCAGTGCCTTCATGATTGCGACCAACGAGCTGCGTAAGCTAAAGTGCAACAAACGGGACATCCTGGAGCCTTTGGTTGTGCTTATGGCACCGTTTGCGCCCTTCACAACAGAAGACCTGTGGTCAAAGCTGGGCCACGAGGGCAGCGTGCACAGAGACGGCAAGTATCCGGCTTTCAATCCGGAGTACCTCAAAGAAGATGAAGTGGAATACCCCATTGCCATCAACGGCAAAACCCGGGCTACGGCTTCCTTCCCATCTGATGCTTCCAAAGAAGACCTTGAGGCAGCTGCCCGGGAACTGGAAGATATCCAAAAATGGATTGAAGGCAAGACCATCCGCAAAGTCATTGTGGTGCCCAAGCGAATGATCAATATCGTGGTTGGTTAAAACCTACGGCCCCGCCTGTTTTGAACGGGGCCGTTAATTGATATTTATGAAATACCTCATTGCCTCTTCCCTCCTGCTGATATCCGTTGGTGCATTTGCGCAAGCAAACACAATCGTTGCCGACTCGCTCATGGCTCATGTCCGGTTTTTATCCTCCGATGCACTAAAAGGCAGGGCAACCGATAGTGAAGGTAATGCTGCCGCTGCCGCTTATATCCTGCAGCGATTTGAAAATTACGGTTTGATGCCTGCAGGAAAGGAGGGCTACCGGCAGCCGTTCCAATTTTACAGCCGTTTTCCTAAAAAGACTTACAGCGCCACTAACCTCCTGGCGATGGTTAGGGGTACGGAAACACCGGACTCGATTATTGTAATTTCCGCACATTACGATCATGTTGGCGAACGGGGTGGTGAAGTATACAATGGCGCGGACGATAATGCTTCGGGGGTGGGCGCCCTCCTGGAGCTGGCCAGGTACTTCCAGGCCAAACCCACGCCTTACAGTCTTCTATTTGCAGCCTGGGATGCTGAAGAAGTTGGGCTCCGCGGCGCCAACCACTTCGTAGATGAACCAACGGTGCCATTAGAGCAGATCATCCTGAATATCAACATGGACATGATCGGCCGCAATGCCAAGGAACAAATTTACATCTGCGGTGCAGGTCATTATCCTGAACTGCGCGCTCCATTAGACCGTATTGCGAAAGATGCAACGATACAGGTCGGGTTTGGGCACGAATCGCCAACGCCAACGCGCTCTGATGACTGGACCTACGCCTCCGATCACGGCGAGTTTCACAAAAAAGGCATCCCATTTCTCTACTTTGGCGTAGAGGACCATGAAGATTATCATCAACCCACTGATGATGCAGACCGGATCATGCCTGTATTCTATACTGCTGTCTCTGAAGTCATACGACAAGCTATCCTCCACTTCGCGAAGCCCTAAAAAAAAACAGCCCCTCCCGGTTGACCGAAAGAAGCTGCGTACAATGGTTTTCCTTCAAATGGGCTTAGAGCCTTATTTTTCAATTGCAGTAAGTTCCATGTAGCTTTGCAGTTTACCACGCTGATCATAAGTCTCAGACCTGACCACGCCCACGCCTTCTGCAAAGTACTCCACCGTGGAGTAAGAACGGCTGATCATCATTTTGATGCTGGAAGTCTGGCTGATTTTATAACACTCAAAAGACCCTGCATCTGTCGAAATTGTCGCTTTCCCTTCTACCTTTCGGTCCGTTATTTCAATATTCATAGAAGCGATATTAATACCGCTTGCAGCTGTGGTAATCTTTGAGGAAGCATCCGGCAGTTCCTGACCGACTTCAATATCATTTGGGAAGGATAGCGCATCGCCCTCAATCGTCACTTCGTAGCCGCTAAAGGACTGTTGCATAGCCGGATTGAACATGGAGTTGACATCCATAAGCAGCTTGCCGTCTTTACAAAAGACCTGATAGGTGCCGGAGTAAGACTCTTTGCCTTTCTTATCCTTCAGGACGGTGCTGACTTCTGCTTCGATTTCGCCATCATTTTCATTGATGACCTTTACAGTATTTTCAGTAATGCTTTCCACTTTGCCTTTTTTGTTGAAGGTGGTATACTCCATATAGGCTCCTTCCTTGAAAGGGAAAAAAGTGGAACAATCCTGCGCCACGCTGTTCAGGGCGAAAGACAAAGGCAGTAGTACGAGTAGGATTCTGAATTTCATCATGAACTGTATTTCGGTTTTTGTTTCAGCTTTAAGATAGTGCAGGATAGGAAATTCCATACCCGCAAAAGTTAATATAACATTAAAGAAATCCAATTACCGCTCCCTGCTGCTCTTCAAAACATTTTCAAAACCAACTTTATTATACTTGGGTATTAGTAATCTCCAATCCTCACAAAAAAGAGCCATGAAGCGACTTTTACTTTCCCTTTTTGCAGTCCTGTCTGTAGTTACCCTTCACAGCCAAACCAACCTGTTACTGACCAATCCCGTCATGGAAGACCTGCTGAAGGGCAATTATCCGGCCGGCAACTACGAGCCTGCTACCCTGATCAATCATCCGGATGCCATCTTTGCTGATCTAGTGGAATCCGTATCTCCTGACTCCTTATATGATTATCTGGTGGAATTAAGCAGTTTCGAAAATCGCAATACGGGCGCTGACACAACAAGTGCTACTTTCGGTATGGGTGCAGCCCGCCGTTGGGCGCACAACAAGTTCGAAAATTTCCCGGCAGCACAGGAGGGCCGGCTTGAAGTCGGATATTTCCAGTTTGATCAGGACATCTGCGGCATGGGGCAGCACCGGAACGTGCTCGCTGTTTTGCCCGGTATTGGGCCGGACCGCGGCGAAGTGGTACTCCTTGAAGGGCATATGGACAGCCGCTGCGCTGAGGTTTGTGATACCGAGTGCATGGCGCAGGGTATGGAGGACAACGCCACTGGTACAGCTTTAGTCCTGGAGCTGGCAAGGGTGATGAGCCAGTATGCTTTTAACCGGACGATCGTCTTTATGATCACCACAGGAGAAGAGCAGGGGCTATTTGGCGCCAACGCTTTTGCTGAATATGCCGAGCAGGAGGATATTCAAATCCGTGGCGTCTACAACAACGATATCGTAGGCGGCATCATTTGCGGAGCAACCGCTTCGCCCCCCGGCTGCCCGGGCTTGAATGCCATCGACAGCATCAACGTTCGGGTCTATTCCTCAAACGGAGGCCTGTTCGGAACCTCCTCCTCCCGGCTGCTGGCCCGCTACAGCAAACTGCAGTATGATGAGAATATCGCTCCAATTGTACCTGTAGCCGCAGAAGTTAACATCATATCCCGGGAAGACCGGGCCGGACGTGGCGGCGACCATATCCCTTTCAGGCAAAGAGGCTACTCCGCAGTCCGCTTTACCTCCGCCAATGAGCATGGCAATGGCAACCCCAGCACCCCAGACTATCACGACCGGCAGCACACCATGGAAGACATCCTCGGTGTAGACACTAATGACGACGGGCAAATAGATAGCTTCTTTGTCGATTTCAACTACCTGGCACGCAATACAGTACTGAACGGCAGTGCCGCCGCCGCAAGTGCTATGGGCCCCGCCACACCAACCGATTTCGAGCTGGAGGCCACCCTTGCAGGCGTGCGTTACAAGCTTGAAGACCCGGCTGGCACCGGACTTTACCGTCTTGGTATTCGAAGCTTTGAGACGGAGACAACTTACTTTGACACCCTGGTAACCGTCACAGCGTTAGAAGACACCCTGTCGTGGCTCCCACCTGGCACGGTGTATCTTTTGTCCGCAGCTGCATTGGACACCAACAATATAGAAAGCCATTTTTCAAGAGAAACCTTTGCCAACCTGACGACAAGCACTCAGGAGGTTAAAGCCTATGAGGGACTCACGCTGCTGCAAAATCGCCCAAACCCCTTTGATGAAGCTACAACAATCGGCGTCATGGTGGAGTCACCTATCGATTACAATACGGCCTTTATCAGAATTGCAGATACACAGGGCAGAGAGCTTGCTCGTTATGAAGTCGAACTAAACC
>CAZNHN010000054.1:4640-25658 GCA_964572415.1 uncultured Phaeodactylibacter sp.
TGTACAAGTGGTCTATGGCTACGAAAATCACAGGTACACGCCCGGCACCTATTACTACAGCCTGGTGGTCGATGGACGCCCTGTGGATACAAAAGCGATGATCTATGCCTATTGAAGTGGCTTACAGTTGTCCGCTACCATACATTTTACACAGTGATGGGCAACAACAATGGTAACAAATCAGTTTTTTGATTGACATCAGAACCGTCTTACCCAGCTAAATTGCAACTCAGCTATGATCTATATTTCTATTTTACTGGTGCTTCTAACCAGCGTACCCGAAGCCAACACGTCTAAGCCTGATCATCGCATTTGGGAAGGTGTACTTCAGCAGTATGTCTCTGAAGACGGCGCGGTCAATTATAAAAAGCTGGCAAAAAATGATAAAGACCTAAACGCCTACCTCAAAGAACTGGCCAATCAGCCGCCTTTAGATAGCTGGAGCCGGGATGAAGAGCTTGCCTACTGGATCAATGCATATAATGCATTTACGGTCAAGCTCATTGTGGATAACTATCCTTTAAAAAGTATCCGGGACCTTAACGATGGTAATCCCTGGGACGTTAAATGGATAAAGCTGGGGAGGCAAACCTATTCGCTCAACCAAATTGAGCACGATATCATCCGCCCCCGCTATAACGAGCCCCGCATTCACTTTGCGGTCAATTGTGCAGCGCAGTCCTGCCCTCCCCTGCTCAACCACGCCTGGACAGCAGACAATCTTGAGCAGTATCTGGAGCAGCAAACACAGGCATTCATCAACAACGAAGCCTACAATACAATCAGCCCCAAATCACTGGAACTGTCCCAGATTTTCAACTGGTACGGTGAGGATTTTGACGATGTCAAAGCTTTCGTGGACCGTTACACCACAACAGATGTGAAGGACAGTGCCAAAGTGAGCTTCCGGGAATACAACTGGGCGCTTAATGCAAAGTAAATCTCCGCTGCTATACTACTCCGCACCGAAACTAGTGGCAGTAAAACGCAGTAGCGTACACTAGCGAGTTAGCCGCTTTTCCAGCGTGGAAAATACCCTATTGAAAAAAAACTGCAAACCGATGATAAAACTCATTGCTTTGCTCAGTTGATCTGCATAAATGGATAAAAGATACAGCTGACAAAGTGGCCCTGCCCCTTGAGGCAAATAACCGCTGCTTTTCGGCGTAAATTCTGGCTTTGACTGCTTTTGCTCCGCACAGTAGAGCAGACAAACTCGTAATATAGAAGTTGTTGACAATAACACATTGAATCAGTTCCAAGCCTTGGTAATACTATTGGCAGGCTGTTCAATGAACAACATAACAACTAAATTATCGAACGATGAAAAGCCAAAAATTCTTTATCCATCTACTCCTGGCGATGATGGGGTTACTGATTGTTGCAACTGGCTGCGAAAAAGATACTGTCCATATTGATGACCCTGACGATGTCCCGTTGCTTTCCACTACAGAAGCCGTTGAAATAACTACAACTTCAGCCCTCTTAGGGGGAAACATCACTGATGATGGCGGAGAGGTCATAACCCAAAGAGGAACCTGCTGGAATACGACAGCACCACCAACCATTAATGACCGTAAAACTGAAAATGGTGATGGCCCGGGAAGTTTCATAAGCAGTCTTGTGGATTTGGAGCCCAATACAACTTACTATGCCCGGGCGTATGCAACTAATAGCGTAGGCACAGGCTATGGCAACACCGTATCATTCACGACACTGGAGGAGAGTAGCACAGGTAGTTTTACCGACCCCCGGGATGGGCATGTTTATCCAACTGTCACTATAGGCGATCAGGTATGGATGGCCGAAAACCTGGCCTATTTGCCGATGGTCAACAGGCCCGTTGACGGATCAGAAGATGAAGAAGGGCCTTATTACTATGTATATGGTTACAACGGGACAGATGTTGATGAAGCCAAAGCCAACCCCAATTACACTTCTTACGGCGTGCTCTATAATTGGACAGCAGCTATGAACGGTGCAATCAGTAGCAGTACTAACCCAAGCGAAGTGCAGGGCGCATGCCCTACAGGCTGGCACTTGCCGAGCGATGAGGAATGGACAGCACTGGTCGATTACTTAGGTGGATATGCCGTAGCCGGTGGAAAATTAAAAGAGATGGGGAACACACACTGGGTTGGTGATAATAGTACTGCGACCAATGAAACCGGCTTCACAGCACGTCCGGGCGGATACCGTAGCATAGGTGGCGAATTCCGGAACGTTGGGGAAATTGGTTGGTGGTGGAGCGCTACTGAAAAGTATTCTTATTCTGCCTACCGAATTGATATACAATACGACAACGCTACACACCAAGGTGACCACTTAAAAACAATTGGGAATTCCGTGCGCTGCGTCAGGGATTAGCCTACTTGCAGCCTGTCAGATATGATTGCTAATACTTAAAAGCCCCGGAGCGATGTACGCTTACCGGGGCTTTCTTTAAATCCGATTCTTATACCTTTTTAATCCAATTCTCGTGATTTATTTTATTCACTTAAACCAGCCTTGCCATATCTCTTACCAGGATTTTACCCCGGTTGAAATAGATAAGATCTGATTTTTTAAGCTCATTAAGCACTAGTGTTACCGTTTGGCGGGAGGTGCAGGTGATATTGGCAATATCCTGGTGGGTCAGGGAGTGCTTGAGCAGCATTTCGTAGCCTACCCGGCGGCCGCGCTTGTTGACGGCGTCTTTGATAAATTCAATAATACGAGTGCGGGCATCCTTAAAAATCAGTGATTCCAGCTTGTCCTCCGCCCGGACCAACCGGCCGCCAAACAGATTCATGACCGAAGTGCAGAGGTCAAAACTCTTCTG
This sequence comes from uncultured Phaeodactylibacter sp., assembly GCA_964572415.1. Lineage (GTDB taxonomy): Bacteria > Bacteroidota > Bacteroidia > Chitinophagales > Saprospiraceae > Phaeodactylibacter. Next base: position 7,462 of record CAZNHN010000054.1, read on the forward strand.
CATCAGCTTTTTCATATCAGATACTTTGAGCTGATACACATGAACATCTTGCTTAAGAGCCTGTGCAAAATCCTTATAATAAGGCTCCCCTATCAGGCCCAGCTCCCCAAACATAGCAGTAGGGTGGATCAGTGATTTAATAATCTCCTTGCCATCTGTAGAATGTGTTCCAATTTTCACGGTCCCCTTGGCTAGGAAATAAATGTATTCTGAAGCATCTCCCGGCATGTAAATGAAGGAGTACTTCGGCTTCACCTTATACTCCATCATTTCTGCCAGCGCCGCTTTGTCCTCAGCAGAGAGGACGGAGAAGAGGGGAAAAAGGTGAATAAATGATGACTTTGCTTCGGCGTTCATAATAGCTCTTTTTGGTAATCTCACTTTCAGGCATGGACAGTATTAATGCCATGTATTCTGCAATTTCACCTATAAAGACACTAAATATCAAAAGCCCCCCTATGCGAAGAAGAAATATTTTTGCTTTCCCAGCTATGCAAAATTACTAATGCGGGCCCGTCCAGCGCTGAAAAGTAAAATACAGGGAAATCAATATCCAATCACCAGAGAATCATTAGAGGTGCTGAAGCCGGCAAACACTCCTTGTCCGCCATTAATATTGTCGTATACAATCACCGGATCAGTAAATGGGGAGTCTGAAACCCCATTTTGCCGACTTATTGTAGAAAAATATTGATAATACTCTTTGGAAACAGCCCGCAATTCAATGAATAACTTACCTAGTTCCTTTTGGGTTGGCGAATACAGGAACTCAACGGGTAGATTTAGCCTGATGGTTTGACCGTCGATGCCCTCATCCTCCAGCAGAAGCCCTCCACCTACATGGGCAACCTGATAATTGGTATTGAACTGATTAGAAAACACTACCGGGCGCATCTCTTCCTGGAAATAAAGAGTGTCAGTGGGGGTGATTTCGTAAGCCCTGAACTGCTGAAGAAAGTTAATGTGATAGTAATTCTCAACCTGGCCCGGATCCTCAAAAGCAACGTTGACGTCATAGCGCACAAGAGCCTCCTGTTCTCCTTTGGTATCTAAAAACTGAAAATTCGATATTTCAGAGGACACCAACTTTATTGGCGTAGGAATCTGACTATGCGCAGTAACGGGGTCAAATCCGGGCGCGTCCACTTTAATGGTATACTTTATCCCCACCTGAGGCTGGAAATCTCCGACAGAGTAAAAGGGCAGATTGGAAACTTTATCTTTCTCTTCAGAAAAGCTCAGTTGAGTCAAAAATTCTTCATTACGATACAACTCAACAATAGCATTATCGATGTAGGCAACAGGGGCATCTGTAAGGATACTGCGGGAGGCGGAGACATATACTTGCAGGTTGCGGTCCAGGGTAAAACTCCCAACCACAACCAACTCGGCTGGGCGGTTTTCAACTACTGCATTGACATCAAAGGTTTTCTCACAACTTAGTGAGAAGCCTGTTATTGCTGCAAAAATGAGTAGTAAAATAAATCGCGGCATAAACTATCCGTTTTCTCCTTACAATAACACCGCAGAATAAATGCAAGAATCGAAACAACGAAACAAAATGATATTTCAAATTGCTTCGTTCTTTGATTGCGCAAAGCTTCTTCAGTTACCATTACCCCTAAAAAGTAAGGAGTTATAGGTAAATATACAATTATAATTTCAAAGAATAGTTCAACGCGGGCAAGACCGGCAACAGCCATACCGGATTGAACTGGCGCTCCTCCCTGATCTCATTGCCTTCAGTGACATATCTTGACTCCAGATTGTAATAAAGCGGGTTGCGCCGGTTGTAAAGATTGTAGACACCAAAATTCAGGGTATGCCTTACAGATTCAGATTCGAAATACAGGTTGACACCGAGATCCAGCCGGTGATAAACGGGCATTCGGAAGTTATTTTTCTCGCCGTAGTCTACCACGTCTACGCTTCCTACCCCGGGTAGAAAAACCTGATACCGTCCTTGTGGCAAGCTAAAGGCAAAGCCGGAGTTCATAGCCCATGATCCGGAAACTTCTACCCAGTCGTTAATTGTACGTACAAAAGCAAGCGTGAAAGCATGCCGTCGATCATAGCGATAAGGATAGCGGCGACCATTATTGACAAGTGGGAAACGACGGTCTGCCCATGCCAGGCTGTAGGATGCCCACCCTGTTGTTTTCCCCTGTCGTTTTTCTACCAGCAGCTCCATTCCATAGGCACTGCCGGTGCCTGAAGTAAGATTACTTTCCCAGTCGTTAAAAAACAAAGCACCCTCTGAATACGCCAGCAACTGGCTCATTTGCTTGGCGTACAAATCTCCGGTAAGCTGCCAACCATTTTCCAGCCTTAAGACTGAAGACAACCCCAATTGCCAGCTTTGCTCCGGCTTAACGGCTCCGGTACTGGGCACCCAAAGATCATTAGGCAGTCCCAATGTGGAATTGGAAAGCAAATGAACAAACTGCGTCATCTTGCTTAGGTAACCATTAAGTTCGAGCCCTTTTTTGACCCGCCAGTTTGCAATCAGGCGTGGTTGCAGGGAGGCATAATTTTGCCCATCTACCTGAAAAGAGGCCAGATGTAAGCCCATATTGATTTTGAAGTCCCGCGCCACCTGCCATTCATTCTCGAGGTAGGCCCCAAACTCATTGGCCGAAATAGCCCTGGCTTCTATTTGTGGCTGCCGCAGGGTATCGGATTTCTCAACCAACTCAAGCGACAATAAACCCGGCTCAAACTGATGCCGTGTTGCAGAAACTCCAAAGCGCATGAACAAAGAAGGAGAAGGCCGGTAATCAAAGTCTAACCGTACGCCAAAATCATTGATTTGCGAAAAGTACCGCCCAATACTAATATACCGTTCGGTTACACTCCCTGAACTCAGATTGATCAGGGAGTCTCCCCGTTCATAGGTAATCCCGACGTCCAATCCGCTGTAAGAAGCCGTCAGGCTTGCAAACAACTGTTCTCCAAAGAGGTGCGTCCATCGCATGGATGTGACAGTATTGCCCCAACTCATCTCTTCCAGCGTACTCCTGGAAGAAAAAAATGGCGATGGCTCTAACACAGTTGTATCCTGAGCAAATAAAGTATCCACAGTAAGGCTACGGTTCCGGTAGGCATCCTCCCCCTTGTAAAAACTGAAGTAGAGGTCATCCCGGTCAGATAACTTAAAATTTAACTTCGCATTGACGTCGTAAAAGTCGTAATCTACCAGGCTCTGCCGTTCCTCCTCTGAACGCATACTTTCGGCGAGCGGCTGCAGGTACCATCCAATAAGGCTCCGCCTGCCGGAAATAATGAAACTGCTTTTCCCCTTTTGTATCGGGCCTTCGAGTGTCATACGACCGGACAAAAGCCCAATACTGGCTTCTGCTTCGTAATGCTGATTATTACCGTCACGAGTCCGGATATCCAATACAGACGACAGACGTCCACCGTAGCGGGCAGGGAAGCCTCCCTTGTAAAGCTGTGCGCTTTTTACAGCATTGGTATTGAATACCGAGAACAGGCCCGCAGCGTGCGCAATATTGTAGACCGGAACGCCATCAATCATGATCAGATTTTGTCCATTGCTACCGCCTCTGACGTGCAGGCCATCTAACCCATCTGTACCAGATTGAACACCCGGAAGTAACTGAAGCGCCCGCACCAGGTCAGACTCTCCGGCTAGTGCCGGTAGCTGTTCCAGTTGCTCCATATTGAGCTGAGTGGCCCCTCCGGGCTGTACGATTGGAGGGCCGGGCATTGGTTTATATCCGACAACCTCTATTGGCTGCAATTGCAAATCGGAACGCAACTGCTGATCAAGACGCCGATCGTTCATCAGGTAGAAGTCCGCAGACAACGTCCGGTACCCCACGTAAGAAAAATCCAGCTCTACCGGACCCGCAGGCAGGGTTATGCTGAAGTAACCATACTCATTGGTAACTGTACCCTTGCCACTTTTACTGTCAAAGACATTGGCACCGATCAGGCGCTCCCCCGTACTCGCATCTACCAGTATCCCGTTTATTGTAAAATCAAGGTCAGCAGGAAGAAAAACTACGATCTGACCTCCAAGCTCTTTCACGCGAAGGGGTGTACCTTCCAATAGCTGTCCAAGGGCGGTTTCAACAGATAGCTGCTCAAACTTTGCTGTAATTACCGTAGGAGGCAGAATATCATTTGAAAAAGACAGCCGCAGGTCATGCTCATCGCCCAGCCGGTAAAGCGCCTCCTCTAATGACACCTCCCAAAACTCAGCAGAGACCTGTTGACCCAGCAGTCCCTGAGCAACCAGCACATAAGCACCAGTTATGGTAAGCAGTATTGAAAGTAGAAGTCGCTTCATAAAGGCTTTTGCAGATCAGGAAAGTCGCTCTTCCTGTTTTCAAAAATACAGGGATTTTTCAGGATTAACAACAGCAGAGAGACCCTAGCGGTTGAAGACCAGCCGTATAGCAGTATCTGTCGGCCTTTCAGCGGGCTCATGGTGTCATCAATCTTCCAATTGGACACTTCCGTAGATTCAATAGCGATCATTCCGTCCTGTATCATTACCTTTAGCCCCTACCTGAGGACCGTCCTCTAAAAAGATGGGAATCGTATTCACCAAACCATTGGAATTAATGAAAAAACTGACACTGCTGGCAAGCTTAATTGCCTTTGTTTGCTTAACTCCCGCTCAGGCTCAAAGCGACAGCCGGGCTCCTGAATTTGATATCACCAAGGCGGACATGGAAGCCCACCTCCGGTTTCTGGCATCTGATGCCCTGCAGGGCCGGCGCACCGGTGAAATGGGCAATGATATTGCCGCCGCCTACATCGCCTCCCAGTACGCCACCTTTGGCCTAAAGCAAGTGGATGGCGCTCAGGGCTACTACCAGCCTGTCCCCTTTGAAGCCATTACGCCTCCTTCTGCGGCTACGATCGTTATTGAGGACGAGACCTATACACAGGGCGACAACCTGCTGATGATGACCGGCAATCTTGAGCCGACCAAGACCAAAGCCGTCTTTGCTAATTATGGCTGGGTGGACGAGGAAACGGGTGAAAATGACTACGATAAGCTTGATGTGGAAGGTAAACTCGTTTTCGTATTACCCGGCACACCGGAAGGTCAAGACCCGCTGACCGTTTTCAACTCTATGAGAAAAAAACGCAAACTCGCTAAAGAGAAAGGCGCCGTTGGCCTGATCGAGCTCTACCGCCTGCAGTTCCCCTGGCAGTTCTTCCTGTCTTACTTTGGCAAGGAAAGCCTTAACTTGGCTGATAAAATGGAGACCACTAAATCCAACCCCAACTTTGTTTATGGCTGGATCAAGGAAGAAAACAAAGAGACCTTCAATGCCATGAAGGATAGCAAAAAGACAAAGGTGGAGCTAAGCAGTGAGGGTTTCTCCCGCCGGGCGGTCACTTCCAACAACGTCATCGGGTTGCTCGAAGGTACCGATCCGGAGCTAAAGGACGAATACCTGCTCATCACTGCTCACTTCGACCACGTTGGCACGGGTAAAAATGGTGGTTCTCCCTACACCCCGGAGGACAGTATCTTCAACGGTGCCCGGGACAACGCCATGGGAACGACCGCACTTCTTGGTGCCCTGCAGGCACTGGCGGAAGCGCCTCCCAAACGTTCCGTTATTTTCCTGGCAGTGACCGGTGAGGAAATCGGCTTACTTGGTAGTCAATACTACGCCGAAAACCCGCTGCTCCCAATGGACCAGGTCATCTTCAACCTGAATACGGATGGTGCAGGCTACAACGACCCCTCCTATGTTTCCATCGTGGGCTTTGGCCGTACCGGAACAGATGGACTTGTGGAAGCGGCTTCTAACATTTTCGGGCTTGATGTATTCCCCAATCCTGCACCGGAGCAGAACCTCTTCGACCGGTCTGACAACGTCTCCTTCGCTAAGTTGGGCGTACCGGCATTGTGCTTTAGCCCCGGCCTCACTGAGTTTGATGAGGAAATCAGCACTTACTATCATCAGGCAGCTGACAACCCGGACTCCATCGACTTCGATTATCTACAGAAGTTCTGTCAGGCGCTGGCACGCACAGCCCGCCTGATTGCCGATGACGAAGACCGCCCCTTCTGGGTTGAAGGCGATAAGTACGAGGAAGCTGGCAAGCAGTTGTACGAACGCTAAGCAATAGATTCCAGCAGGAACGAAAGGCACGTATCAGCTTCAGCATTGGTACGTGCCTTTTTATTGCTCTGCCACTGCCTTGCCTGATCCAATTTCCCGCTCAATAAGGTAGCTGTTCCGGTCAGAAGCCGTGCGCGAAATTAGTTCAGCGAGAAAACCGGAAAGGAACAGCATCGTACCGATAACCATACAAGTAAGAGAAATGTAGAAATAAGGATTGTCCGTCACCAGAATCGTAGGCAGCCCCTGGCTCAGGCGGTACAATTTGCTGATGCCAATATACCCTGCCGCGAAGAAGCCAATGACGAAGATGAAGACGCCCCACATACCGAAAAAGTGCATGGGCCGTTTACCAAACTTGGAGATAAAAATGACCGAGAGCAGATCCAGCGGGCCGCGTATAAAGCGCTCAATACCAAACTTAGTGGTCCCATATTTACGCTCCTGATGCTGCACCACCTTCTCCCCTATTTTCTTGAACCCCGCCCACTTGGCGAGGACCGGGATGTAACGGTGCATATCGCCGTACACCTCTATGCTTTTGACCACGGCATTGCGGTAAGCCTTTAGCCCGCAGTTGAAGTCATGCAGGTGGATGCCCGTCATGCGGCGGGCCGTCCAATTGAAAAACTTGCTGGGCAGGTTTTTGGTGAGCACCGGATCGTAGCGCTTTTTCTTCCAGCCGGACACCATATCATACCCCTCTTCTGTAATCATGCGGTAAAGCTCCGGTAGCTCCTCGGGGGAGTCTTGCAGATCGGCATCCATCGTGACCACCACATCACCCTGTACGGCAGCAAAGCCCCGGTTGAGGGCAGCAGATTTCCCGTAGTTGCGGCGGAACTTAATGCCCCGGACACAGGTGTTCTCCTGAGCCAGGCGCTCTACCACCTCCCAGGAGCGATCCCGGCTGCCATCATCCACAAATACAATTTCGTAGGAGAAACCATGCGCTTCCATCACCCGGCGGATCCAGGCTTCCAGCTCCGGCAGGGACTCTTCCTCATTAAAAAGCGGGACGACGATTGAAATATCCATGTATCAGCTTCTGGTCTTAAAGTGAAGAACGCGCAAAAGTTAGAAAAGATGATCATTTCCGGCTGGCTAATGCCGCCAGGCCAAGGGAAATCAGGAAGTATCCGATCAGGCTGCGGGCGTAAGTCAGCAGTGTGTTCTGCAGGCCGACTTTCAAGCCGTCCCCTTCCAGCGACTCCCTGAAGGCATCGTACTGCTCTTCCGAAAGCATCCCTTTCCGGGCTTCCAGGGTCTCAGACATTACAGCCCGCTGCACCTCCTCGAGTCCCGGGTCAAAAACACCGTGCAGCAAATAGTAATAAAAGTAGTACACCAGATTGGCGACCACAAAAACGGTGAAACCCACCTTGAGGGCCTGCTGAAACTCCAGCTTCCCTCCGATGGCCTGCCGCTCATCATCAATAGCTTTCCAGGCAATAGCCAAATAGAGCCCCACCGTTGCCCAGTTTAGGAAAGAGTTGAAAACCAGCTCCTTATTGATCAAATAAAATAGCAGGTAGATACCCACGGTAATTCCACCTGCTATGATGCCGTACTTTACGCCTCGGTTTTGCTTTAGCATATGCTTATTGGTTGTAGGGCAAATATACGGGGGCTAAAGCAGAAAACAGTATGATCCTAAAGATAGCCTTTAAGCTTCCCGCTTCATAATCGCACCAATGATTAGCGAAAAGATAGTGCCGGCAATCAGGGAGCCTACGGCTGCAAACAAAGAAAGTATTGCAGGATTCATCATCCATCCCATCATCCCCATTGCTTTATCCGCATCACTTTCACTCATGCCCTGTTGTTCAATCATTTGTTCACGGCTCATTTCTATCATAGTGTCAATAAGCCCGGGCTCCACAAAGGCAAAGAAAATATAGCCCCAGATGGCTGAGGTAAGCGCGATGAGCAGAGATACGATAAAGCCCACGTAAAAACTGCGCCCAAAGCTGATAAAACCGCCCAGTTCCTGTTCTTTGTGCTGACGCACTGCCAGTACAATAGCCGCTATCATCACACCCCAGGTGGCAATATTGGAAATCCAGTTCCCCCCTGTATTTTGCCCGGTATAGTCCACCATGCCTGTCATGTGAATAATCAAACCGACTACAATTAGTACCAAACCGGCCAGTAAGCCGTGCCGGCTGCCGGTAGGCCATGGAGAAACTTCCTTAGGGTCAATGGTTTCATTAGGATTGTCAAGTGTACTCATAAGTGTAATGGTTAAAGTTGGTGAATAAGCTTCAATATCGGTCAATTCCTAATCCCCCGCCGGAATTTTCTATGAATGGGCATTAACAAACGACTGATTATTGTTGACCACGGCAAGGGCACGCCCGCGTAGCTCCTGCCCCAGCACCGGTGAGTTCAGGGAGCGGGAATAGACCCGGCTGCGGTCATACACCCATTGGGCATCGGGTTGAAAGAGGGTCAGCTCTGCCATCGCGCCTTCTTTGATTTCGGGCAAATCCAGCCCCAGAATGCGGCGGGGATTGCCGGCTATTTTCTCAATCAGCAGTTCATCGGTAAGCCAGTCGCTTAAATGGGTACGGCATAAGGCATAAAGCGTTTCCAGGCCAGTCACCCCAAACTCGGCGTAGGGGAATTCCAGCTTTTTAGCTTCTTCTTCCAGCGGTTGGTGATTGGAGGCGATAATGTCGATAGTGCCGTCAAGTACGCCCGCTTTCAATGCGGCCCGGTCGGTAGCACTCCGCAGGGGTGGTAGTACTTTGAAATTGGAGTCGAAGGTAGAGGTGGCTTCGTCTTCGTAGACCAGGTTCATAATGGCTACGCTTGCGGTTACCTGTAGCCCTTTGGCTTTGGCTTCGCGTATCATTTGCACGGCGCCCGCGGTGGAGATATTAGCGAGGTGCAACCGGCTTTCGGTATACTCCAGCAGGTGCAAATCACGGCGTACCATCACCTCCTCAGCTATCGATGGGATGCCCGGCATTCCCAGAGAAGTAGAAACGATGCCTTCGTGCACCTGCCCGCCGTGCCGCAGGTGGTCGTCGAGCGGCTGATTGACCACTACTCCACCGAAGGCTTTAACGTAATTGAGCGCCCGAAGCATCACCCCGGTATGCTGCAGCGCGATGGGGCCATCAGTGAAGGCAACCGCGCCAGCCCGCTGCATGTCGATCATCTCGGTAATTTCCCGGCCCGCGCACTTCAGGGTCAGCGCGCCCATAGGATGGAAGTTGACGAGCTTGCCTTCAGCATTTCGACGAATGTACTGAACCCCAGACTTGGAATCAATCACCGGATCTGTATTGGGAAATGCGGCTACTGCCGTAAATCCACCGGCCGCCGCCGCTGCGCCTGCGGTATGCAGGGTTTCGCGATGCTCCAGCCCGGGGTCGCCCACCTGTACGCCGAAGTCCATCCAGCCGATGGACAGGTGTAGCCCTTCCGCTTCCAGTACCGGGGCATTCTCCTCTTCAAAAGGCGTTTCTTCGATTTTCTGAATATATCCTTCCCTAATCAATATGCTACGCACCTGCTTATGATGCGGATTGCCCGGTGCGATGACGGTAACGTTCTTAATATGCAAATCCATGCGCCTGTGATTATTCTACCGGATACCACCGGTTATTCTTAAAAAGGTAATGCTGCCCTTTCTGATAAATCTCTGCAATATCATGCCGGATGAGCAGCTCATCTACAAAAAGTGGTGCCTCTCCGATGTCCTGATTGTCTACCCAAAACCGGATACGGCTGTCGGAGCGCTGCGGGATAAAGCCCATTTCCACCAGTGCCCATCCATTATTATCAAAGGTACGGAAGTGGTCGTAGATGCGGTAGTGCTGTTCCTGCAAACGCTCCCCGCTTTCAGCTTCATACTCCTCAATATGAAAAAAGCCTGTCGCCAGACGGTCTACATCCACGTAAATCCAGGTGGAAAACGTGTACCAGCCCGTACCATACTGCCGGGGCAAAGTGCCATCAAACAGGATATTCGGCTGACTGGCCTCCCGGGCATAAGCACCGCCGCCACGGTAGTACTGTTCTGCGGACAGGGTATCAAAACTTTCGTAGTAAAAGTTATGCGTGGAATCCCGGGAAAGAAAACCGGCCACCGGGTACAAAGCCGCACTGTCTGCTTTGAGCGTGTAATTGATGTCCCGTACCTTAGCCTCAATCCGTTCTTCAAAAGCCGTCAGGGGCAGGCGGTAGAGCGCATACTGATCATTCTCAAAAAGCAGTTGCGCGCCGGTAAGCATATGCTCGAAACGGGCTTTACGCTGCTCAAACTGATACTTGCCCAATACCAGCAAAAGTGGCTTTTCATTGGGAAAGTCTTCCAGGATTTTCGGGACGCGGTAAGGTTCGGAGACCAGCTGCAACTGATTGTAGGATTGGCTGCGGCTGGTGCGGGTCAGGGCAGCACCTGTGGTGGGCAGGCCGGTTTGCATACCCAGAATGAGTGTCCAGGGCATCACGTTACCCGGTACTTCCATCCAGAAGTTATCGCTGCCCAAATTAAAATAAGGCAGGGGCACGGTGGCCTGAAATTCCCGGTAGTCGATGCCTGGCAAATCAGCAAAGGTCTCGCCTTCGTGCAATTGCCGGATGTCATCCAGTTCCAGGTCGGGTTCGGTACAGGAATGATAGGCTTCAAAGCCCAGTAAGAGCAAAGCCCCAATGCCCAGCCCCAGCTTCCACTGTGCTTTGGATTGGTCTATCCATGCCCAAAGCTCAGTGAAGACAATCAGGTTGATGGTGTAGTAAAAAGGCCAGTTGAAGCGCCCCACCGACCGGAATTGCTGATAGGGGCCTGTATAATCCAGCAGCCCTTCCAGCCCCGGAATAGTGAACGGTAGCCCAAAAGACAGGAGCAGGAGCACCAGGCTGGTCAGCATCATCTTATTTAGGAACGGCTGCAACTCCCCGCCTGCCTGCACAAATGACGCTTTAAAGCCACTGCTCACCCAGCGCCCCGTAAGCACCAGGAGACCAATTACGGCTACCAGGCCAATATAACCTTTGCCCTCAAAGCCCCCATCCTGAATGGCGATCACCTGCTCATTGATCCAGTCAAAATAAGGCATGGCTTTCGACGTGACAATATCCTCCCAGATGGAATGAAAGTGGAAAAACCCCCAGGGCCGCGCAGCCCGGTCTGCCACCGGGTTATTGTGGTACATCCAAAAATAAAAGAAGACCAGCGGCGGCCCAATTTGCACGCTGAAGTGCAGCAGATAACGGAAAAACCGGCGCACCGTAGGCTTCCGCAAAAAGCCGAAGAAAAAATAAAAGGATATGGTCATCGCCATAATGACGAAATAGTAAAAGTGGATAAGCGGGAAGACCAGCAGCGCCACGGCCATCCAAAGGCTGTACTTCAGGCTGTGCGCTTCCTCCAGCCGGATGAGGAGGTAAAAGAGTATGGGAAGGACCTCAATATGCGACAAACCGTAGTGCGCGACAAACCGGTAAATTTGGGGAGACAGGAATACGATGCCCAGACTGGCGGCAGCCCCCCACCACGGAACCGTTCCAAGCCGCAAAAAAGAGAGGTAAAGGAAATAAGCCCCCAGCAAAATCCCCAGCAGCAGCGAAAAGTTGACAATCGCCCGGGTATAGCCTGTGATGTCCACCACGTAATCACTCACGACTTTAATGAGCCCGGAGACAAGGGGCTGCGTAACGGCAGCCGAAGCATGATCGCCGTAGGGATAGTTCATCCCTTCGAAGTAGGTGAAGGAGCTGTCGTGGCGGGCGTGGTATTCGATATTGGTGTACGCCTTGAGCCCATCGGCATAGGGCTCGATGACCAGATTGGGCGTGGCAAAGAAATCAGGGAAGCGCAACCAAAGCAAGGCAATACCAAGCACGATAACAGCCAGGCGGCCAAGGTTTGCATCTGAAAAGCGGTCCTTCATGGTGGCGGCGTTCCTTGTTTAGGAGCAAATGTACGTTTTTGGGAGGAAATGAGATGGGGTTTCACGGAAAGACCCTCGCATATAGACCGTAAGAGGGCTGGCAATTTTCTTCACGCAAAGGGCGCAGAGCCATGCGCTGCCCCTGGTTTCACGCAGCGCGCGCAAAGAATGAGCCACAAAGGACTCAACGTTACGTTTGGCATACCTGGCTTAATAGAATCGTCAAGCCTTTCTTTGCGCAAAACCCCTCCGCGATCTCTGCGTGAACCCCTCCACGAACTTCTCGTGAATTCAATCCCAAACGCCCATAAAACAACCCAACCTTTCTTATCTTCAGCCCCGAAACCAAACTCAGGCCATTGGATACCACTCCTCCCATCATCAGACGGGCCCTGCTCGCCATCGCCCTGCTTTTTCTGGCTGGTTACGTGCTCATCGACCGGTGGGATGAAGCCCTGTACTACGGCGACAGCAACAGCTACTACCTGCATGTGGTCTCTTTTTGGGTGAATCAGGATGTTGGCGACTACGATGCGACCATCAGCAGCCTGCAGGCCGCCAACCCCGGTTCTGCCGATCCCCGCGAGGATGAATTTGGCATACGCCTCACAGAACGCGGGCGGCGCTACATCAAATACACCTTGGGCGTGCCGGTGATGGAAACGCCCTTTTTCCTCCTGGCCCACGCCTGGGCGAAAGCCACTGATGCTTACCCCGCAGATGGCTGGAGCAAGCCCTACCTGCTGGCAGTAAGTTTTTCGACCATCGTGTACCTATTGCTAGGCTTCTTTTTGCTCAGCCGGGTCCTGCAGCGGTACTTCAGCAGCAAAGTGACGGCGGTAGTGCTGCTCACCCTGGCCTTTGCCACCAATGTGTTCTACCACGCCACTTACGTTACGATGGCGCATGGTTTTCTCTTTTTCAATTACTGCCTGCTCCTGTTTCTAACGGAAAGGTTCTACGACCGCCCGAGCCGTACCAAAGCATTCGGTATCGGACTCGTCGTTGGCCTGATTGCTTTGACGCGGGTGCCTGAAGTCATCAGCCTGCTTATTCCTCTGCTGTGGGGGGTGAATGGCACGGAAACCCTGCGCGAACGCTGGCAGTTCTTCCTGCGCCGGCCGGCTTACCTTCTGCTCGCCGGGCTTGGGCTTGGACTCGCCTTCAGTCCGCAACTCGGTTACTGGTACTATGTTAGCGGACAATTGTACTTCAACCCCTACGAAGGCGAAGGCTTCAATTTCCTGCAGCCCATGATTTACAAAGGCTGGTTCGACTTCTCCAATGGCTGGCTGATTTACACTCCGGTGATGCTTTTCAGCCTGATCGGGCTGTTCCGACTGCGCCGGTATGCTCCGGGCAAGCTGCTGCCCATTGCGCTGTTTGTGGGGCTGCACGCTTACATCCACTATTCCTACTACGCCTGGACTTACTTCCCGGGGCTGGGCTCCCGGCCGATGGTGGAAACCTATCCGCTTTTAGCTTTTGGACTGGGGGCCTGCTTTGCACCGTTGCTCCGGAAGCGATGGGCAGCCGTAGCGTTGGGGCTGGGACTGCTATTTTTCACCTGGCTCAATCTTTTCCAAACCTGGCAGATGAAGAAGGGCGTCATTTGGTCAGAGCGGGGCAATGCCGCTTTCTACCTGGAGACCTTTGGCACCCTTCAACCCACCTGGCACTCCATGGTCGCCTTCGATACTAAGGAGCGGCAACCTCGCGACACTAACGCACTTCAGCCCGCTGAACTACTCTTACAGGAAGGCTTTGAGCCTGCCGATCTTCCGCACCGGTCTGCTGAGCAGGTTTTTCAGGGGCAAGGCGCTTTGCTGCCTCCTGATGGCGACTACACCCTATCCGATCAGATTAATTTGGATAATGTACAGTCCGGGGACTGGCTCCGCATCAGCCTCCGTGCCTATATGCCCGCAGCCGACCGCATCTGGAACCGGGACATGGGCATCATCCTCTTTGCTGAATTGCGAAATGCAGAAGGCCGCCGCAAAAAACGCCGCCTGATGCGCCCCACTTCCTACATCGGCAATAGCGACTACTCCATCTGGCATGCCGGCACTCCTGACCAATGGGGCGAAGCTGCTTTTTTCTTCCGGCTCCCCCGCAGCTTTGAGCCCGGCTGGTACCTGCGGCTTTACCTGCGCAATCCGGCAGGGCAGCGGATGTATTTGGATGAGGTGCGGGTGGAGCGTTATGTGCCCAAAAATTAAGGTTACGGCTTCATTAATCTAATAAGAACGGCTCAAAGTTTTGTCGATGCAGTACTTGGACCTCCGCTTTTGGGTAAGCTTTTGCGAAAGCTACCGGAGCTTTAGCTTTCTTTGGATTCCACTTGAACTCGTAGCCATGCAGTTGACCATCTGCTTCTTCCACATAATCCAACTCCTGATGGTCATGCGTCCGCCAGAAATACTGTTTGGGAAATCGTAAGCGTGCGTGCAGGTATTTCATGCGTTCGGCCACTAAAAAATTCTCCCATAACGCACCCTGGTCTGCCCGGCCCTTCAATGGCTGGTACTGCTGTATGATACTGTTGCGTACGCCCAAATCATAGAAGTAAACCTTCTTCTTTTTACTTACCTCTTTGCGGAGATTTCGGCTCAATGCGGGCAGGCGGAAAATGACGAATGCCTTTTCTAACAAGTCAATGTACCTGGATACCGTACGTTCATTGACCTTAAGCTTAAGGGCCAGTTCATGAATAGAAACTTCATTGCCTATTTGAAAGGCCAGTAACTGCAATAGTTGGTGGACAATATCAGCTTTGCGGATATTTTCAAAGACGAAAATATCTTTGTAGAGATACCGTGACGTTAAGTCATCAAGCAAAAACCTGGTATCTTCTTGTGAAGCTTGAACGATCTCAGGGTAGGTACCAAAACGCAACCAATTTTCCAGCAGGCCCGACCTTTCGCCGGGCCGGTGAAGTTGCCCAAGCTCCTCGTAAGAAAAAGGGTAAAGGGTGAATGTAAGCGCCCTCCCGGTGAGTGGTTCCCCCGTCCGCTGCGCCAGCTCAAAGCTTGAAGAACCGGTAGCTATAATCTGTACTTCCGGCAGGTGGTCTGCTATGACCTTCAGGATTTGCCCGATATCCGGGATATACTGTGCCTCATCCAGCACGATCAATCGGTGTGCACCAAACTCACGCCTCAGCAATTCGGGCTCCTGCTGTTCCAATACTTGCCGTACAGAAGGTATCTCACAATTGTAGTAGGCATTTAAATCACCACCGTGCTCACGCAACAGCACTTTGGCCAAAGTCGTCTTGCCCACTTGTCTTGCACCATATAGAATGACGATCTTTCCCCGAAATAACCAGCGATTAACCACCGCCTGAAGCTGCCGCTGTATCATATTTTTTGTACTAAACTACAAATTTTTATTTAATTTTTTGTACCAAACTACAAATTTTTACATTTCTGGCTAAAACTGCAGTTTGGAAAGATCATTTAGCCTGTAAAAAAACACTGCTGAGTGCGCTGAAACAAGCACAATATCAATATCCGAATTTTACGGGTTATCACGCATTAGCAGCGAACTACATGAATGCTAATTTTGGTTTCCCAAACGGCAGCTCCTTTCCCAATACCCGCGATTTTTTCCCTACATTTGTTAGTTCAGATAAAATCAAAGTAAAGAGAAGGCGCAGCGTCGACAAGTACCCGCCTTCTGTACAGGAGTCGCAAACATGCAGTTATTCAAAACCGATACACAGCGCGCCACGCACCATGTGGTGTATGATATTTATCACTTTGCGGAGAAGCTCTACCTCCCTACCGCCTACATCGTTAGTGAAGATCAGGAAGGCTTCCTGGCGCACATCAAACAGAAGGCGCTCAAGGAGACCATCGGGAGCTTTGAACTGGAGCTGACGCCTACCCGCGACCGCCTCTTTGACCTGATTGAGCAGCTACAGCCCAAGCTATTGTCGGAAAAATTCCGGCCCAACAAACGGAGCAAACCAACGCTGGAAACACTCCTGGCCGACCGCGAACTGGCGGGGCCCATTTACAAATACGTTCATACCCGCCTGGCGGAACTCCTGGAACGCGCCAATGCCGAGAGGCTCCCTGTGACCTGGCAGGTAGAGCGCACAGTACTGGCCAAAGACTTTGTCATCGAAACCGGGCTGGAGCCCCTGGAGCCTCAGCTGTTTTTCAAACGGGAAGAAGCGGGTGTCCACTACCGCCTGCAACTGGCCGACCGTGACGGAACCTGGGCGATTGGCTCCCGCGATGTAGTGCCCATTACCAACCACCCAGCCTGGCTCTTTGTGGACTACAAACTGTACCGCGCCCCGGCCATCAATGGCAATATGGTGCTGCCTTTTCAGAAAAAGGAAGAGGTGCACATCCCACGTAAAGCGGTTAAGACTTACTTCCAGAAGTTCATCCTGAAAGTAGCGGCTAAATCGGAAATCGAGGCAGAAGGCTTCGAGGTACAGCAGCACGAGGAGCTCCAAGCCTGTATCCTTGAACCTGTACAGGACCTCTTCTCCGGGCAATGGGTGCTTTCGGTACAAATGGCTTATCCCGGCAGTACCTTCAACTGGAGTGACCCCAAAGACAAACGCACAAGCCTTGAATTTGATGAAGGGGACGAGGTGCGCATCCTGCAGGCACTTCGCCAACAGGAAGCAGAAGCTGTTTTTGTGGAGCAACTAAAAAACCAGGGGCTGGAGGTCAACGCGCATCAGCATTTTGTACTTACAGATGCCAACGAAGACCGCTACGCTCTGCTGGAATGGATCAGCGATAACCGCGCTGCACTGGAGGCAGAAGGCTTTACGCTGAAGCTTCCATCCGCTGAGAGCAAGGCGCTTTACCTGCACCCGCCTAAGGTGGAGTTGGTGGCTGATCAGGATAACGACTGGTTCGACCTCAAAGGGCAGGTAACGGTTGGGGCGCATACCTTCCCCTTTATGAAGCTGGCGAAGTACATCCGCGATGGGATCCGGCTCTTCCCTTTACCCGATGGGCAGTTCTTCCTCATCCCGCAGGAGTGGATGGCCCGCTACAAGGGGCTGTTCCAGTTTGGCAAAAAAGACAAAGACCAGATGCGCCTGGCCAAAAGCCACTTTACCCTCTTGCAGGAAATTGGCATCAGCGCCGGCGATGAGGTAGCTGAAGAACGCCAAATGGCGGTGGACTTCATACCCAGCAATCAGCTCAAAGCCGCCCTCCGCCCTTATCAGCTGGAAGGGGTAAGATGGCTGGTAGGCCTTTACGAAAGCCAGCTCGGTGGCTGCCTGGCCGATGACATGGGGCTCGGCAAAACCCTGCAGACCATCACGGTACTCCTCCACACCAAGTCGCAGCGGGCACAGCGCCAACAGGAAGCCAAAACACAAGGCAACACGGATACCGGCGCTCAGCTTGGCCTTTTCGCAGCCCCCGACGACCACGATACGCTTAAGCCGTTGCAGTCTCTGGTCATCTTGCCGGCATCGCTGGTGTTCAACTGGGAGGCCGAGATTAAGAAGTTCGCCCCTACCCTGCAGGTGTACCGGCATACGGGTCAAAAGCGCTACAAGGACATCCGGCTGCTGTCGCGCTTCGATGTCATCCTCACCACCTATCAAACCGCCCTGCGCGATGTAGAGGTGCTGAAGCAGATGGAATTTGAGTACATCGTGCTGGACGAAAGCCAGTACATCAAAAACAAGGACAGCAAGGTCTTCAAAGCCATCAATCAGCTGGAAGGGCTGCACAAGCTATCGCTCAGCGGCACACCGATTGAGAATTCGCTGTCTGACCTCTGGGCACAGATGCAGTTCATCAACCCCAACCTGCTGGGCAGTTTCAACTTCTTCAAAAAGGAATTCATCCGCCCGATTGAGCGTATGCATGATGAGGATAAGAAAAATCAGCTCCGGCGACTGGTGCAGCCTTACCTGCTGCGGCGGACCAAGGAGGAAGTCGCCAAAGACCTGCCACCGCTGAGCATACAGGTATTCTACTGCGAGATGACGGCCGAACAAAAGCGCCTGTACGAACGCGAAAAATCAGCGGCCCGCAACTACTTGCTGGAAAACTACGATGCCGACAATCCGCGGTTCCGCTTTAAGGTACTGCAATCGCTGACCAAGATGCGGCAAATTGCCAACCATCCCAAAATGGCGGTAGAGGCTTATGCAAAAGGCAGCGGGAAGTTTGAGGACGTG
>CAZNHN010000055.1:0-18356 GCA_964572415.1 uncultured Phaeodactylibacter sp.
TTTACGCTGGGAAGTGGCTTGCTCCGATGTCGCAAACCACTTCGTATTGCGTATAAAAGAAGCCGCACTGTACCCTGATACGAGGCGAATCAATAAAAAAGCGTTAAATCAGGGTTCCGGGCTCTGAACTGCGGATTTGCAGCGTTATACTGTTGTCCGTTAACCTGATTCAGCTGCCTGCACCATGCCAAATACCATGCCTTCAACTACTGATGTTTTTAACTTATGACCTTCAACTCAACCCCGAACCCGTTCCGTGCTTTCCTGATAGGGCTGTACCTGCTACTGCAACCGGTCATGGCCCACACACAGGATTTCACCATCATCGCCGAAAACCAGAATCTGTATTCGGTAGACATTGGTGCCTGTGAGGTTGTCTTTCTGGCTTCCATTTCTCCGCCCTCCGTCAGTTTTGCAGATATTACCTACACGCCAGACGGGCAACTGTGGGGGATATCTACGGATGGGCGCTTGTACCGGGTCAATCCGAATACCGGCACCACCATCCTGATGACCGTCATCCCACAGGGAGGCTTCTCTTTTTACACCAGCCTGGTCGCTGACCAAAATGGACTGATCTATACCGTGGGGTCCAATGGGAATGTCTACACCTACAATCCGGCAACCGATACCGCCACTTTTCTCGGGCAATCTGAATATGGATCGGCAGGGGACCTCACTTTCGTGAACGGGCAGTTGGTTATGGCCGGAACTTCCAATCAGATGATCGAAATTGATTTAGACAATCCTGAAAACAGCTCACCCATTCTCAATTTCAACGTAGGTGGCTCCATTTTCGGGGTGGTCACTTTCGTGGAAGACTGTGAAAACACAGTGACCTATGCCAGCAATGACAGTGGGCAGGGCAATATTTTTGCCATCGATTTTGATAACGGGCAACTGACGCCGGTCTGTAACGCAGGCGTGGTCATTTACGGGGCAGCCAGCGAGCTGGAGTTTCTGGCGGCTGCACCTCTTGAACTGGAGGAGGTACAAACCTTACCGGCCGATTGCGCGGATCCTGTAGGCAGCATTACCGTTGAGGTCTCCGGAGGCAACGGCGGGCTGATGTATAGTCTCGACGGGCAGGCTTTTCAATCTTCTAATGTGTTCAATGGTTTGCTGCCCGGCATCTACACAATTTTGGTGGAAGACAGCTTTGGCTGCACGCTGGAAGTGGAAGCAGAAGTGGAGACGGAAGGGGAGGCACCGGTCATTCAGGAGGTCTTCCTGGAAGGGACCGCCTGCGGAGCCGACAACGGCAGCCTGACCATTGTGGCAGCAGGCGGGCTAATGCCCTACACGTTCAGCATCAATGGGGAGGATTTTCAAGATGAGCCCACATTCGAAAACCTGCCCGCTGGTACATACCTCGCCACGATCCTTGATGCACAGAGCTGCGCAGATGCGGTGGAAGTGGAAATAGACAGCAGTACCGCACCCCTGGTTTCAGGGCTTGACGTGGATCCTTGCGAGGCATCTGGCGTCAACCTGACGGTTACGGCACTCAACGGCACCCCGCCCTATACCTACAGCATTGACGGGATGGCTTTCCAGTCTGATGCATTTTTTCCAAATATTCCCAGTGGCCTGCTCACCGTTACGGTGGTAGATGCCGCCGGTTGTGAAGCCACTGAAGCGGTTGATGTACCGGAAGCCACCCCTCTGCCTGCGTTGTCTGCCAGCACCACTCCGGTCAGCTGTACCAATAACGGAGGTACGGTCAGCATCGGGCCGGGCCCTTTCAGTGGGCTTACCTTCAGCCTGAATGGCGGCCCGTTTGGCGAAAACCCGGTCTTTAGTGCCCTGCCTGCCGGTACCTACACGGTAACGGTAAGAAACGAGGTGGGCTGTACCGAAAACTTTGAAGTGGAGGTAGAGGATCTCGAAGACGGCCCGCAGTTGCAGGAGGTGCTGGTTCAGAATACCACCTGCGGAGAAGATAACGGGTCTTTGGAATGGGCATTGACAAGTGGTACTCCTCCCTTTACCTATCAACTGGACGCCGGCACCCCACAGGATAATGGTTTTTTTGAAGGCCTGCCTGCCGGTACTTACGTTCTGAATGTGGAGGATGCCCAGGGCTGTACCCTGGAGGCAGCAGCGGCGATAGGTGAAAGCGCCCCCCTAAGCATCAGTATTTCCACTGCTTCCTGCGGAGAGGGGAGCAGTACGCTCACGGTGTCTGCCAGCGGAGGGAGCGGGACAGGACTGGAATTTCGGGTCGATCAGGAGCCCTGGCAGTCTGCCCCTGTTTTTGAAGGGCTAAGCCCAGGAATATTCACCGTAGAAGCCCGGGATGGCGAAGGCTGTACAGCGGAACAGGAGATCACGATAGCCGAAGTACCGGCTTTGTCAATCGCCCTGGATTTCGTGCGTGGCTGTGGGCCGGGCGAGAGTGCCCTGCAGGTTAGGGCCAGCGGCGGGAACGGCGGACTGCAATTTCAGCTCAACAGCGGATTGCCCCAGAGCAGCGGTCTTTTTACCAGTTTGTCCGCTGGCCGCTATCAACTGACGGTGGCGGACTCGGCGGGTTGTATTTCAGAAATACTACCGGTGGAGGTGCCCGGCGCAGAGCCTTTGCGGCTGAGTGTTCAGGATATCCAACCAGCCCTGTGTGCAGCTCCTAATGCCCGGCTTACCCTCGCCGGAAGCGGGGGCACGCCGCCCTATTTCTATACGGTGGATGAGCAGGAGCAGAACGAGCCTGTATTTGACAACCTGGGCGCAGGCACACTACCGCTGCTGCTGACTGATGCCGAAGGCTGTACCCGCATGGATAGCGTGGCGGTGGCTACCGATTGCCCCATTTACGCCCCCTCGGCATTTTCTCCCAACGGCGATGGCCGCAATGACCGCTTTGAACTCTTCTCCGGACTGCCTTTCTTTGTAGCGCAGTACCAGATTTTTGACCGTTGGGGCGGGCTGCTCTACGAAGTCTCCGGTTTTGGATCGGAGGACAGGGCAGCATACTGGGATGGTACCGCTGCGGGAGAACCGCTGAATACCGGGCTGTATACTTACTACATTGAGGTACTCGACAGCGAAGGGGAAGCGGTAACGCTAAAGGGCGGCATTATGCTGGTCCGATAAATCTAAAGAATATGATCGAATCTGATATCCGGAAAGCCCATACGCTGGAAGGGCAATTTTACCGGGACCCGGCATTATTTGAGGCGGCGGCAGACCGCATTTGGGCGAAAGCCTGGCACTATGTGGAGGACGCGGCGGACCTGTCTGCGGCGGGCTATGCACACCCCTTCACCCTGCTGCCCGGAGTGCTGGATGAACCACTGCTTATCGCAAATGATGCCGAAGGGCAGCGGCGCTGCCTGTCCAATGTGTGTACCCACCGTGGGAAAATTATTGTGGAAGCGCCCGGTCCGGCGCGTCAGCTGAGCTGTGGCTACCACGGGCGCTGCTTCCGTCTCGACGGGACTTTTAAAAGTATGCCTGCGTTTGAAGAGGCCGCTGATTTCCCATCGGAGGCAGACCATCTGCCAGAGTTGCCGCTGGAAGAATGGCTGGGGCTGCTGTTTACGAGTCTTGAGCCATACGCAGACTTCCGGGAGGCGGTGGTCCCAATTCAGGAGCGGGTAGGTTTTTTGCCGCTGGATGAGCTCAAATTTATGGAAGAGGGGAGTCAGGGCCACCTGGTGAAGGCACATTGGGCGCTTTACTGCGATAATTACCTGGAGGGCTTTCATGTGCCTTTTGTGCATCCGGCACTGAATACCGCACTGGACTTTGGAGCCTATGATTACGAAACTTTTGACTGGTGTAACCTGCAGATCGGCATTGCTAAGCCGGAAGAGCCTGCTTTCGATTTGCCGGAAGGCCACCCCGACTACGGCCGACGGGTCTATGCTTACTACTTTTTCCTCTTCCCGAACCTGATGTTCAATTTCTATCCCTGGGGCTTGTCGCTTAATGTGGTGGAGCCTTTGTCTATTGGCGAGACCCGGGTACGGTTTCGCTCGTATGCCTTCCCCGGCACTGCCTTCAACCGCGCCGCCAACAATATCGACCAAACCGAACTGGAAGACGAAGCGGTCGTGGAAAGTGTTCAGAAGGGGATTCAGTCCCGCCTGTACAAGCGCGGGCGGTTTTCGCCGAAAATGGAACGCTGCGTGCACCACTTCCATCAATTGGTAGATCAGGCGGTGCGCGGTTAATAAGAGGTGCTAACATGGCATCTCTAAGTCCGTTTGTTAGGTTTGGATTTCTCCTGAATGGGTTCTTCCTCTTCCGGGTGCCCGAATTCGAGGTCCGTACTCGAGTAAGTTGTGCCAAAGGTTTTTGATAAAGTGATCACCTGATCGATCGCATCAAGCAACTGTTTCCGGCTAAGCTCCTTCAGCGGGTGGGTAAAGACACTTACCACAAAACCATCGTGAATGCTGTATTTGGCATCAAGGGCAGAGTGGAAGTTGGCGCGCAGCATCTTTTCCAGTTGCAGGGGCGAGGCGTCAGCTGCCTCGATAATGGGGGTGAAAATACGCATGCGGTTGTTATCTTCATCAGATAGTACAAGTAGGATATGGTCTTGTGTGTACAGCAGCCATGCACCGGGGTCGCCTTCGTAGCTGATATCTGCTTTGCGGAATGCTTTTTCCATCTTTCGCAAATTCATCTTGCCCTGAGCTGGCAGGGAAAGGGCACTCGTGAAAAAGCAGAGGATCAGCAGCAATCGCATAAGCGAGGTATTTTTCATTCAAACTTTAAGGTACAAGATTAGCCGGGGCGCACAAAACAGGTACAGCAGGCATTTCGCTATCCGAAGACGAAACAGGAGGCTACTGCATGACTTTCATCCAGTCGAGCACATCTTCATCGCTTTTCCACTGAATGTCGGAGGGCAACTCCGCTTGCTCCCGGTTTTTAAGGTCGATGACGATGGCGCGTTCGTTGCTGCTGTCTTCCCGCAGAAGTAAGAACCGGTTCTCCTGTTCGGTCAGGCTTTCCCTGAGCTGTAACGCTATGGGGCGCTCAAATACCGGATTGATGCGGAATAAACGGTCTCGCCGGTCATAAGAAGGCATAAGGACCTGGGTTCCCTGATCAGAAGGCAGGAGAAAAGCCTGATGGTAAGCTTCTATTTCATCCTGATACTCTGCAGCGGGGAAAACCGGACCGGGGGATTCCCCTTCGTCCAGGCGGAAAACAAAAGCCCCATAATCCTGAACATACCCGATGAGGAAGGACTCCCACATCTCCAGGTGCTGAATGTTGCCGGATTGGGCATCCACCCCATAGCGCTCGCTCTTAAACTGAGGCTGAAAAGGGCCGCTAAGCTGCCGCTCTTCCAGATCAAACAGGAAAAAATGGGTGGTACCCCTTATGGCGAGTTGCTGCACAGCGCTGTTGTAATTGATATCTGCGATCTGATAATGAAAATCAGCAGAGCGGTCTACGGGCAGGGTTTGCTCCAAAAGGCGCTCACAATTGCTGCTATTGAAAACGATCAGCTTGCGGTGGCTGTCGCCTAATTTTTCATCATAGGTGGTGCTGTCGGCCACGATGGCGAGGTAGAGCTCCTGAGCAGGGCTGTTGTAGGTGTTGCCGGGCAGTACTTTTCCCGGAACCGGGCACTCCGGGCGTGGTGCCTGACGGGCAATGGCCGGGGCAATCGTATCGGTTGGCTCCGTGACGGCTGCTTCCGTGTCAGTGGAGGAGGAATCGGCACAGCCCCAAAGCAGTAAGACGGGCAGCAAGTATCTGAATAATCGCATGAAGTTATATTTGGATGGACGCAACCTCACCTTCCGGCAAGCGCTCTTTATAAAACGAAAGGTAGGGTAATAAGTTGGCAAGCCATTGAATTCAAACGGGTTTAGTAAGAACCCAAAAGGCAGCCTGATGCATTTACGAAGTTTTTCGTATTAAAACTTGCAATTACGAATCCCTTCGTATAACTTTGCCTACGAAGTGTTTCGTAAAAAGCTGCTTAATTGTCGATTATGAGTAAATCCAAGAAAATACGGCCCACCGAATCCGAGCTGGAAATCCTGCAGTTGCTGTGGGAACACGGCCCCTCCACCGTGCGCTTTGTCAATGACCAATTGAATGAGGACCGGGAAGTAGGGTACACCACCACCCTTAAGCTCATGCAGATTATGGCAGAAAAGGGGCTGGCTGACCGTGATACTTCGCAGCGCACGCACATCTACAGCCCGGCGGTAACGGAAGCGGAGACGCAACAGAACCTGCTCACCCAATTTGTAGACCGCACCTTCAAAGGCTCGGCTATGAAACTGGTTATGCAGGCTTTGGGCAACCACAATGCCTCCGAAGCGGAGCTGGACGAAATCAAAGCCCTGATAGAGGAAATGGAATCTGAAGGACGGAGAAAAAATAAATGATGCAATTTTGATTCGCTAATATTTTCAAAACAACTGACCATGAGGAGGTTGTGTGAAAATATTAGCGAAGCTTAAAAAAAATTGCATCGTTTATTTCCGTCAAACTACTGAGCAGAAAAAGTAATCACCCGACTATGTCTACCACACTTGACTTTCTTGCGGATCCTCTGGTTTACGCCCTCGGCTGGACCGTCGTCCACTCCCTTTGGCAGGGCATGCTAATCGCTTTGGCCTTAGCCGGTGGGATGATTTTGGCGCAGCGCCGGACCGCGCGTTTCCGGTACGGGCTGGCTATTGGAGCACTGTTGCTGCTGGTCGCCGTATCCGCAGCTACCTTTTACCTGTATTTTGAGGTACCGGATAGCGCTGGGAATGGACTGACCGCGGCTCCGGCTCCAATGGCTGAAGGCGCTGCCCCGTTAATGAATACCCAAGCCGCCCCACTGCAAGGCCTCGCTTTCTGGCGGGCACAGGCACAGGCCTATTTTGAGCAGCATCTACCGCTGATCGTGGCTGCCTGGCTATTAGGCGTAGCGTTCTTTTTGCTGCGCATGCTGGTCGGGCTGGGTTATGTGCAGCACCTTCGGCACCGGTCTGTCCGGCCGATGGGGGAGCCCTGGCAGGGCAAGCTGCAGGCCCTTTCGCGCCGTCTCCGGTTGCGCCGCAGGGTGCAGTTGCTTGAATCTGCACTAGTGCAATCTCCGGTAGTGATCGGCTGGCTGAAACCCGTGATTCTGATTCCGGTAGGCACGGTCAATGCCCTGACGCCGGCGCAGGTGGAGGCGGTACTGGCCCACGAGCTGGCGCATATTTACCGGCAAGACTATTTACTCAATATCATGCAATCGATAATTGAGGCACTGTATTATTTCAACCCGGCTGTTTGGTGGATTTCCGCCTACGTACGCATGGAAAGGGAAAACTGCTGTGACGATATTGCAGTAGGCCTTAGTGATGACGCCCTGGGCTACGCAAGAGCCCTCGTCAAAATTGAAGAAGCCGCTCAGCGGCATCCGAGAATGGCGATGGCCATGGCTTCGAAAGGGCGCCCCTTTCTGCTGCAGCGCGTACGGCGCATCCTCAATCAACCACCACAAAAAATGTACACCATGGAAAAAATGACCGCTACCGGCTTATTGCTGGCTGCCTTGTTGTTCTTCTCTTTCTCTTACGCACACAACAGCGCTGAAACTGCTGAGCGTGCAGTAATGGAAGCTTTAGATGAATTGCCACCGCTACCATTGACAACCCTGGCCTCCCGCCGGGCCGCACCCGATACCCTCCCTCGTCAGATCATTCAGCTCCAAACCGAGGATAACGGGCGTACGGTCGATGCTGAATTGCAGGATGGCAAGATCACGAAACTAAGCATCGACGAAAGGAAATCCCGGAAGCTGAGTTTCCAAAGTATGAAGGTTTGGTGGAAGACATGCTCGCCGATATGCCGCCTCCTCCGGCACCCCCTGCACCACCTGGAGTACCCAATGCGCCAGCGCCCCCTGCACCACCAACACCCCCCACGCCTCCAAGCCCCCCTGCTGCCCCGGAAGCACCCCGCCTGTTGCGCCTGGAGCGCACCACGGACAAAAAAGTCCGCACGGAAAAGCGCGATGATGGCAGTGTAATCATTGAAATACAGGATGAGCGTAATGGTGCACCAATGGAAGTGATCGTTGAACAAAAAGACGGCCGACAGGTCATCCGCATTGATGAGAAAATTATCGAAGTAGGGGACAGCCTGGTTATCGAGGACGGAGATCGTAATGTTTTCTTCCTAAATGGCAAAGACAAGGATATTGACTTTGACTTCGAATGGACGGGCGACAAGGAGATGCTAAAAGGCCTCCGGTCAACGGAAGAAATGGAGATCATCCTGGAGGAAGCTCACGAAACGACTCGCAAAGCATTTGAGGAATTGCATAAAAAAGGGCTTACAACCTACGACTTCGATGATATCGAAATAGAGATGGATGGCTTTGGGCTCGGGGGGGCTCATCCTGAGGTCCGGGTATTTACCGCACCGGAGCTTCGGGGAGCAGACTATCGTTTTCCCCGGCCCGGCGGCGGCAGCATGAAGCAAACCATCGAGCAGCAAATGCTCCGTGACGGATTTATAGAAAGTACAGAGGAATACAAATTCCAGCTCAGCGGCAAGGGCAAACTGCGCATCAATGGCAAGCGCATGCCGGATGGTGTTTTTGAACGGTATAAGAATCTGTACGAGCGGTCTACCGGTTCCCGCCTGGGGCAAGGGGATGAGGTAGAGATCAATAAGAAATCTTAAGAAATTAGCGCATAGTTTGTTTGGAACAGCCCGGTGATATACGCAATACGAAATGGTTTGCGACATCGGAGCAAGCCACTTCGCAGCGTAAATGCTGACATTAAGTAGGTTTGCTGTCGCAAACCACTTAATCGTCAGTATATCGCCTGGCTGTTTTTTTATGCCCCTAGCCACCGCTTAAAGTCGGAAGCCCGGTCCCGGCTGACAGCCACTTCAAAATCAGCAGCGGGCCGAAGAGTGACCAGCAGCCGGCCATTGAAAAAAGGCGCTACTTTCTGTACGGATTGTATATGCGCAATGACTTTGCGGTTTAAGCGGAAAAAAGAGGCGGGGTCCAGCAGTGGTTCCAGCGCATCCAGCGTGTAGTCCAGTGCGTGCCTTTTTTTGCCTTCCAGTTGCGCAAAAACAATGCCGTCTTCTGAATAGAAATACTGGATTTCTTCAGTGGCAATGTAGCTCAACTGTTGCCCGATCTTGATGATAAACCGGGACTGATACTGGGGTTTAGACAGGCTGTTGACCAGAGATTGCAGGACATCCGGGGACAGCATATTGGGCGACTGTTGCCGGCGGTCGAATTTCTGCAAGGCGGCAGCCAGTTCTTCCTCCTCAATCGGCTTGAGCAAGTAGTCTACGCTGTCCTGTTTGAAAGCCCTCAGGGTATACTGGTCATAGGCAGTGGTGAAAACCACCGGTCCCATAAAAGGCGAATGCTGGAAAATATCAAAGCTCAACCCATCCCCCAGCTGTATGTCGAAAAAAGCCAGATCCGGAGCAGGGTTATCCTTCAGCCATTGCAGGGTGCTTTCCACGCTGTCCAAAGTACCGCATATTTCAGTGCCCGGCCTCATCTTCAGGATCAGCTGGCTGAGCCGTTTGGCGGCGGGGTATTCGTCTTCTACGATTAGGAATCTCATAAAAAGAGCAGGTTGCTTAGTATTGAGCAGGCAAATTTAAGCCAGACTTTGAAGATCATACGAATTTATGTAATTTGTAACAAATTTAAGCCACCTGCTTAGAGACAACCTTATGCACAAAAACTTGCTTAACTAGACACCCCATGAAGGCAACCGAAGCGCAAACCGATCTTGCGCCCAAGATACTAATCGTTGACGACAGCCCCCTCAATACAAAATTGCTGAAATTTATACTCGATGAAGCCGGGTATGAAACCGTTGTCGCTTCTAACGGGGAGGACGGCATCGCGGCTCTGGAAGCCGAACAGCCCGACCTGCTGCTGCTCGATGTCATGATGCCGGATATTGACGGTTTTGAAGTCTGCCGGCGCATCAAAAAGGACCCGGCTAATGAAAATCTGCCCATCATTTTCATCACAGCCTTAGATCAGACGGAGGATATTGTCAAGGGTTTCGAACTGGGTGGAGTGGACTATGTCACCAAGCCTTTCAATAAAAAGGTGCTGCTGGTCCGCATCAAAAACCATATTGATCTCCTGACGAGCCGCCGTAAGGTAGAACGGCAGGCTACAGACCTGGCTGCCGCTAATCGCCTGAAGTCACGCATGTTTTCCATCATCGGGCACGATTTGCGCTCGCCTCTTGGTTCCCTTAAGCTGAGCCTTGACTTTATCAACCGGGGGCTGATCGATCCCCGGAAAGAGGATTTTAAAGACACCGTCATCAAGCTGCTGCAGTCAACGGATGAGGGGCTCAACCTGCTCGAAAACCTGTTGGGCTGGGCCAAGTCACAGAGCGATGCCCTGATTGTCACCCCGGAGGAAATTGAGCTGCGGGATGCTATCGAGAGTATTGCCCGCCTGGTGAAACTCAACCTGGATAACAAAAAGATTCAGCTTGACCTCAACATCCCGGAAGATGTGCGGGTCATGGCCGATCTGCATATGCTCAACGCCATTGTCCGCAACCTGATCTCCAACGCTACAAAATTCACGCCCACCGGTGGCGCGATCACCGTCACCGCAGCGGAAGACGGTGATGAGGTGGTCATAAAAGTGGCAGATACCGGCGTGGGCATACCACCGGAAAACCTGGACAAGATCTTCAACCCCAATGTGCAGACCACTACGGAAGGCACGAACAAGGAAGGAGGCAGCGGCTTAGGGTTGCTGCTGGTTCAGGACTTCGTTCAGAAGAATAATGGAGCAATAAGTGTTGAAAGCACCGTCGGTGAAGGCACCACTTTTGCATTTACTTTGCCAAAGGCCTGAGAAATGCTAACCGCATATCCGTAAAGCCCCGAGGCACAAAACATTAAACAAAGTGAGCACAAAAAAAGACTACTCCGTAGAAACCCTTCGCGGTTTCGCAATCATCTTGGTGGTGATGGGGCATGTAATTGGTTCCGGCTCCGATGGGGGCATGAAAGTAGCCGATGATTCAGGGTGGAGATACCTCTATTTTACGTTTGAATATATACGAATGCCTCTGTTTACTGTGATATCTGGCTGGGTTTATGCATTGCGGCCGGTTTCTTGGGAGAAGTACCAAGCATTTACCACAAAAAAAATACGGCGAATCATATTTCCAATGATTTTTGTTGGGACCGCTTATTTCCTGTTGCAGTACATCGTGCCCGGGACCAATAAAACAGGCAACCTTGCTGAAATTTGGAAGATTTATGTCTTTCCGTACACTCTCTACTGGTATTTACCATCGCTTTTTTGGGTGTTTTTGATCGTGGGTCTTTTAGATGCACATAAGCTTTTAGAAAAGTTTGAACACTGGACAATCTGGACGGCAGTTGCTTTTGCTATTTACTTAGCAAGGGATCTTGTAATTCCGGAAACATCCCTAAACTACCTGAGTTATAAAGGCGGTATATACTTGTTCCCTTTCTTTATGATTGGGGTGGGCATACAGCGTTTTAAGGGATTCTTCGGTAATGTATGGCTCAACCGGGTATTGGCGGTTGTGTTTTTTACCGGAGTGGCGTTACAGCAGTTAGGATGGTACGATATTATCCAGTATGATCTGGACAAAAACAGGAGTATGGTACTTCTAATTGGAGTGACAGGCACCATTCTATTCTTCCGCCTCAAATGGAAGATAGATTGGCTGATCTACTTTGGCAGCTTTGCCTATTCCATCTACTTATTCCATTCCTTTGGCACGGCTGCCGGGCGTATTGTATTGAAGAGTATTGGCATATCACAGGACATCCCTATCTTTTTGTTTTCTCTGGCAGTAGGTATGTTTGCGCCAATTCTGGCTGAAAAAATACTGGACCGCTGGGGCTGGACCCGGATGCTCTTCCTGGGGCGCAGCTATGCTCCTCCTAAGAAGGTGGACGCCACTCCAAAACCAATGACCCGCAGGGTGGTGTAGATTTCGATTTTCCGGAAACACAGGGGTAGCTTTAGGTAAGGCCAAAAAAAGGAGCGATATGGATGCATTCCATATCGCTCTAATCGTATGTGTTTAAGGGGAATCTTTTCTTTACTGCAAAATCAATGCCTGTGGTGCAGATGCCCAGCCTTCGTCAGATACGGCACGCAGGGAGTAGAAGCCTGCTGGCAGGTTGCCCCGGTCGAGCGTAATCGTGATTTTATGCTGGCCACCTTCTGTTTTGGTGTGGGCGATGCTGTGTACCCGGCCCTGAACATCGATCAGCTCGATGGCGTAGTTTCCTTCCGCCGGGCTGTCCACGTTAACGGCGAGCCATCCTGCTGCCGGATTGGGGTAAGCCTGAACGCCTGTAGTGGCAGAAGCAGGGACTGCAAAGTTGCTGCGGGTAGTAGAAGCCGTGCGCTTAAGGTCCTGCTGAGCAATGGCTTCGTCCCGGCCAGCCTCGATCAGCGCATTGCCATTGCAGTCGATGATGATGGCAAAAAGTTCGCCTTCTGCTGCGGTGTTGCGGGCATCAATTGCAAATAGGGTAATCAGGTGCGCCTCTCCGGCATGCTCAGGTGCCGGCGCAAAATCGATCACCACTGAATCCGCATGATAGGTAGCCGTTGCGTAGGAAGGCAGCCCGGAAACCAGGTACTTGACAGGCTCCGCGTCCGGGTCAGTTGCCTGAATGCTCAGCTGTTGCCCAAGCCCTGTGCAGATATCGAGATTGCTAAGTGGTGGGAGAACCGGAGCCTGATTGCCGCCGGAAAGATAAATGATCTCTATCCCGTTGATCTTGGGCTTGTTTTGAATACCGATGAACTCAAGGTCAATCGTTTCACCCTGTAAGATAGAAACAGTGAAGGTTTTCTTTAAGGCAGCGAGCCCTGCTTCAGCGTAAATACTGAAATTATCGAGTGCCAGGTTGCCGTTCAAGAGCATATCGAAGACAATGGGACCTTCATCATTAATATCGTGTGAGCGTTCCGCGAAGAAAAGATTCACTTCGTAGGTGCCCTCGTCCACCGGCATAGACCAGTACATTTGATCGCCTGAGAAGCCTTGTGTGGCAAACGGACCAAACAGGTTATCCGGTGCACCGGTGGTATTGGTGCCAGACCAGCCGTGGCTGCCTGTACGGTGGGTGGTGGTAATCTCAAACGGCGTGATTTGATGATACCCGTCTTCCCAGGTCAAATCGAAGTCTATAAGTTCAGGTCCACCGCAATTCACCCGAATAACCGGGGTGCCGGTCGCAATTTGCTTGTGGAAAACGTGAATATCCACTTCCACAGAATCTACGCCGCCAAATTGGTCATCCGCTATGATTTTGATCGTGTGGATACTCCCTGCGTGCCGGTAGCGCACATCGGTTGCCAGATAATGCTGGCCGTTATGCTCGTCAAGGGTGATAAATGCGGGAATGTTGAGGACCGAAACGATAATCTCATCGCCTTCCGCATCGGTAATAGGCAAGTCAATCTGGTCCTGGGTTAGCGTGAGCAGCTGAATATTGCCACTGAAGTCAATCCGGGGCGCGGTGTTGTCGGGGTTGCGTACGATATACTCAAACGCCAGGCGGGTTTTATCACCATGGGAGTTGTCAGAAAGCACCACCTTGATGGGGTAAACGCCTTTGTCGGCCGGTGTAGGGTTGGAAAGCAGACGGGTATTGCCATTGGCTAATACCCGTACCTGTATGAACGTCGGCAGGCCGGAAAGGTCATACTGAATGCCGTCCCCATCTGCCGTGTAAGCGTTCAGCTCAAGCGTATCGGTTTTATTCCAGTCTGCCATATACTCTTCAGGGAGGTCCAGCTCAGGCAGGTAATTCATGGTGAAGGAAAGGCCAGGTTGAGGGCCCATGTTCTGATACGGAGCCGGAAACTGAGGGTAGGGGACAGACAGGTCCGGGTTGGTGATGACGGTTACCGGTGCCTGAGTCGTGCCTGTCTCCGTTGAATTGGC
Organism: uncultured Phaeodactylibacter sp.; assembly: GCA_964572415.1. Taxonomy (GTDB): domain Bacteria; phylum Bacteroidota; class Bacteroidia; order Chitinophagales; family Saprospiraceae; genus Phaeodactylibacter. The sequence continues at coordinate 13,926 of CAZNHN010000055.1, forward strand.
AGTTGCACCGGAGTGGTTCTTATAAAAGACCGTTGAGGCGCCGCCGTACCACTGATTGTCGGTGAGCTCGATAGGGTTGATCTCATTACGGTTGCGGATCACATAGTCGAGCTGCATATTATAGAAGTAGTTGCCTTCAATGAGGATTGGCGCTTCTTCAGTGGAAATCGTCCGGTTGTCAATGTAGCCACCCTCGCTGTCAGCGCAGTAGTTGTTGGTGATCTCAATGTCACCGGAACCCAGGGCAATGAAGCTATGCTCATAGGCTCCAATCATTACGTTATTGTAAAAGCGCCCTACGCTGTTGTCCCCGATTTGCAGGCTTTTGCCGTGGTATTTTTTATGATCTACGCCGGCATTCCAGATGAAGTTGTTGTAAACCGCCACATCCTCTACGGCATTAGCGATCTGAATGCCTTCCCGGCCGGTGTTTTGGGTGATATTGTTATAAATACGAAGGTGCTTAAACTCCATACCTGGCGATTTAGTCTCGCCGATATACATCCCCTCTGTGACATTTTTTATGAGGTTATCATGGATCACCAGGTGCTCAAAAACGGGGATTGGGTAGGGGGGATTGCCGCCAAAGTCCTTTTTTGCCATGATGCCAAAGAAGCCATCGTGGTCGATTTCCACAAATTCAATCTCACAATGGGAAGAAAATCCCGAAAAGGCAACGCCGCAGTTGGAGGCAATGAGTTTGAAGCCGTAGTGGTCTGTGCTCGTGCCCCGCCCGCTAAGCTTGATGTGCCTGCAGTCCCGGAAATCAATCGCACTTCCATAAGTGGTGTTGATATTCACCTGCCCGCCGTTGTTGATGACAACAATAGGTTGCTCAAGACTACCTTCAATATCCTTAAAGATCAGTGCTTTGGTGCGGTCGCTTGCAATAAAGATGGTGTCGCCGGGGCTGGGAGGCGTATCAAATGACCCCGGTGTGTAGTAAACAGGGGCTTCTGCATCAATGTAATAATTGCCTTGTTGTCCCAAAATGGGAACAGAAAATACAAGTGCGGCTAGGAGTGTGAGTGTTTTGTGCATAGTTCAGTTGGACTGTTCTGTATTGTAAAAGTACCCGGAAGCCCAAATAAAAAGCGAAGTAAATACAAGCAATTGTGACAGAGAAAAGGCTATTGGATAAAGGGTGAGCTTGTAAAACACCGGTCGGTGGACAAGAAGGGTGAAAATGCTTACCTTTGGGGCTTTCAAAAGCAGAAAATACAGCAAACCTTGAGCGATAAAATACGTATAGGCACCCGGGGCAGCAAACTGGCCCTTTGGCAGGCCCACCACACGCAAGACCGCCTTTCAGAAGCAGGCATTGAATCCGAGCTGATCATCATAAAAACGCAGGGCGACCGCATTCAACACCTGAGCTTTGATAAAATGGAGGGCAAAGGCTTCTTCACCAAGGAAATTGAGGACGCGCTGTTACGCAATGAAATTGACGTGGCGGTACACTCCATGAAGGACCTCCCAACCAACTCGCCGGAAGGCCTCTGCATCACAGCCGTTTCTTACCGGGAAAACCCGGCAGACTGGCTGGTCATCCGCAAGGAAAAGCTGGATAAGACTCAGGGCTTATGGCTGCCTGAGAAAGCGGTGGTCGGTACTTCCTCTGCCCGGCGCAAGGCGCAGATTTTGGATTTCCGCCCTGATGTGGAGATCAAAGACATTCGGGGTAACGTTCCCACCCGCCTTAACAAGCTGCGGGAAGGGCAGTTTGACGCCATTCTACTGGCCGCTGCCGGTATGACCCGCCTGAAGATCGAAGCAGAAGACCTGGAAATCCTGAAGTTCAACCCTAAAGAATTTATTCCGGCGCCTGCACAGGGCGTACTGGCCTGGCAAACCCGGAAGGAGGACAAGCCCACCCGCCGCCTGCTCAAACACATCCACGAAAAGGAAACTGCTGAACTGACCAATATCGAGCGTAAAGTCTTGAATTTGCTAGATGGTGGCTGCCAGATGCCATTGGGCGTATACTGTGAGAAGGACCCTGCCGGGAACTACCATGTATGGGCAGCACTCGCTGATGCGTGGAATGCACCCCTGAGGCGGGTACAGCTTTCCCAGAGCACCAAACACCAGTTGGCAGAGCGCGTAGTGGAGGCTTTACACAAGCCTTAGCGATTGGGTGTGGCGCTCCAAAAGCGAAATCCAAACAAGCTGTTAAAGGACGGCGCTCACCCGCTCCAGTGCCATGACCAGTGCCAAACCAAAGGCACCCCCGGAAATGAAGAGGTTCCACTCCCGTTGCCGGACACGCATGAGTTGCAGGGCTACGGCAGAGAGGACGAGTACCACCGCGACAATCGCCAGCTGTCCCAGTTCAACACCTATATTAAATGCCAGCAGCTGGGTCAAGAGCTGATCTTCCTGCCCGGGCATCAGGCTGGACCGCAAAAAATTGGAAAAGCCCATACCGTGGATGAGCCCAAAGAGGGCGGCAAAACCGTAATTCACTTTCATAGTCCGGTCCCATACCTGGTTGCTGCCAGCTTTTCGGTGAGCAACGACGTTGTAGATGGCGGTCAGCGCGATGGTTACCGGAATCAAGAATTCTATCCAGGCGGCATTGACCGGGATAACCCCCAGCACCGCAAGGGCCAGTGTGATGGAGTGCCCAATGGTGAATGCCGTAGCCAGCAGGGCTACGCTTTTCCACTCCCGGAGCTGGTAAATGGCACAAAGGGCTACGATAAACAGGATGTGGTCATAGCCTTCCAGGTCGGAAATATGGCTAAAACCCAGTTGGAGATAAGTCTGAAAAACGGATTGCATAGTATCGTGCAGTTAGTCCGGGGCAAAAATAAAGCGCCGCTCCGGTTTATTCCCCGAAACGGCGCTCTTTATGATATTAACTTTGGGTAAAGACCCTTGGTGATATCGGCTTAGTAGCGGTAGTATTCCGGCTTGTATGGGCCTCCCACTTTCACGCCAATGTACTCCGCCTGATCTTCACGCAGGGTCTCCAGCTCCGCACCGATTTTTTCCAGGTGCAGGCGGGCTACCTCTTCGTCGAGGTGCTTAGGCAGGGTGTAGACCTCGTTCTCATACTTGTCACCGTTGGTCCACAGCTCGATTTGCGCCAGTACCTGATTGGTGAAGGAGTTGGACATCACGAAGGAAGGGTGGCCGGTAGCGCAGCCCAAGTTGACCAGGCGGCCTTCTGCCAGCAGGATGATATCCTTACCGTCGATGGTGTACTTATCGACCTGTGGCTTGATTTCGGTCTTGGTGTGGCCGTGCTCGCGGTTGAGGTAGGCGACATCAATCTCGTTATCAAAGTGGCCAATATTACAAACGATGGCCTTGTCCTTCATCATTCTAAAGAGCTTCTCGCTGATGATGTCTTTGTTGCCCGTTGCCGTTACTATGATATCGGCGCGAGGGACAGCATTTTCCATGCGCTTCACTTCGAAGCCGTCCATAGCCGCCTGCAGGGCACAGATCGGGTCAATTTCGCTAACGATTACCCGGCAGCCAGCGCCACGCAGAGAGGCGGCAGTACCTTTGCCCACATCACCATAACCGGCAACAGCAGCTACCTTGCCCGCCATCATGACGTCGGTGGCACGGCGGATCGCATCCACTGCAGATTCCTTACAGCCGTACTTGTTGTCAAACTTAGACTTCGTTACGGAGTCGTTGACATTGATCGCCGGCATAGGCAGAGTGCCTTTGCGCATACGCTCGTACAGGCGGTGTACACCGGTAGTCGTTTCTTCGCTTAGGCCCTGAACGCCATCAATCAGTTCAGGATGCTTGTCCAGAACGGTGTTGGTCAGGTCGCCACCATCGTCGAGGATCATATTCAGGGGCTGCCCGTCTTCAAATGCAAACAGCGTCTGCTCAATGCACCACCAGAACTCTTCATCCGTTTGGCCTTTCCAGGCGTATACCGGAATGCCGGCAGCAGCAATAGCAGCAGCAGCGTGGTCTTGTGTGGAGAAAATATTGCAGGAAGACCAGGTGACATCCGCACCCAGCTCAACCAATGTTTCGATCAGCACGGCCGTCTGAATCGTCATGTGAAGGCAGCCCGCAATACGAGCGCCTTTGAGTGGCTTGGATTCGCCGTACTTTTCGCGCAGGGCGATAAGGCCCGGCATTTCTGCTTCCGCCAGTTCAATCTCCTTACGGCCCCAGTCCGCCAGGTTGATATCCTTAACTTTGTATTTCAGCTTTTGATCTACTGATTGCATTAAAGAATTGGTTTTTAAAGTGAAAATAAATACATGCAGGGAAGAAACCTCCGCTGCTATTTTGCCGCAAAAATACGGTATTTCCCGGCCTTATTCAATTTTGAGCGTCAGGCATTTGTAGAAACTGATGCTTTATCAGGCATCAGAGGCTAAAGCTTGATCCATTTGCCTTCTTTGGGCGGGGCTTCGTATTGTTCGAGTTTTTCGAATAATTCAGGCAGGC
>CAZNHN010000055.1:18366-25645 GCA_964572415.1 uncultured Phaeodactylibacter sp.
CGGTCATTGTTAGTTGCCGGTGCACCGGTTTTAAAAAGCCTTCTGCCTCCATGTGGTCCAATTGCTTCAGGAGCAAATCGAAGTAGCCATTGACATTGAGGAAACAAACCGGGTGCTGCCCCTGTCCGACCTGCGCGAGGGTGAGCATTTCAAATACCTCATCCATGGTGCCGTAGCCGCCGGGCAAGACGATGACCGCATCTGACAATTGTGCCATTTTGATCTTACGCTCGTGCATGCTGTCAACAACGTACAAATGGCTGAGCCCCTCATGGCAGACTTCCGCTTTGCGCAAAAAGAAAGGGATAACGCCGATGACTTCACCGCCGGCCTGCAAAGCACCTTCTGCAACTTCGCCCATAAGGCCAACTTTGCCCGCACCATAAATCAGGCGGATATCACGCTGCGCCAGCTGTTGCCCCACCTCCCGGGCGGTCTCTGCGTAAAGCGGGTGGTTGCCTGTGTTTGCACCGCAAAAAACGAGTGCTGATTTCATACCTGGATTTTTATAAGAAAATAGATTGGTAAACCCAATACCCAAAAAACGCGATGAGTATTAAAAAGTTGGTCACCGGAACAATTGCTTAACGGTGTAGCCAAAGCCTTTCTCCAGGTTGGCAATAAGGAGCAAGTCGTTGATCAGGTGGCGGATGGTGATCCGTTCCGGTGTGGGCTGAGGCATAGGGGCAATTTTGGAATCAAAATAAGGCTTTTGCCCGAATTGCCGTAATCTTGCCATATCCTGCTATTTTTAAGCGCCATGTTAGGTTTTTTGCACCTAAACCAGCTATTTACCGTTGGATTATTGCCACCAAGATTGACCCGACTTATGAAACGACTGCTCGTACTATACTCAGTTCTTGCACTGACTATTTATTCTCTCGCAGCCCAAACCAGTACCGGTACCACGTTCTGGCTGGCTTACATGGAGAACCTTGACCTGATCTTCAACGATGACCCTGTCTTCGCCGTCGTTTTGCATGCAGATCAGGACGCTACCGGCGAAATACAAATTCCGGCAACGGGCTTTTCCATCCCTTTTACCGTGGTTGCCGGAGGAACCGAAGAAGTAGAGCTGCCGCCTGCCCTCTACTATATTCAGGGCTCGGATATCACGGGCAATACCGGTATTCGAATTGTCTCAGATGTACCGGTATGGGCTACGGGCGTCCACTACCGGGCCTACTTTTCAGAAGCCACGCACCTGCTGCCGGAACCGGAGCTGGGCACTGAGTACTTTCCCATCTGTTATGCCGATGATGTAGGTAATGATCCCTCCTCATTTGTGGTGCTTAGCACTGAAGATGGAACGGAAATCGAGATTACGCCCGCTGTCCTAACCCTGGGGCTCCGCCCACCCGGTGTGCCCTTTACGATTACACTCAATGCCGGGCAGATCTATCAGGTGCAGGCGGTGGGAGACCTGACTGGTAGCAGAGTGCAAAGTGTCTCTGGTCAGCCAATAGCGGTCTTTTCCGGTGCCAAACAGGCAGATATCATCGACTGCGGGCAACCGGCTGACAGCCATGTGTATGATCAGGCTGTACCGGTAGACAAATGGGGGACGCTGTACTACCATACGCCCTTCCAAAATCAGGGCGTACAAGTCATCCGGGTGCTTGCTTCCGAAGATAATACAGAGGTGTTTGTGGACTGCAATCAGGTAGCTATGCTCAATCAGGGCGAGTACTACACAGTTTATGATGAATCCTATCTGAGCGGGCGGGTGATTTCTGCCAGCCGCCCGATAGCTGTAGCCCAATTTAATACGAATGGAGGCTGTTCATCACCGGGGTCGGGGCTGGGCGACCCTAATATGCTCTGGCTTTGGCCCGCTGATTACAAAACCCGTGAAGTCCGCTTTAAGAGCCTGGACCGGTTTAATGACTTAATCGGTGATGTGCCCTTCACTCAGCATAGCGTGAATATTGTGGCCAATGCGGACGAGGTGGATAATATTTTGCTGGATGGCGCTCCACTGCCTGCTGGGGTGTGGATGGGCTATCTTGGCGACCCCAACAAGGTATACCGCAAAATTAGTTTAGGCCCCGGGGAACATACACTTAGTAGTCCTGAGCTTTTTCAGGCCTATGTGTATGGCAGAGGTTTTGCTGATGCCTATACCTACTTTGCCGGGTACACCGAGGTGGAAGAAGAGGAATATGCTTGCCTTGACATTCAGGTGGAAGGGGTATTCTGTGTAGACTCTACCTTGCAGTGGAGTTATCAAACCAGCCTGAATGTCACTGAGGTCAACTGGGATTTTGGAGACGGGCAAATCTCAGCTGAGAATAACCCTGCTATGAGTTACGGAGATATTGGCAATTCTACGGTTGTGCTCACACTGACAACCAGCACCGGCACTTTCACGGATACGCTGGAGGTGGCCATTCAGCTTTGTGAAGAGGACCCCTGTCCGGATGATCTAAGCCTAAGCATACAGGCTCCTGTTGAGATTTGTGCCAACAGCCCGACGCAGTTGGGTATCGATTTTGAAGGGCAGGCGGTAAGCGCCACCTGGGAATTAGGGGGGATTGGGCAGACCAGCGGACTGAATCCGCAAGTGAACTTCAATGAATCCGGAATTTACACCATCACAGTCACCGTGCGGGACGAGCTTAATTGCGAATATACGGCTACCGCTACACTCGAGGTGCTCGATTGCGGTGGATGCGGGCCCGAGCTGGTGGATTTGGAATTTGAGGGCTTTGCCTGTGTGGATTCCGTCCTGGTCTTTCCACTCACAGAATTCTTAATCAATGACCCACCCCTGGAGATCACCTGGACGGTAGACGGGCAGACCTTTGAAAACCTAAGTGCATTGGAGTACGCCTTTCCGGCTCCCGGCAACTACACCGTAACCTTCCAGGCCATTAGCCTGCAGGGCTGCTCTTACATCGGGCAAAATGAGGTGCAGATTCAAGATTGCAGTGATAACCCCTGCATTGGGCAGCCTCCCATTGCCATTATTGCGCCGGACCAGTACTGTTTGCAGCAGCCACTGACCTTTACGGCTCAGACTTCTGCTGATTTGGTCATTTACTCCTGGAGTGCGAACAATGGTGCAACAGGTGAGCAGCCCGCCTTCACCGTGACTTTTGATGAAGCGGGCGTAGGCACAGTTTTCCTGGAAGCAACAGATGTGAATGGCTGCATCTACTCCGCCGCCATTGAGGATGATCTGGTGGATTGTGGGGACGACCCCTGCGAGGGGCTCCCGGAGTTGCAATTGAATGTAACCGCCCCGCTATGCCTGGATTCCACCCTGATGTTTAGTGCCAGTGGCGCCAATTTGGTCACCTACGACTGGGCTTTTTCCAATCTGACCTCCAGCACAGCAGCTAGTCCGGAAAACGTCTTTCAGGAAACCGGACTGTTCACGGCTGCACTAACTGCCGTGGATGCCAATGGCTGTACCCGGACCGGGAGCCTCTCTTTTGAAATCGAAATATGCGAAGAGGTTGACCCCTGTCTGGATAATCCGGAACTCGTCATTGAAGGAGACAGCGTGGTCTGCCTCGGAGATGGTGCAATCTTCTCCGCTTCCGGGCCGGACAGTATCGTCATTTACGACTGGAATCTGGATGTAGCTGGAAGCACTGATGAGCCCATGCCCTCGGCTACTTTCGAGGAGAATGGTATTTACAGCGTGGTGCTGCTGGCTGTGGATGAGGCAGGTTGTACCTACAGCGATAATTTTAGCTTTGAAGTACGCTTCTGTGAGCCGGATGGCGGTTGTGCCTACGCCTTGCCTAATGCCTTTTCTCCAAACGGAGACGGCACTAATGATACCTTTGAGCTGCTCCGCAATTGCCCGGTTGCCAGCTTTGAACTCCGGGTATTCAATCGCTGGGGCGGTATCGTTTTCGAAACGGACGACCCGGAAACAGGCTGGGATGGCCGCTTCAACGGGCAGGATGCACCGATTGAAGTCTACTTCTACCAGTGTTTCGTGGAAACGCTCAATGGTGAAGTGGTAGAGCTCAACGGTGATGTGACTTTGTTGCGTTAGTGCTCTGTCAATATCAAATTAACGGGTAATCTGTGGCGCCTTTTTGTCCAGCTCTGCGTCGCCTCCTCGCCTTGATAGCTTTGGCTATCAGGCTCCGGGGGCTTCTTGGTCTGAACAAAAATTCGCAGACACCTTATCCGTCATTTAATCATTGACAGAGCACTAGGATTCTTCCGGGATCAGCTGCTGATAGTGCTCAAACCGCTCGAAGATCTGATCGACGTAAGTGACCGGCTCAATACCACGAACATAGCCGTAGTCTACTACCGGGTCATTATAGTACCTGGGATAGGACAGGCGCTTGACAAACACCTCGACCTGTTCATCCCAGACGCCTGGGTCTTTGCCGTACTTCTCCGCCAAATCCTGAGCGTCCACGACATGCTGATAGCCACAATTGTAGGAGGCTAGCGTAAACTTCACCCGCTGTATGCTGTCAGGTATGCTTTCCCAGCGGTTATAGAGTTCCTGAAGGTAGGCCGTACCTGCCTCAAGGTTATCTTCAGGGTCTGTTCTGTCTGAGACGCCCAGCTCCCGCGCAGTGGCAGGCATCAGTTGCATCAATCCTTTAGCTTTGGCCCAGGAGGTAGCCGATGGATTAAACTGGGATTCCTGATAAACCAAAGCGCTCAGGAAGCGCCAGTCCCAGTTGATGGAGTCTGCAAATTGTTTGACGATACTGTCGTACCGGCTGATTTTCCCGCCTGCTTCACTAAAAAACTCACTTTCGATACGGGCTCGGAAGGCCCGCTTGTCCTTAAAGTATTTGTTGTAAATGACGTAGTAGTTGGTCATCTGCCGCATCTCTTCAATCCAGGAATTAAGGGCTTGCAGCAAGTTGGGAGCATTTTTGCGCACCGCCCAGGCTGCACGTTGCGAAAAGCTGATTGGCGTGGAAACGTCAAGGATGGGGTAGTAGGCACTATTGATCTCGGCAATATTGTCATCCGCAACGGTATAGTCCAACTCGCCCTCCACCACTTTTTTAATGATACGCCCGGTGGATAAATTCCCGGATATTGTATCAATATAAATATCGCCGCCAATCTCCTGCTCCAGGTTTTTTAGCCGGTCGTAGTAGGCAGAGGTTAGCCGGACTGAAACCGTATCTTCAATCAGTTCGATAGGGTCAGAAACCAAAGTCCGCTCTATCTCGTGGAGTTTCCATTGCCGCCAGTTCTCGGGCTTGCGCTGTACCAGCACCTGTTTGGTGAGGTAGAGGTAGTTGGTGAAGTCAATATATTGCTTTCGGGGTTTGGTGATAGTTAGCCCGTGTGCAATGATATCTCCTTCCCCCCGGTTGAGCATATTAATGAGCTCGTCCAGGTCGTGGGCGGGTACGATTTCCAGGCGTACGCCCAAATGGTCAGCCAGTCTGGTCAGCAGCTCGTATTCAAAACCCATCGGCTGCCCCCGGTAGAGGAAATAGCTGGTCTCGCTGTAGACCGTAATGGCCCTAAGTACGCCGGACTCCTGTATGTTTTCCAGGTCCCGGTCTACCAGCGGAAAGGCGACATTCGGGTCTACTTTTTGCTCCCTACTGGACGGGGTACAAGAAACCATTAAAAAAGATAGAAATAATACGATAAAGATAAACCTTTGCATGCCAGGGTTTTGTGTTTAAACGGGCTGGGCGCTGCAAAGGTTTGAATTACAAGGTCTGCACAAAGCGCATCGCGGCTGCATGATTGGTCGCCAGCGGAATATTGTGGACATCACAAAGGCGCATCAGCATGCTGACATCCACCTCATGTGGGTGCTTGCCAAGGGGGTCCCGGAAAAAGATGACCATGTCCACGTTGCCTTCCACCAGGCGGCTGGCAATTTGTGCATCACCCCCCATGGGGCCACTTTCCATACGCATCACTTCCAGCCCGGCGCGTTCGAGGTGAGAGCCGGTGGTGCCGGTAGCGATGAGGTCGATGCTCTTTTGTTTGAACAGCGGGGCGTGGTCTTTGATAAAGGCGACCATTTCAGCTTTTTTGCCGTCATGGGCTATAATGGCTATCGTCATACTCATGTGCGAAAAGTGTACATTGAAATTCAGCGGGCAGGTAGTAAGCCGTTCTGAATCGTTTAAAGTGAATGTGTCTCCGGGAGAACAACTAAGTTGTATCCGCGTTGTTCTCTGGTTGTTGTGAAAGTCGTACTTTCGTGCACGAATTTTGACAATTCTAAACATAAAACCAAGTAAAATGAAGAAACTGTTAAGCTCACTTTTCGCTTTGGCACTCGTTGCCCTGATGGTGCCGCAGGCAAATGCACAAATCCAAACCCCTGCTCCCAGCCCTTCGGCAGAAATCGAGCAAATGGTTGGATTGACGGATATTCAGATTAACTATTCCCGTCCGGGTGTGAAGGGGCGTACTGTTTTCGGGGAAGACGGCCTGGTACCTTACGGCAAAGTCTGGCGCTTCGGTGCAAATGCAGCGACTAAATTTGCTTTTGATAAGGACGTGGTCGTCGGCGGCCAGGAAATGGAAGCGGGCGAATACGCAGTACTCTGCAAGCCAATGGCTAAGGAGTGGATGCTGATGTTTTATCCATACGAGTCTGGAAGCTGGGGCAGCTATGTAGACAAAGACCCTGCTGCAAAGGTCTCTGTGAAGCCGGAAAAAAGCCCGGTAATGGTCGAGCAAATGCGTTTTACGGTTGATAACATCACGATGACCGGTGCAGATATCGTTTTCGCATGGGACAAGACCATGGTGAAAATTCCTGTGGAAGTACACACCGAAAAGCAGGTGCAGGCTTCAATTGACGGCGTAATGGCTGGCCCTACGCCTAACGATTACTACGCTGCGGCTTCTTACTACCACGATATGGGCAAAGATCTGGACAAAGCGCTGGAGTGGATTACCATCGCTACCGATGTAGACAGCCCGCGTTTCTGGCAGGTACGCCGCAAGGCACTCATCCTTGGTGACATGGGCAAAAAAGCAGAGGCGATTGAGGCTGCTAAAATGTCGATGAAGCTGGCTGAACAGGCAGGCAACGACGACTACGTGCGCATGAACAAAGCGTCTATCGAAGAATGGAGCAAGTAATCTTGCATCTACTGTAAGCTTAAGGGGGGCGGTTTTCCAATGGGGAGAGCCGCCCCGTTTTTGTATATTGAGGCTAAGACTATGTTTGGAGCTTGATCCTATTGCAAACCAAGGACTTATGAATCCCGGTCAAACCGGGACGTCATGGAAAAATACTTATTTGGCCCTGACGATAAATGTCTGGATGTAAACACCCGCCAAACGCGCCAAAAAAGATTTA
>CAZNHN010000056.1:0-618 GCA_964572415.1 uncultured Phaeodactylibacter sp.
CCGACGCACGAGTATGCCGGTACGCACAGGTATGCCGACACGAAGTCATGGTTGGTCCCAAACTACTTCGTCGTCGGTATAATTCGGTGCTGAAGTGTTTTGCAGATTTGTTGTGTTTTTGGCGAGTGAACTCCCTCAAAAAATCCCTAAATTCCCCGCAAAAAAGATGATCAACCTAATCAGTGATACGGTCACTAAACCCACACCCGGTATGCTGAAAGCCATGATGCAGGCGGAAGTAGGCGATGATGTGTTCGGGGAGGACCCTACCGTGAATGCGTTGGAAGCGAAGGTGGCGAAGATGTTTGGCAAGGAAGCTGCCTTGTACTGCCCTTCCGGGACGATGACCAATCAGATTGCCATCAAGGTACATACTCAACCACTGGATGAGGTGATCTGTGATGAGTATTCCCACATCTATCAATACGAGACTGCGGGTTACGCCTATAATTCCGGCGTAGGCATCAACCTGATCAAAGGGACGAATGGGAAAATTACTGCCGGACAGGTAGCTGCTGCCATTAAGCCCCGGTATGACTGGCTGCCCATCAGCCGCTTAGTCGTCCTGGAGAATACCTGTAATAAAGGAGGGGGCAGTTACTACACCCTGGCCGAAAT
>CAZNHN010000056.1:628-6051 GCA_964572415.1 uncultured Phaeodactylibacter sp.
CCAGGCGATCGTGCCGGCGATGACGGTCAGCGGGATCACGAAGGCGATCATGGCGAAGCGGAAGTGGAAGTGTTTCCGCGGAGGCCTTCCAGCCAGGTCTCCAGTACAGGCAGGGGCAGGTTGCCTTCCAGTCGGCCCTGTTCAATGCCCTGGTGGAAACCGGGGAAAGTACTCAGGAAGTGGGCGCGCATTTCGACAGTGTTTCCCTGTGCTTGTCTAAAGGGCTTGGCGCCCCTGTAGGGTCTGTCTTGACGGGAACAAGAGATTTCATACAACAGGCCCGGCGTTTGCGCAAGGTAATGGGCGGCGGCATGCGGCAGGCCGGCTATTTAGCGGCAGCTTGTATTTATGCGCTGGACCATCAGGTGGAACGGCTGCGGGATGACAATGAAAGGGCCCGTCGGATAGGGGAGGTGCTGCAGGGGCTGAATTACGTGGAGAGCGTTCGGCCTGTACAGTCCAATATTCTGATTTTTGACTTGGTGGAAGGCTTGACTGCGGACAAGTTTTTGGAGGAGTTGAAGGCCAGGGGGATCAATGCCTCAGCATTCGGGCCACAGACCGTACGGTTTGTGACGCATTTGGACTTTACAGAGCAAATGATGGATCGGGTACTGACTATTCTGGAGCAGATAGAATCAAAATAACGCGCATGGGTAGGCAGGTGGCGTTTGAGGGAGGTAAAATGGGTATGAGGTTACTATGACTCCTGCTGACGCCGGTCGATCTCATCCCGTATCTCAGCCGCCCGCTCGTAGTTTTCTTCGCTGAGGACTTCATCCAGCATTTTTCGGAGGTCATCGACAGAATAGGAGGAAAGGCTGGCTTTTTTCTCGGGCACATCTGCTTCTGCAGGCTCGCCCATTTCTTCGTCACCTTCATCTTCCAGGACCACGCCGGCAGCATCAAGAATAAACTCGTAGGTATAAATCGGGCAATCAAACCGCACGGCCATAGCGAGGGCATCGGAAGTGCGGGAGTCGACTTCGATGATTTCTCCGTCTTTGATGCAAATTAGGCGGGCGTAGAAAATTCCGTCCAGAAGGTTGTTGATGACCACCTCTTTGAGCTCGATATTGAAAGTCTCCAGCGTATTCTTGAAAAGGTCGTGGGTAAGCGGGCGGTTTGGAGTCATACGCTCCATCGCAACGGCAATAGCCTGAGCCTCAAAGCTTCCGATGACAATGGGCAGGCGGCGTGAGCCACCCTGTTCACCAAGGACCACCGCATAATTATGGGATTGGGTTACGCTGTGAGATAAAGCAACGATATCGAGTTCTATCTTTCTCATCTGGATTGCGTCATGACGTTTAAGGACCTAATACCTTCAGAACAATTTCGGCAAAAGGTAGTTTAGGCACTCTAAGATACATTTTGCGAGGCGCAAAGGTAATAAAAATGGCAGGCTTTCCGTGAAAAATACGGAATTCTATTGGGACTTGGCCTCGTTCCAAAGCGCATCCATCTCTTCGAGGCTCATTTCTGTCAGTGCCCGGTCGGCATGTGCCTCTATGTATTCGAAGCGCTGCTTGAATTTCTGGTTGACGCGCTCCAGGGCGGTCTCGGGGTCTATACCCTCAAACCGGGCGTAGTTGATCAGAGAAAACAACACATCGCCAAACTCTTCTTCTTTCTTTTCCTGTGACATACCCTGCTCGCTTGCTTCTCTGAATTCTTCCATTTCCTCTACCACCTTGTCCCATACCTGCGCCTTGTTTTCCCACTCAAAGCCCACTTGCTTGGTCTTTTCCTGCATGCGGTAGGCTTTGACCATAGCAGGCAGGGAACGGGGGACGCCAGCGAGGACAGATTTTTTGCCTTCCTGTAGCTTAAGTTGCTCCCAGTTTTTCTTGACGGTCTCTTCGTCATCGGCCTTTACGTCTCCGTAAATGTGGGGGTGGCGCTTGATGAGCTTTTCACAAACAGCATTTAGGGCATCAGCGATGTCGAAAGCCCCCTTCTCATCAGCAATTTTAGCATAAAACACCATGTGCAGGAGCAAATCGCCAATTTCTTCCTTGATTTCCGGCAGGTCTTCATCCAGAATGGCGTCCGCCAGCTCGTAGGTTTCCTCAATTGTTAAATTGCGCAGGCTCTGAAAGGTCTGCTTGCGGTCCCAGGGGCACTGTTCACGCAGCTCGTCCATTATATTCAGCAATCGGGCAAAAGCATCGAGTTTATGTTGCATGGTGTGGTTTTTTTGTAATTTTGCACCCGCAAAGGTAGGGCTTCCTGCGGAGTTATGAACTGTGCCGGGCTACTACTTGTTTAGCACCCAAAAGAAGAAAGATAACTATGGAATATTTATATGTTCTCGGAATCATTTTCGTCGTTTTTGGCATTAGCTTTGCCCTGATCAATATTCGGCAGATTGTAACCGGCAATGAGTTTCGGGGAACCTGCGCGACCAATAACCCTATGCTGAAAAGTGAAGTGGGAGAATGTACTGTTTGTGGCAAAAAACCTGACGAAGAATGTAAGATGCCGGAACCTGGCAAGGGTGGGCTGAACGCCGCTTAGTATTGGCATTTCCCGGGGTCAGGCTTTGCGCTTTCCCCACAGGGAGTATCCAAATGAGTAAGTGACCAGCAGGCTGCCAACCATTAGTGCTGGAACCGATAGCCATTCCGGTGCTACAAACGGTCCCATCAGCACACTGATAAAGGTCGCGCCAATCCATCGGGCATTTGGGTTATCCGTTCCTTTATGGTTTTCCCACCCCAGCAGGTAGAGCAACCACACATAGCCATAACGCATTCCACCCGCCAGAAGCATCCACCCGCCAACAAGACCTTCCTGATAATGAATCCCTGCGAGTAGAGCGCTCATCAGGGCATCCGTTTCTACATCCAGCAAACCACCAACAGCCGTAGATTGCTGATAACGGCGCGCCAGGTATCCGTCAATGCCATCTGATATAATTACGGTCAGAAAGAGTAGAAAAACGATATAGTCCGACCATTTCGGGTAGCTATAGGCGGCGTATAAAAGGAGCGCCCACCGCGCAAGGGTAACCCAATTGGCATACCCTCCAAAGGGGCGCAACCGGTGCAGTGCAGGGGCGTGAGTAGCTATTAGCCAGCTAAAAGTGACCAGAGAAACCCCCAGCACAGGCCACCAAAGCCCGGTCCAGCCCAATAGGATTAAAGCGGCTATCATGAGGGCGGCGTGTAGCCGCATCCAGGTATTATCCCTCATAAACAGGAGCAGTGAAAAAGTCGGAATGCGTTACCGACAACCGAAGCTGTTGCGCCTGAAGCTGTACTTTTTTGCGTTGCAGCCATTCATTCAGCCCTTTGCCGGAATGCCCCATTCTGGTCATTTCCAGAAGGCTTTTTTCTAAAAACTGTAGCATGTGGTCGTGCATAAAGGTATCTGTCGGTTCGATTTGCCATCGGCTCGGTGCGCGTAGTGTCTGACCGGTCGGAAGCTGGGTGTACCCATTTTCTAAAAAGTCACTGCACCTGGGACCAAGCGCTCTGCCGAAGTCCTGTTCCCGTTGCATATGTGCCTCGTAAAGCTCGATCCAGCGGTCATCTTCTGCATCACCGGGGAGGTATGCCATGCTTTCGTAATTCAGGGTAGTCAGTAAAGCCAGCCGGTTTTGATGGAAGGTCTGTATCAAATCACTCAGCATTTGTTCACTAAGCAAGTCAAATACCGCTGAGGCCGTAATCAGGTGATACCGGTCCGGTTGCAATAGTTGAGGTAATTCGAGGAAAGAGCCCTGTAGGAGCTGCACTTGAATGTGCTGATCATTACGCCGAAAGTCCAGGCTTTGCCCATCTTCCCGGACTGTATAGCCTTTGGCGGCAGCCCATATTTTGAGGCGTTCGCGCGCTCGTTTCAGCAGGTTCAGGTTGAGTTCAACAAGGGCCCACTGCTGCGACTGCGGGAACTTTTCCGAAAGGTAAATAAAGTTAGCGCCTGTACCGGCACCGATGTCAATGATGGAAACCATGGGGTGTTGAGCGAAGTACTGCAGGCAGGCAGCTTCCACTTTAGGATTGCGGGCGGCGACATCAAACCGGTAACGCTCTTCAAGCCAGTCCGTTGCAAATTGGGTATCTGTTGGCAAAATCTTTTATTTGCCTAACTGTTGAGAGGGGAGAGGTGTTCAGCAAAATACAGTTAATAATTTCCTACGGAGAGCATCACGAGCGTACAGCCAACTTCCACATCCACCCCTTTGTCTTTCGCCAATTGGATGAGATCCAGGTTCTCCGTGCCAGGATTGAAAATCAACCGCTTGGGGTTGAGGCTGAAGATGTAATCGTAGTACTGCGGCTGCCGCGCCGGGCTCAGGTAAAGTGTGATGGTATGGACATCCTCCACCTCAGGGGTGCCTTTGATGATTTCGATGCCATCAATCTCACCATCTTTTACACCAATAGGCACTGCCTCGTGTCCTTTGGAAGCCAGCTGCTGAACGGCTGCATAGGAATAACGTATTGGTTTGGGAGAAGCGCCAAGGACCACAGTTTTTTTCATCACTTATAAGATTCTTTTGCATAAAACACCTGGAGTAAGATAGAGTTTTTTACAGTATTCCATCATCTTTGAATATCTTACGTACAAACAGATCAGCATGACTAAGCGATATCCGAAAACTTTATCCCGGGGAGCCAACAATACGGTTATTGCGTTATCCTCGACAGAGGTGGCAAAGCTGTTTGTGGAAGATACCCGCTCAGATATTGGTTCGGAAGCTGAAAAAATGCAATATGCCAATGCTGTAAATGATCTCGTTGTCAAATTTATCCGTTTGGATATTGATGAGGGCTTGGACGCTGATATGCTGGTGATGGAGCGCCTTTACCCCCTGGATTTCCGGGCGTATGAATTTGAACGCCGGGAGTTGTGGCTTGATCTGTTTGAAGACGAACTTACCGCTTTACACCGGGCTGGCTTTGTACATCGGGACATTCAGCGCCCTTCTGATATGCCTGGCATGCGATTCGATAATATTTTTCTGACCGAGTCAGGCATTCGGCTTATTGATGTGGGAATATCTGCCTTGCGTAGCAAAGTAGGAGATCGGCTTTTTCAGCGATTTGTAAACCGGGAATTGGAGGAGCTCGAAATTTTCAGAAAATTCTGGCTGTCGCGTTAAACAGAGCGAGGTGTGAAGGCCCAACCGCTGTTACAACCTTTCGATAAGCTCCTGGCTTAGCCCTGTCAGCTCAGCGATTGTGGGCGTATCAAAGCCTTTAGCTTTCATGCTGCGGGCAATGGAAAGGGCTTTCTTTTCTTCTCCTTTTTCTTCTCCCTCCGAATAGGCGTCTTCAATCAAGGTGCGCTCGCTGCTGATGCTGTCCCAGTACTGGTCATAAGTTGCTAGTTCTTCCCTGGTGAATGCACTTTCCTGCAAGTACTCCATAGCCTCCCGTACTTCAGGGATTTCCAGGAGGTCAGCGGGGAGT
>CAZNHN010000056.1:6061-18255 GCA_964572415.1 uncultured Phaeodactylibacter sp.
GACCAGGCACCAGACCCTTGCGACAGCCATCTCGATGAATACTGGCTTTTTCCGGATATTCGGTATGGACAATAGCGTAGTGATGGTAATACTGGCCGGTATTGGGCTCAAAGTCTTCATTGACCAGGCTGAGTGCGTAGACTGGCTTCAGCCCTTTGTACTCGTGCCCCCGGTCTAACTGTTTCACGTAAGCTTTAGAGGCATTGAAGAGGACTCTGTTTTTGAAGCTGTCTGTCCAAAGCATCTGCATTTCCACAATGAACTGCCGCCCCCGGTTGTCGGTGCAGCGGACATCCACAATAGAGTTTTTGAGCAGAGGGATATTAGGCACGAGCTCAGCCGGGATGTATTCGATATGCTCAATCTGTTGCCCCTCCGCCAATGGCAGCAATGCATTAAGAAAGCTGCGCAACAGGTGCGGGTGCTCTCCAAAGACCTTTTTAAAGGTCAGGTCATTCTTTGGGTCCAGATACCTCATACTCAAAAATACAAAAAAAAGGGAGGTTGGGTTCCAAAATAAAAAAGGGCCCGGCTTTCGCCAGAACCCTTATGTATTCATTTATAGCTGGTTGGTTTTTACACCAAAATCCGGATAGGATCTTCCAGAATATCCTTGACGGTGTTGAGGAAAGCGGCGCCAGTCGCTCCGTCCACTACGCGGTGGTCGCAGGACAGGGTTACTTTCATCATGTTGCCGACAGCCAGTTCTCCGTCCTTCACAATTGGCTTCTGAATGATGCCGCCAACTGCAAGGATACAGCTGTCTGGTGGGTTGATGATGGCCGTGAATTCTTCAATGCCGAACATGCCAAGGTTAGAGATGGTAAAGGTGTTACCCTGCATCTCTTCGGTAGACAGTTTACGGTTTTTAGCTTTGCCGGCAAGGGTCTTGACTTCGGTATTGATTTGCGACAGTGATTTCATGTCTGCAAAGCGGATAACCGGTACAAGCAGCCCTTCGTCTACAGCAACAGCTACTCCGACATTTACGTCTTTGTTCTTGCGGATTTTATCGCCCAACCAGGAAGAGTTGATCGCAGGGTGCTGACGCAGCGCTACGGCGCAGGCCTTCAGCACAAGGTCGTTGAAGGAAATCTTAGTCGGTGCCACTTCATTGAGGCGTTTGCGCACCTTGATGGCATTATCCATATTGATTTCCACGGTCAGGTAGAAATGCGGAGCAGAGAATTTGCTTTCACCAAGGCGGCGCGCAATGGTCTTACGCATTTGGCTGATGGGCTGATCCTCGTAGTTGTCACCGCTGGCAGAAATAGAAAACTCAGGAACTTTAGCTGCCGGAGCTTCCTGTTGTGGTGCAGGCGGTGCTGCAAGTGCCTCAGGCGCTGCAGCCGGGGCAGGTTGCGGAGCCGGAGCAGCCTGTTGTTGCTCGATCGCCTCCTCAATATCTTTTTTGACGATACGACCGCCATCTCCGGAGCCATTCACCTGAGCGAGGTCGATGTTCGCCTCTTTGGCCATGCTGCGGGCGAGGGGAGAAGCCTTGATTCGCTTATCGGAATCACTGCTGTCACTTGCAGAGGTAGCTGTGGCGGGGCTGGTATTTTTTTCTTCTTCAACAGGAGCTTCCTCCTCCTGATCCGTATCACTGCTTTCATCGGCGCCCCCATTTTCGGAAGCAGATTGCTCGATGGCAGCTTTCCAGTCTTCGCCTTCTTCTCCGATTACGGCAATGACATCGTTAATAGGTACGGGACCTTCTTTTACTGCGATGTGGAGGAGTACCCCATCAAAGTAGCTGTCCAGCTCCATGGTAGCTTTGTCGGTCTCCACTTCCGCCAGCGTTTCGCCAGCTTCCACTTCTTCACCTTCTTCCTTGAGCCAGCTCACAATATTGCCCTCTTCCATTGTGTCGCTCATTCGGGGCATTCTGATGACTTCTGCCATACGATTGTGTATTTTGGTAGTTGATCTTTTGCTAATACCTGGTGTAATTGATACACTAAGTGCAAAGAAAATGATTATTGCTCAATAATTAAAACCCACCCGCTTAGTTAGGGTTCACAGGGGGGAGATTCAATACTTTTTGAACGGCGGCCAGCATTTCGGGCAAAGGGCGGTAACCGGTAGCAATCAGGTGAAACTGATCGCCTGTTTTCATAAAGCAGGTTGGGAAACCCCGAACGCCAATTTTTGCGGTGATCTGAAATTCCTCTTCCGCTTTTTGCCGGTAAGCCAGGTCTTTCATCATTTTGGTGAATGAAGGACCGTCCATCCCGATTTGCTCCGCATAGGGTGCATAAGCTTTTGCCTCCGCCGGCGGTATCCCATCGAAGTAAACTGCTCGCTGCAAAAGGTGAGCAAATTCCACCTGTTTGTCAGGCGCCTGCTCCTTGGCAATCGCCATGGCTACAGCTGCAGGTACCGAGGTGAAGACCGCTTTGCCGTTTGCAAGAGTGCCTTCTAAAAAGTCAGGGCCAAAAGTAACGCCGGTGCGTTCCTCTACTGTCCGGTAGGCTTCACTAATGTAACCGGCCACTTCTCCAATGCGCCCCACCCGGTCGCCGGTAATCATACCACCGGAGATGACCTCGAAATCCATTTTGGATTCAAACTGTTGGTACAACTGATGGATGACCGGGCTGAAGCCATAGCACCAGCCGCAGAGGGCATCGTAGAAATAAAAAAAAGCAGGTTTATCCTGCCCGAATTCGCCAAATGACCGGGTCATGTTTACTAAGTTTGTTACTCAAGACAAGGTATGAAGGTGGGAATTGTTTGCCCGGCATCGCGTTTTCCCCCGGTAATTGCTAATTTTGAAACCATGAACTTTTCGTCCAAACATATCGAATCAGCGGTCAATGCCTTTGCCACCCTGCCGGGTATAGGCAAGAAGACAGCCCTGCGCCTTGTCCTCCATCTTACACAGCAGCCCGAGGAGGTTGCGGAGCAATTCGCGGAAGCGATCGTCAACATGCGGAAGAATATCCGGCAGTGCGAGCGCTGCTATAACCTGTCGGATGAACGGCTTTGCAACATCTGCGCCGACAAGCGCCGGGAAGAAGGCACTATCTGTGTGGTGGAAAGCATACGAGACGTGATGGCCATAGAGGATACCGGGCAGTACCGGGGGTTATACCATGTTTTGGGCGGCGTCATCTCCCCAATTGAGGGGGTGGGTCCTGAAGACCTAACTATCGACCCGTTGCTGGAGCGCATTGAGAAAGATGAGGTTAAGGAGTTGATTATGGCCATCAGCCCCACCATCGAAGGCGATACGACTACCTTTTATATCTCCAAAAAGCTGGAAGGCAAGGAAGTACAGGTGAGCACCATTGCCCGGGGTGTTTCCTTCGGCGGCGAGCTGGAATATGCGGATGAACTGACCCTGGGGCGGTCGATTGTGGCGCGGCAGCCTTACAACAAAGCATAGCTTTAATGAAGCTCTCCGTCATCATCGTTAACTACAACGTCAAGTACTTCCTCGAGCAGGCCCTCCTCTCCGTACGCCGGGCCTCACGCGGGCTGGAAGTGGAAACCTGGGTGGTCGACAACAACTCCGTGGACGACTCTGTGCGCATGGTGCAGGAGAAATTCCCTCAAGTACACCTCATTCAAAATAAGGACAATCCCGGCTTCTCCATTGCCAACAATCAGGCCATTCGGCAAAGTAAAGGGGAATATGTACTGCTGCTTAACCCGGACACCGTAGTGGAAGAAGACACTTTCGAGAAGTGCATCAAGTTTATGGATGCCCACCCTGATGCCGGGGGATTGGGCGTCCGTATGATTGATGGCAGCGGGGCATTCCTGCCTGAGTCAAAGCGGGGCTTCCCGTCTCCCTGGGTGGCTTTTTGCAAGACGGTTGGATTGTCCAGGCTTTTCCCTAAGTCCCGCCTTTTCAATCGCTACCACCTGGGCTATCTGGATGAAAGGGAGACAAATGAAGTGGAGGTCCTGGCGGGTGCATTCATGTTTATGAGGCGCTCCGTACTAGATGAGGTGGGGCTGCTGGACGAAGCGTTTTTTATGTATGGCGAGGACATTGACTTATCTTACCGCATCATTCAGGGGGGATATAAGAATTACTACCTGCCTGAGACATCGATCATTCACTACAAAGGGGAGAGTACTAAAAAGGGCAGCCTGAACTACGTTCGTGCTTTTTATAATGCCATGATTATTTTTGCCCGTAAACACTTCACGGGCAATAAAGCGGCATTGTTTGTGCTGATGCTGCAGATTGCGATCTACCTGCGGGCCAGCCTGACAGTGGTTTTAAATTTCCTGCGCCGGGCGTATCTGCCACTGCTCGATGGCTTAATGATCTACGCCGGGTTGTTTTTTCTGAAAGACTTCTGGGGGGCTTACCATTTTAAGGATCCGGATTACTACAGTTCTACTATCCTGTACGTCAACTTTCCGCTTTACGTAGGCATCTGGCTGCTATCTATCTTTTTCAATGGCGGTTATGATGAGCGCTACCGCCTCCGCCGGCTGGTCAGAGGCGTACTGTTGGGCACACTGGTGTTGCTTGCCGTTTACGGATTACTGGAGCAAGAGTACCGCAATTCCCGGGCGCTCATTTTGCTGGGTGCACTTTGGGCGCTTACGGCTACCGTTGGTGTTCGCATGTTAATGCACTTTATCGCTTTCCGGCACCTGCGGATCGGAGAAGAAGGCGAGATGCCCATTGTGATTGTAGGGACGATTGAGGAGAGCGAGCGGGTACAGCAGTTATTGCATAAGGCTGAAGTCCATCGCCCGGTGGTGGGTACCGTAGCGCCTACCAATAAACCGCATGACCAAACCCTCTATCTCAGCCGTCTCGAACAACTGGATGAGGTGGTGCACATCTACAATATACGGGAAGTGATTTTCTGCTCCCGGGACGTACCCACGCAGGCGGTCATGCAGTGGATGTCACGGCTTGGACCCGCCGTCAATTATAAAATTGTGCCCCAGGAAAGTATGAGCATCATCGGCAGCAGCTCCAAAAACACTGCCGGCGAGCTCTATACCATTGATATCCGCTATAATATCGTTCAGTCTATGAGCCAGCGGAATAAACGGCTTTTTGATATAAGCTTTGCATTATTCCTGCTGCTGACGATTCCACTGCAAGCGCTCCTCGTACGCCGGCCACTGGGGCTATTGCGGAACAGCCTGTGGGTACTGATCGGCCGGTACAGCTGGGTAGGCTACGCGGCTACTGACAAAGAAGATGTAAGCTTGCCCTCCATCCGGAAAGGCATACTTTCCCCACTTGACGGGTTGCGTATCCGTCAGTTAGATCAGGCGACCCGGCAGCGGCTTAATTTTTTCTACGCCAAAGACTACAATACCAGCAAAGACACGGAGATATGCTGGAATGCCTGGCGCAATTTGGGCCGGAGTACCGCATCGTGACCGTCTTTTGTTTTGCAACTCACATATAAATATCTAGATATTTTTGTATTTTCCCGGAAAAGCTTACCTTGGTTGTAGGAATAAGCCAACTGGACATGAGAAAGAAGCTACAGAAGTTTACAGAGTTTGCAGACAGCCTTTTGCCACATGAAACGGCCTACCTGCTCGAAACACAGCAGTTTGAGGACGAGATCAAGCTGGGCATACTGGAACGCCTGAACTACAACTGCACCAATATCCGGCAATTCACGCCCTATGACAAGTCCATTGACAAGCGCAAGTACTCTAATTTGAAAAACTGGGTCAATGAGCGCCTGGAGGCTATAGATGTGGACATGCGCTTTGACTGGATGAGCCAAATGGAGCGGCAAATCATGACTGACGCCATTGAGCCCGGAGAGGAAAAGCAGCTTATCAAAGCGATCCGGGACTATGAGCAGCTGGACTTTTACTTCACGAAGTTCTACGAGCTGGTACAGCTGTACCGGCAGTATCTCCTGATCCGGATGCGCTATGCGCACCATAGGGTGGCAGATGATTTTCTGCGAAAGTACAGGGAGCGTTATGATACCTGCAAAGAAGTCTTTGAGCGGATGCATGAAGCGACCACGGATATCGTGGGGCAGTACTCTGAAAATTCTGCGCAGTCGATGCAGTGGGAGGACTGGCTTACGAAAGTCTTCTATAATGAGCACCTCGATGGGCTAAACCGCTACCTGGCGCTCGTGCGCCTTACTTTCATCTACTTCAACTACCGGCAGTTTGACAAGCTCAAAGAGAAGTATGACTACATCGACAGCTTATTCCGTAAAGGGCAGTACTATTCCCGACGCCTTCTGCTCAATTACTATGGCAACCGGGTGCTGCTACATACGAAGTTTCAGGACTATGATAAGGCAGAGTACTACGGCTATCTGTCAGTGCGGGATAAAAACAGTGACTACATCCACTACGTCAATAACCTGAGTGCAGTGCTGCTCCGGCAAAAGAAGTACCCGGAGGCGCTGCAGCTCATGCGTACTGCTTACCCGGAGATGAAACACACACCGAGCTTCCATAACCGGATCGGTTTTGTAGCTTTTTACCTCAAGTGCCTGAACTACAATCAACAGTATCGCAACGCGGAGAACTACGCGGAGTCCTTTTTACAAGCCTACAAAAAAGAAGTATTCGAGCACCGATGGCATATTTTCTTCTCGTCTTACCTGGAGGCTATGCTCCGTCAGGAACGCTACCCCAAGGTATTGAAGGTCGTGCGCAAATACCATCTGCTCGATAAAGAACGGCAGTACCAACGCAATGCGAACTATCTGCCCACCATACTATGGTACAATGCAGTGGCGCAATATAAGGAAATGCTAATGGAGAAGGACGAGCTCGCTGAACTGATACAAACCTCTATCGACAATCTCGACCGGATAGAGGACAAGCAATATCAGCTCAGCGATTTGCTGGAGCAAATACGTCCGTTCGTGCCCGGTATTGTAAACCGGATACAAGGGAAAATGCCAATCAGCCTAGGGTAGGGTGGGCTGTTGGTGATGCGATGTTCTTCTTTCTACAGTAGTGTGCCGTACTTTCTTCAAGGTGAGTGTTCGTTCGTAATGCTTGATGAGCCGGTCTTGGTATTCGGCCATCTTGTTGAGTACGCGCAGTTCTTCGTTAAGGTGTCGTTCCCGGTCTTCCGCCTGTCTGGAGTACTCCAGCTTTTTACGGTTCCGGTTGACGTCAAGAATTTTTTGAATGGTATGGTTGAGTGAAATTCGTGCTTTCAGTAGTCGGCGTTGGATCGACCTCTTTGTCATACCTGTAAATAATTTGGTTAGTAGATGCGGCAGGCTTCTTTAAGTCTGCCGTTGGGTGTCTTGATAGGTTATCAGCTATTTTAGTGCTGGTTAGGCGGAGGACTCTGCTCGAAGCAAAGTAAGCTAATTACCAAAAAAAGACCGCTGGGTTGATAGGTGTCATAGCGAACAAATTTTGGATTGTAAGATAATTTCAAAACATTATTCGAAATCTTCAGTTTCCAATTTACAAAAAAGAAACAACATATCCTAATTTTCAGTTCTTGGGCTCAGTGCTCAAAACTTCAGACAGGCGTAAAAAAGTAGCGCCCCCTGCCTCCGGGCGGAGGCAATGGGGGCGCAAAAGTGAATTGACACAAGATTCTTAAAAACCGTTAACACCGTTGACGGTCGTATATTTAAAACTTACTTTTTGTTCCGGGTGCACAATTTTGAAGGCAGACTGGCACATCAGGGTAGCTTCGTGGAAGCCGCACAGGATGAGCTTTAGTTTTCCCGGATAGGTGTTGATGTCGCCAATGGCAAATACGCCGGGTATGTTGGTGCTGTAATCAAAGGTGTCGACTTTGATGCCGTCTTTAGGGTCAATATCAAGGCCCCAGTCTTGGAGCGGTCCCATTTTGGGGGTGAGTCCAAAAAGCGGTACGAAAAAGTCAGTCTCTTTGGTGTAATCGCCTTCCGTTTTGTGGTGAATGACCACTTCCTTCAGCTTTCCGTTGCCTTCCAGCCCAATAACCTGCGCTTCCGTGACCAGGTTGATTTTGCCTGCGGCGGCTAATTGCTCAACTTTCTCTACACTGTCGGGCGCGCCCCGGAACCCTTTTCGGCGGTGCACCAGCGTCAGTTCTTTAACCATGTCCGAAAGATGGATCGCCCAGTCGAGCGCACTATCTCCACCACCGGAAATCACCACCCGCTTATCGCGGAAGTGCTCGGGTTCTTTCACCATGTATTCCACGCCTTTGTGCTCGAAAGTTTCAATATTTTCGATCGGTGGCTTGCGGGGCTCAAAGCTGCCAAGGCCGGCAGCAATAGCTACCACAGGGGCGTTAATTTGAGTGCCTTCGCTTGTAGTGATGGTGAAGCTGCCATCCTCCTGCTTGTCCAGTTTTTCGGCCCGTTCACCAAGTGTGAAACCCGGCTTGAACGGTTCGATCTGTTCCATGAGGTTGTCGACCAGTTCCTTAGCGCCTACAGTAGGGTAGCCGGGGATATCGTAGATGGGCTTTTTGGGGTAGATTTCCGCCAGTTGCCCACCGGGCTGTGGAAGGGCGTCTACAATATGGCAGCGCAGTTTCAGCAGCCCGGCTTCAAATACAGTAAACAGGCCTACCGGCCCTGCTCCAACAATGATGATATCTGTCTTGACCATGATTAGATGATTCTTTTATTGCGCCAGGGAAATTTCATGCAGATCCTTTAGGTGCGTATTTAATGGCACATCGGTGCATTCTGCATGTCTTCCCAGAAGCGAAATTCAATCGGGACATCAAAATTCAGCCCCCGCATGATGAACAGGATGGCAAAGCCGACCAGAAAGACCGGGAGCAGCTTACGCAAGCGCACCCGCCATTCCAGCTTGATGAACTGCCCGGCAAGTGCCGTCGCCATCATCAGTGGGATGGTGCCCAGCCCAAAGGCTGCCATGTATAGCGCACTGTTCCATACAGCGCCTGTGCTGACCGCGCCCACTATGGCCACGTACACCAGCCCACAGGGCAGAAGCCCGTTCAGGCTACCAATGAGGAATAAGCGTTCTCTGCCACCACCGCGCAAAAGTTTGCCCAACTGAGTTTTGACCCAGCCGTTGAGGCGCTGCATGAATGGAATTTGCAGGATCCGGCTTTCCACATCAACAGAAAACAGGGCAACAATAAGCAGGAAGACGCCCAGCCCGATAGAAATGTAAGACTGCGCCCCCGCCAGGAAGAAACCCTTGCCTACAAGGCCAATTACGGAGCCAAGGAGCGTGTAAGTCAGCACCCTGCCAGGACATTACCGGCTGCCGCCCAACGCCGTTTGCCCTGATAGGGCAGAGACAGGGCAATCGGGCCACACATGCCAACGCAGTGCAGGCTGCCGAGCAGGCCTATAGTAAATGCCGTCCAGATCGCCATATTACAACCGGATATCTTGTTCCTTATAATAAGCCTTTCCATCGCCGGTCCAGTCGACCTTGATCTTCCAAAGGCCCCGGCGCAGTTCCTCAGTAGGAATGCGCTGTATGCCATCACCCATCGGCTCTACCGGCAGGCGGAAGTCACTGGACTGATTGGAGGGGGAGAAGAAGAAGATCTCCCCACCCAAAGCAGAGACCTGTCGCGGAAAGTGCAGCTCCAGGGTTGCCTTATCGGCTAATGGCTGAATTTTCAAGTCCTCTTCAAGTTGCTGGGCATTGACCAGTTTGTTGTAGTGCTCCTGATAGCGGAGGTCATCAGCGTAGTACTGATCTGAAACCAGGCTGTGGTCGTACTGTGTAGACCGGTAAACCTGGTAGACCAGGGAGAGGACAAACACGCTGAAAAAGATGGCGATGCCAGTTCCCCAATTGAATTTCATAATCTTCAAATGTTTTGCCCGTTCAGCATTCTGACCGGGTTCTTGTGTCAAAAAATATCTTGTGGTTTTGGAAAAAGGGGGAGCCCAAAAGCCCCACCCTCTGCATTAACCAAAACTCAAATTTTATTTAACCGGGCCAAGGAAGTTGGTCTTGACCTTGTCCACGAGCTCTCCGTTGGAGTACACCTCGAGGATTACCTTTGTCTTTCTGGATTCCAGTGCTGCTTTGTCCAAATCAATGAACAGGGCACCTTCGGCCACTTTGCCGGCAGCGGCTACCGGTGGCTTGCCCACGAGCCTTATCCGGCCGGGGATGTCACCAATGAGCTTGAACTCCACAGGCACTTCTTCTGCGGTCTTGTTGATGACCTGATAGTTGTAGAGGTTACTTATGTAAGTCTCATCCACTTTCTGGTAAAGGGTGCCCGGGGTACGCAGCAGCAAGGTCTCTACATCTGTGCGGGACATCAGCAGTACGATGTTGACGATCACAAGCAGGGCCAGTACAGCTGTATAAGCAATGACCCGTGTGGTGAAGAGCTTCTTCCTGCCGGATTCAATACCGTTATAGCTGTCGTATCGGATGAGCCCTCGGGGCCGGTCGATCTTGTCCATGACTTCGTCACAGGCATCAATACAGGCGGTACAGTTCACGCATTCGAGCTGCGTTCCATCGCGGATATCAATGCCAGTAGGGCATACCTTGACGCAAAGCCCGCAGTCAATACAGTCGCCGAGGGCTTTTTTCATCGTCTCTGCCGGATTAGCACCGGGAGGCGTAGAATAGTCTCTCCCTGCGGGCGCTGTCGCCACTTCTGCGGTGGCAATATCTGTTTGCATTTGCGCAATAGGGTTGGCGGTACTGCCATTCCCGTTAGTTGGGGCTGGTTTGTTCTTTTTCCCCCTTTTCATCTTCCCTCTTGGCTCACCACGCACGAAGTCGTAGGCTACGACGATGGAGTTCTGATCCAGCATAACGCCCTGAAGGCGGCCGTAGGGGCAAATCGTCACGCATACCTGTTCGCGCAGGTAGGAGAAAACAAAGTAAAAAGCACCGGAGAACAGGATCATCGCGATGAAGCCCGAGAGGTTCTGTGACACCGGCTCGGCGGCAATCTGAATCACTTCATCGACACCGATGATATAGGCCAGGAACGTATTGGCAACGAGCACGGATATGGCAAAAAATATCGCCTGCTTACTGACTTTTTTAATGATTTTCTGGGTCGTCCAGGGTGCGTTGTTGAGTCTTTTTTGAGCATTAGCGTCGCCTTCTATGGCGTATTCGATCTTACGGAAAACCATTTCCATAAAGATGGTCTGTGGGCAAATCCATCCGCAGAAGAGCCTTCCCCAGACAACAGTAAAGAGTACAATGAAGACGATAAGCGTCAACATGGCGAGTACAAACAGGTGGAAGTCCTGCGGCATAAACTGAATGCCGAAAAGGATGAACTTCCGCTCCAGGATATTGAAAAGCAACAAAGGGTCGCCATTCACTTTGATAAATGGCATCCCAAACAGGAAAGCGAGCAATACCCAGCTGAGGTAAGTGCGCGCATTGGTAAAGCGGCCCTTAGGCTTTTTTGGATAAATCCAGACGCGCTTGCCCGAATCATCCACCGTCGCGATTTTGTCGCGATAGTCTTCAGTGTCTATGATCGGATCGGTTGCATTCATAACGTAGTATGATTAAAGTGTGTTAAGCGCTGGGTGGTGTTTATTGGGTTGTGTGGGGTGACTCCGGCTTTGGAGGAATTGTAGTTGGGAAAGGAGCCCCGCCTTAGCGGAGCCCCTTTATAGATTTACTTGTTCATGCCCAGCGCATCTTCCGGTTCAGCAGCAGTGCCGGTGGAATCTGCAGCAGGTTGTTCCACCGCATCAGCCTGAGGCTCGTACAAGTCGCCCTGTGGCTCCTTGGCATTGGGTGGGTTGGTGCCAACCAGGGTCAGGATATAGCTGGATACCTTGTGCATGTCAGCTGCGCTCAGCTGAGACTTCCAGGCAATCATACCTTTTTCGGGTACACCATACTTCACGGTCTTAAAGATATCCTTGATGTCGCCACCGTGGATCCAGTAGTTGTCGGTCATATTCGGCCCAACACCACCTTCGCCCAGCATACCGTGGCAGGCTGCACAGTTGGCATTGAAAATATTCTGGCCCGTCTCAAGCCCTGCGGCATCGGTCAGCATCGTCACATTGGTTTCATCAACCAGGTTAGCCTGAGTGGCACGGAAAGCCTGAACCGCCTTCTCGGCCCGCTCCATTTCCATCTCGTACTCTTCAGCTGAGCCGGGGCCGGCATCAGTGAAGTGGTAGTAAGTCATGTAGACCACCGCAAAAGCGATAGTAATGTAGAACATAGCGACCCACCAAGGTGGCAGGCTGTTGTCCAGCTCCTTGATGCCGTCGTAGTTATGGTCGAGCATAACGTCCTGCTCTTTCTCCACAGGCACTGCA
>CAZNHN010000056.1:18397-20106 GCA_964572415.1 uncultured Phaeodactylibacter sp.
ATTGAGGAGGTGGAAAAGCGCAACTATTGCTGCCACAATCACTGTGCCGGCCAGAGCCGCCAGCGACCAGAACAGGAAGTTGTCATAGAAGTAAGGGTTCGCGCCTCCATCTGCGGCTTCCTGTGCCTGTGCTGCGACAGTAAGCAGGAGCAGCGGCAACATCAGGGGCAGCGCCTTAAGTGTTTTATTTTTCATGTCGATCATTTTCAGCGTTAAAAGATGGGGTGGAGTCATCAAGTGGCATATTCGCCATCTTATCAATAAATGCAGGTTGGCTGCGGAAAGCCATTACCGCACTGACTAAGAATACTGCCATGAAGGTCAACAGGGACGCGATCGCCATCCAGTTGATGTTGCCCGCACCTTCGAGAATGTATTTAAACATGGTGATTTTTATTTGAAGGGGGCAGGCCTGCCATTGGGGAGGCCCACCACCAGTTCGTTAGTTTTAGTTGCCGGCCTGTGGCGCGGGCTTGATGTCTGTACCGAGACGCTGCAGGTAAGCAATCAGGGCAATGATCTCTTTTTGCTCCAGATTGTCGCCTTCAATGCCATCCTTACGCAGGCGGGCAGCCACCTCGGCAGCTTGCTTCTCTGCATCTGCAATGGCTTCTTCTTCATACCCTTCTTCGTAAGGTGTGCCAAGTGTGCGCAGCACGGCAATTTTTGCAGGCAGCAGGCTATTGTCCAGGTCATCCTCAATCAGCCATGGATAAACCGGCATGATGGAGCCTGGTGACATGCTTGTTGGGTCAAGCATATGGTTGTAGTGCCAGCTGTCTGGGTATTTGTTGCCCAGGCGGTGCAAATCCGGACCGGTACGCTTGGAGCCCCAGAGGAATGGACGGTCGTAAATGAACTCGCCAGACTTGGAGTATTCGCCGTAGCGTTCGGTCTCTGAGCGGAATGGGCGCACCATTTGAGTGTGGCAGCTGATACAGCCTTCACGGATGTAAAGGTCACGGCCTTGCAGTTCCAGCGCAGTATAAGGCTTCACGGATTCAATCTTAGGAACCTGATCGCCAATCATGACCATCGGGAAGATTTCCACCATACCGCCGATCAGAATCGCGATCGTAGAGCCGATCAGCAATTGTACCGGGCGGCGCTCGATCCAGCGGTGCCAGTGTTCGCCCTTGTGGGCACCGGCAGTTGCTACCCGTGCAGGCGCTTCAGCCGCTTCGTAAGCCTGGAAAGTACCCGACTTGATCGTCTTCACCAGGTTGTAAAGCATCACAAAGTAACCGCCTACGTACAATGCACCACCTACGGCGCGCAGGGCGTACATAGGGATAATCTGCGTAACGGTTTCCAGGAAGTTGCCGTACTGCAGGAACCCATCAGGTGTAAACTGCTTCCACATCAGGGATTGTGTCCAACCTGCCCAGTAAAGCGGGATGGAGTAGAACATAATACCCAGCGTGCCGATCCAGAAGTGCGCATTGGCCAGCTTCTGAGAGTACAACTGCGTTTGGAATATTCTTGGGATCAGCCAGTAGAGTACACCGAAGGTCAGGAAGCCGTTCCAGCCCAGTGTGCCAATGTGCACGTGACCTATGGTCCAGTCGGTAAAGTGGCTGATTGCATTCACAGATTTGATGGAAAGCATCGGGCCTTCAAAAGTCGCCATACCGTAAGCGGTAACAGCCACCACCATAAATTTCAATACCGGGTCAACACGGACTTTATCCCAAGCCCCTCTCAACGTC
>CAZNHN010000056.1:20116-25284 GCA_964572415.1 uncultured Phaeodactylibacter sp.
ACAGCAACCACCATGAACTTCAGGATAGGGTCCTGACGAACGCGGTCCCATGCCCCCCGCAGGGTCAGCAGGCCGTTGAGCATACCACCCCAGGATGGCGCGATAAGCATAATAGAGAATACCGTACCCAGCGACTGTGCCCAGTCAGGCAGAGACGTGTACAGCAAGTGGTGAGGGCCTGCCCAGATGTAGATGAAGATCAGTGCCCAGAAGTGGATGATCGACAGCTGATAAGAGTAAACCGGGCGGTTCGCTGCCTTAGGCAGGAAGTAGTACATGAGGCCCAGGTAAGGCGTGGTCAGGAAGAAAGCCACCGCATTGTGGCCATACCACCAC
Source organism: uncultured Phaeodactylibacter sp. (assembly GCA_964572415.1). Taxonomy (GTDB): domain Bacteria; phylum Bacteroidota; class Bacteroidia; order Chitinophagales; family Saprospiraceae; genus Phaeodactylibacter. Next base: position 20,453 of record CAZNHN010000056.1, read on the forward strand.
TGAATCAGGGCATCCTGTACACCAGCGAATACCGGGTAGCTTTTCCACATGCTCACCGGGATTTCCAGGTTGTTGCCGATGTGAAGTACCGTTACGGTTACCCAGGTAGCGATGTAAAACCAGATGGCTACGTACAGGTGGTTTTCACGGCGTTTGAGGATGGTTCCGAACATGTTTACACCAAAGGCTACCCATACTGCTGCGATAGCAAGGTCGATGGGCCACTCCAACTCGGCATACTCGTGAGAGCTCGTCAGGCCGAGAGGTAGGGTAATCGCCGCAGCGAGGATAATCGCCTGCCAGCCCCAGAAGTGAAACTCGTTAAGGAATTTGCTGTACATGTTCGTTTTCAGCAGTCGCTGCAACGAATAGTACACACCCATGAAAATACCATTACCAACGAAAGCGAAGATCGCCGCGTTGGTATGCAAGGGGCGGATACGCCCAAAGGTGGTCTCTGCAGTAGCGAAGTTCAGTGCCGGGAAGACGAGCTGCAGGGCGGCCAAAAGCCCTACCAGGATGCCTACCGCACCAAACACCATCGTCGCGTAAGCAAACTTACGCACAATGGCATTATCGTACTGGAATTGTTCTACTTGCGCCATTTTAGGTTACGATTTTGTTGTTGTAGTATTTTTGTTGTTGTCAGGTTGGTCGTCGTCAAAGAGTATCCGCATGGCGGGGCTGACGTCGTCATCAAACTGGCCATCCCTGACTGCCCAAAAGAAGGCCGAAAGGAAGCCTAAAGCCACAATAAGGCTTAGTATGATCAGGAGGATAATGATTTTCATATCTTGTGTCTAATTCAATTTGAGTGCAAGATATAGGCGGCGGCAGGGGGCTAAGATGACCTTAGTCAAAGCTTTGGGGTGATTTTTGTCATTCCTCGGTCAGGCAAGTGTCAAAAGAAGGTTTTTTGTGTAAGTAAACATATTGTTAGGTTGAACGAAATTACTGTGGCCGATACGGTTTTTTTTCGCATAGCTGTTTTCTATAGCTTAATGGCCGGGGTGTTGCTCATGGGTTGTAAGACAGAAAAAGAGCCCCGCCGCTTTCTGTTTCTGGGGCACCCCTATGAGTGGGGTACAGAAGATCAGGTGGACCCCCGTCTGGAGGCTTTCGACTACGAGCCTTATGAGGCTGTTTGGCTGGGTGGTGACGTTTGCGCCCGTACGGCCAAGGACCCCGCGACTATGGACTACCTTGACTCCGTATTCAACCTGGAGCGCACCCACTGGGCACTGGGCAATCACGACTGGGACTATGGCGAACGGGAAAACGTATTAAGCCGCCTGCCTTCCCCACCTTATTATACGGTATGGGAAGATGGCTTCTGCCTGACGGTGCTCAACACCAACTTGTTCTGGCCTTACCCTTCCATGCCGCCACAGGAAAACTGCACTGATAAAATGGCACAGTGGCAAATGGTACGTAATGTGGCGGATACAATCAGCGAATCCACGCACTGGGTGATTCTGCACCACCACGCGCTGTTCAGTGATCTGATGATGGAGCCACAGGGTGGCGATACGCTACGGACCTTCAATGTGAACCCTACGCCGTTTTTTACGACTTGCGACAGCCTTTCTGAGCTCACTGCCACCTGGTACCCTGAACTGGTCCGGGTGAAGCAGCGCGGGGTGGAGGTCGTGTGCATCGGCGGGGATTTTGGCATGCGTGCCAAGCAATTCGAGTTTCAAACTCCGGAAGGCATCTGGCTGCTGGGCTCGGGCATCAATAACACCGTTTCCCGGGAGTATGCCCCGGACTATGTGACGGATTTTGGGCCGGACCACATCTTGGAGTTGTGGTATCAGGAAGGGCGGTTGGAGTGGGCCTTTATGCCGTTGGGTGGGGATTAGGGTTCAAATATTGAAGGATTCAGTTTTTTGATTAACAATTAGTAAATCTTTCTAAACTGAATACTATGTAGGTTCGAAATACTTAGGGCTCGTTTAATTCCCATTAAGTTTTTTCTAAAAACCGGCTTTTTATGATGGGAATATCTTATCTGGCAAAAGGTTTTATTGAATTGATCTATTTCTTGATTTGTGACCTCAAGGGGCCGACTCACGTCCCAAGGTAGCAATAGGGCAACGTACAGGTATAGATGGCTCTGCTACCCATCCCATCTGCACCTGCGCTTTCAATAAAATTACCGGGGATAAGCCCCTCCCGGTTGTGAAATAATTAGGAAAAGTAATACTTTTATCCGTGGTATTATTGCTAAACATCACTCGGGTATACGAGTGAACTAAAATAGAATATGAAACTTTCTATCTTCTTTCGAACAGCGTACTTATTAGGCGTCGTTGGTATGGTGCTCCTTTCTTCCTGTGGGCAGGAAACGGCCTCCAAGTATCCGGTGAATGACCAGTCCTTTGTCATGGAAGGGCCGCTTTTTCAAGGGCCTAATACCGCACAGTCCTCTTTTACGCCTGCCATGAATGCGGAGGGGGAGCTAACGAGTGCAACGCTTGCTTCCGCCGTATTGAAAGCGCCGGAGGGGCAAAACTTTGATGCCTTTTCGGATGTCGTGTTGCAATTGGTAACCAGTTCCAGCGACATGATTCAGGTGGGAGTGTTGAACCCCGTGCCCAAAGGCCAGTCAAGCCTTACCCTGCAGGTCTCCAATGAAGCGGACTTATCAGAATTGCTGTCCTCCGGGGAATGTGTGTGGGTCATTGATGCCAATATTCCCGTTGACATGATGGACACCACGATAACCTTTTCAGGAGATTTTATGTTTGATGTAACCCATGCCAAATAAAGGAGGTTCCCGTTGGTATGATGACACATTTTTTCACCCAATTACCACTTTTAACCAATTAAAATCATGATGAAATCGATATTTCTCACCTTCTCTCTCGCTATACTCACAGTGGGGGTTGCTTTCGGGCAAGACAAAAAAGCAGACCAAAAAGAAGCGGACCGACTCATTGGCGTATGGGCGCCCAGTAATGGCCGTGCATTGGTGAAAGTTCAGAATATTGCAGGCAAATACTACGGCCGCATCGTTAAGCTCAAAGAGCCCAATGATCCGGAAACAGGAAAGCCCAAACTGGATAAGAATAACCCGGACGAGTCTTTGCGGGATACGCCACTCCTGGGTTATCGGATGCTCAAAGACTTCGTTTACGCTGGCGACGATGAATGGACCGAAGGAACGATTTACGACCCGCTAAGCGGTAGCCTCTACAGCTGTACCATTAAAATGAAAAAGGATGGCAACCTGGATATCCGGGGGTACATCGGTGTCAAAGCACTGGGCCGTACAGATGTATGGACCCGGGTCAAATAACCCATCATAATGTGCAGGGAGCCCTCCGTTTCCTGCATATTTTTTTGCCCTTGATTGAGATTCCAACGCTATAGTCTGACAACTTTGGATTCACAAATCTTAGGTTGTCAGACTATACAATAAAAGCACTACCGCAATGTCTTATCGTATCTTGTTGTTGCTGTTCGCATGTATGTCATGCGGATGGCTCTTTGCTCAGGCGCCTGACAGCACGACGCAGGAAAATGACCTGGATTTCGGCGAATTTGATGATTTTGACTTCGGAGATGTAGAAGTGAAAACCTATTGCTCCTCCAAAATTATCGGGATTAGCCCTCAGCAGCTGATTTCCCTGGGTTATGACTTTCAAGGTTCTTATGATGCCAGTTTTTCTGCAATTGGTAGCTTTGAAGATGGAGCAGATGTGCCTCAGGAGACCTATCAGATCAATTCCACGCAGGGGGTACGGCTGGTCGCTAATATCCCGGTCTATTCGCGCAACAGCCTGGTGATTCAACTCGGGGCTAATATATGGGATATGCGGTATCAATTTGATGAGCCTGATGATCAAATCAGCAATGAAGTGGCCCGCTCCATCAATCAGAACGGCCTGCGCACTGCCGGGCTGAATACCACCGTTTTCAAGCCACTTGATGAAACCCGCTTCCTCCTTTTTCAGGGAAGTGCTGATCTGAGCGGAGACTATACCCTCGATAATATGCAGTCCCTGGACTACCTGCGTTACTCCGCCGCGGCTCTGTTCGGATGGCGGAAAAGCGACTACTTCCAGTGGGCGGTAGGCTTGTCCCGTACCTATCGGGTGGGAGAGATGAACTATATCCCGGTTGTCCTGCTCAACTGGACCGCAAAAGACAGCCCCTGGGGAGTAGAATGCCTGCTGCCAGCCCGGGCACATGTACGCTACAGCTTCAGCCCTCGTAATATGTTATTCGCAGGCTTTGAGTTGGAAGGTCAGAGCTACCGAATCAACGGGGTTTCTGAAACGCTGAACAATCAAAGCCTGGAAATCCGCCGGGGCGAAATGCGCTGGCGGGCGATGTGGCAACGGCAGCTCACTGGCTTTGTATGGCTGCAAGCCCAGGCCGGGTACCGCATTAACTGGAGCTATAACGCAGATACTTTACCGGGAGGGGATGAATTTTTCCGGGGCTTCTTTGGCAATCAGGAGTATGCCATGCTCAACTCCATCACCAATCCCTTTTATGCCAATATCAGCATCAACCTGGTAAGCCCGTAGAGCTTGGGCTGAAAATGGGGGCTTATGATGTTAATTGTTTACGCCGCCTTCTTTTTGGGGCCTGAAAGAGTTTGGGGACAACTTGATGGACAAACACTCGCATCAGCTTAGTAAAAGATGATGCGGGTGCCCCCCACAATACTTGGCTCCTAAGCCCGTGGCAGGTCAACCATAGCACCAAAACACCACAATACCAATCCCCAAGCCCCTCCCCAGCCCACCAAAACACCACACCACCACAATACCAATCCCCAAGCCCCTCCCCAGCCCACCAAAACACCCCAAAACCACAAA
>CAZNHN010000057.1:0-25210 GCA_964572415.1 uncultured Phaeodactylibacter sp.
AAAGCGGCACTCTCATGCACTACTTCTACGTTCTCTACAGCCTGAAAGACAACCTCTTGTACAAGGGTGCAACCTCAAACCTCCTGCAAAGGCTGCAGCAGCACAGCGCAGGGGCAACAAAAAAGGCCCTCCCAAAGGGAGCGCCTTTCAATCAATAAACCTTATTTATGCGAAATGTATTCTTAGGGTTTGATGTAGCCGGAGCCATCGTTAGTCACGTACAGCGATAATTCCTGGTGTACGAATACCTCAGCCTCTTTGAGTTGGTTCCACTGCTGGATTTGAGCTTCGGTGATGTTGAACCGCTTTGCTACATCGCTTACATTTTCTCCTGGGCGTACCTTGTAAATCATGTGGAAGGTATTGGGGTAGAGCAACTGATAGTCCGTAGTGTACTGGCCTGAACGGGCTGCAATGAGCGGCTTGAGGTTCTTTATCCCGGCAGCTGGCAGCAGCAGGTAGTGGCCATCTGCACGCTTGGGGATAATACTTCCCCGGTAAGCCGGATTCAGCTTGCGAATATCACTCAATGCTACGCCTGAAGCGTGTGCGATCTCTCCGAAAGTGAAGCGCTCGTACAGTTTGATCCCACTGATTGGCTGGTTGAAAACGCCTCGGGAATCTGGCTTCAAGCCGTGATGGCTGTAGTAGTTGGTGATATAGGCTGCCGCAATAAACCGTGGTACATAGTGGCGGGTCTCCTCTGGAAGGAAGTTGGCAACCGTATAGAAGTCCCGGCTGCCGGCCTGCTTAATTGCTGCATTGACCCTTACTGGCCCACAGTTATAGGCAGCAAGCACGAGCGACCAGTCTTTATAGTGGCTGTGCAGGCGGGATAGCATTAAGACCGCCGCTTCCGTTGACCGGTACACATCGTAGCGCTCATCTACCTGATGGCTAACTTCGAGGTCGTACAAGCGTGCGGTAGGCCGGATGAACTGCCACAATCCGGCAGCACCGGCGTGAGATGAAGCCGCTGTCTGAAGCCCTGTCTCAACCACAGGAAGATAGCGGAGCTCACGGGGAAGCCCGTGCAGGCTCAGGTAGTGCTCAAAAATGGGGAAAAAAGCCGTAGTACGACCAAGCATACGTTCCGTATCGCGGTATCCATTGGTGACATAATCTTTGATACGGTTGCGAACTTCCAGTTCATACCTGGCTTCGAAAGGAATGGTAAGGCGGTCAATCCGCTCTTTTACTTTGTCCTCTATCTCAGAAGACCAACGCGCTGTGAAGTCGCCTGATCGCTCGGAGAAGGGGTCAGATTTTGGCGTAGCAGTCAGGCTGTTCACTGCCAAAACAGCTACAATTGTCCATGGGAATTTCATGCCATTGGGTTTTGCATGAAGCTTTACTGCATAGGGTTTAGCCTTTTATGCAGCATGAGCATCGACTGAACTGCCTGAAGCAGCTCCCCGATCCTCAGCACAGCCGCCGGGAAAAGCAGCTGTGAGCCAACAACTAGTTTTATACTCTTCTTGTTTCGTACATGTATCAAATGCAGATCCACACAAATGCTGATCTTTATTTGATGAGGCAAAACTATTCCCTTTAGCGTTAAAAGTCAACGATTTGTCTTTGCCTTCCCTTTTTTATCATCTGAGGACGTAAGGTGTTACCACATACAGGGAAAAAATATGTTTCGTGCAGGGAACTAAAATTCTGCTAGTAACCACAGTTTTTTTGCTCAAAAAGAATATTATACCTTAGTATGGGGCGCATTCAGTAGTTCGTACCGGCTCAAGAGGAGGTAGACTACGGGCGTTTTAACAAGTGTTAATGTTTTGTTAAGAAAAATGGTTTTATGGGGATTTGACAAGTGAAATGAAGTTTTCTAATGTCATTTTCACAGCCGGAATGCCCCGAATGGTAAGAAAAAGGAAGTCTGTCATGGAAATCAAAATTATCGCCTTCGGTATCGCAAAGGATATACTTGGCAATAGCCAGTTTGCGTTGGAGCTGCCGGCAGAAGCAACGGTTAGCGACCTGAAAACCAAATTAACGGAACAGTTCCCTGAGTTCACAAAACTGGCTTCTCTTTCCGTTGCGGTCAACACCAGTTATGCAAAGGATGACCACCCCATACAGCCGGAAGATGAAGTCGTCATAATACCACCCGTAAGTGGAGGTTAGCGGTTGTTCAGCTACGGAAAAAACCTTATCTTGGGTGGGTAAGCCCTTATAGAGGTGGCTGGCTTCAGTGCCAGCTCTGTTTTTGTTCCCCCTGCAGAAGCCCCCCTTGAACATATCAAAAAGCAAGCATACTCAAAGTGCCATTCTTTTCCCGGCACCCAACACACTTTCAGGAGTTATATTTGACCGATTGACCATGTTCTTACTATGAGAAAAACTGTACTGATCTTAATAGGTATTTGTGCCTTTAATGTACTGCATGCGCAGCCGCCGGGCGCTGCCGGTCAACATCAAAACCGGGCAGCTTCCCTATTGCTCAGTCATGATTTTGAAGGCGCAATTTCTGAGCTTAGACAAGCGGCTGCTCAGTACAAAGCTGCAGCGTCCTGGCCTTATTACTTCTCCTGCCTCAACCAGATCACCCAGGCTCAGCTCGAACTCGGACAATTGGATGCCGCCAAGCAAACTGCTAAACAAGCGCTCTGGCAAAGTATTGAAACCCTCAGCCGTAATAATGATGAAGCTGCTAAAGCCGCCCATAAGCTGGGGCAGGTGTACGAAGCCGCTGGCCGTTTTGAGGACGCAATGGAGTGCCACCGGATGGCTTATGATATTCGTGAAGATCTGTTTTCAAGGGAACACCCTCAAACAGCGGCTTCACTTCTGTTTATGGCTGTTACTGCGCGTAGTCAGGAATCTTTTGGCAGTGCAGTGGCCTTCCTGGAAGAGGCGGAAGAAATCCTGACCAAATACTACGATGCAGGTCATCCGGAATTGAGCCGGGTATGGGAAGAAAGAGGTATGCTCTACGAAAAACAAGACCTCCTCCCTAAAGCCCGAAAGGCCTACGAGCAGGCTATATCTATACTAAAAGTGTTCCCCAATCAGTATCCGGAGGCTTTGGGGCGTAATTGGTGCCGGCTGGCCAGGTTGTTGCCTGAAGGCGAGCGCGCCCAGGCCTATCAGCGCGCCTACCATTTGTTCGAAGCTAATGAGCGTATGCAAAACAGTTTCGCCGGAGAGGCAGCGCTGGAACTGGCCAAGGATGCCCTGCATGCAGGGCAACCAGCTTTAGCTGTTCAAATCGCAGAACGTGCCATGCGTAACCCGGGAGTCCGGTCTTCCGCCCATCCACTACTGGCAAAGTCGTATCTTTTGTTGGGGCAGCTTGAGCCAGCGCTTCAGCACTTTCGGCAATGGATTAACACCTCTCCGGGTGCCCTCTATCCTGCCGACTGGGCGAGCGCATCGGAACTGGCCCTGCTAAGTGGAGCCAGGGCTGAAGCGCTGCGATGGAGCAAGCTTTTTGCTGAGCGCAGCGAAAGCCTCCTTCCACGGTACTTTGTAGCTCGTGCCTATGCAGATTCTGGTAACGAAACGAGAGCCCGGCAAATTATGAATCACATCGTCCGCTCTACGGAGTCTTCAACCCTAAAAGCACTGGCCGAGGAAGCATTGGGTGAAATGGAGCTTCAAAACGGGAATACCGAACAGGCGATGGTGCATTTTAAGTCGGCCCTGCGCCAGGCTGACCTCCACGGGTTTAGTCAAATCCGATTGCTTTATGCCCTGGGGCAGGCGCATACTTTACTGGCCAGTCAGGACCGGCATACCATAGATAATATTGAAGCTGGCACTGATTACTATGCTGAGCTACAGGAACGCTTGAAACATCTGGTATCGAAGCCACTCACACCATTTGAGGCGCACTGGCTAAAGAACCACTTGCAAGGCATAATCAACAGTGGGATGCAACACCTTTATCTGCAGCAGCAATACGTCAGAGAAGGCTTTTCAGTTGAGGGTGCCTACAATTGGTTTGAATTTGCCAAAGTCACCCTTTTTAATTTTCACGATGTGGAAGCCTGTACCGCACCTGCTTTCTGGAAGTACCGTTCCCAACGGCTGGAAAATGCATATCCGTATGAGGATAGCAGGCCCTCAGGAGCATCCTCCGCCGTGGCCGAGGTGTGGGCTGGTTTCCGTTCGGAACAGGCAACGCAGGTAAGGTATAAAGTAGAGCACAGGCCCTTGCAGGAATTTGAGGCGGTATTGGCATCACTGAGCTTATGGAGTTACCATTACTGGGTTGCGGATCAGAATTTATACGTTTTTCAATTGGGAGCCGAGACTGGCCGGTTGTACCGGAAGCACATAGAGGCCGATCAGAATGGGCAAATAAAAAGCCTTAGCGGGCAGACGTTATTTCCAGGGTTGGAAGCGTTGGATGACGGGGAAATTTCCGGCGTCCTGGTGTTGCCAAGCCATCAGTTAGCAATGTACCCCTTCAGCAAGGCAGAGCTGGAGACAGGGAATGTTTCCAATACCTATTCCATATACCGCCATCTTTGCGCTGCGTCTTTTCTTGCGGACCTTTCTACCGCTGACCAGTTGCCTGGTGCAGAAGCGGATGCTTATTTCTTTAAAAAAGAACCTTCTGAAAAGAATAGTGATGCTGTCGTCGCGATGCCTACAAGCCATTCATCAGTCCATAGCTGCTTCTCAGTACTGGGCGATTGGCTGAGCTCCTCAAGGGCGTTAATCAATCTACAGGCTCCAGACGAGACCGTTAATGCCCGTTTGCTCTTAACGGCAGATGCAGGCAGTGCACTGGCGCTGGTCAGCTCCGCATTGCCCCATACCAGGTATTTTGTGCTGGATGAGGCTTACACCGATTACTGGGGCAACAGTACAATGGGCCTGATCAACCGTGTGCGTTCTCAGCAGCATTTTATTGGAACCTTCATCGAGCAGCAGGGCCTCTGCCAGAACCCAGAGGTGTATGTGGATTGGCTGGAGGCTGCCGCATCTTCACCAAACCCCATGGAGCAACTGGCTGCTCTACAGACACAGCCGGAATATGACGTGCTTCAAACAGTGCGCACTTTTGGAGTACCCTACAGCCAATCGGGAGAAAGGGGAGCAGCTTCTGATGTCCCGGTTCTTTGGATTCTTGGCAGCGTATTTGGGCTGATCCTGACCGGACTCTGGGTTAGGAGGCGGTAAATCTTAAGACAGCAACATTTCCTGTATCTCCCGATAAGCAACAATAGTGGAATTTGTGTTTGTAGCACAGGTATCCCAAAGCTGTTGATTGAATGCTGTGTTGTATGTGATTGGAGAAGATTTAACAATCTGACCCTTGAAAAGGTATTTTCCGCTAAGCCGCTCGTAGTCGTCGGAAAGCGACAAACGCAAGAGTGCGCTAATCGATTCTTCTGATGTACGCTCCCAAAGACGGGTAGCCAGCTTTACGGCCCAATACAGGAAACGGGGCACCTGTTGAATAGCAGCCGGGTGGTATGCACCGGTTGAAAAGGCATGGACATCCACCCCTGTGCCAGACAAACGGCGATTGAGCTCGTAAGTCCAGGACAAGCGGGCCAGGGCAACCTGCCGCTGCGCATCCCGAATGGAGAAGTTGTACTTCAATCCCGGATCGTTGAAGTTGATGGCACCCAGCCGGTGGGATTCGTAAGTCAGATTGAGGACCCGTGCTCCATCTGCTGCCATAAGCAGCGAGCTCAGCTCATTGGTGAAAAGGTAGGGCGCAAGCACATTATAAGCGAAGTTGCGTTCCTTACCATTTGCAGTGAGCTTCCGGATGGGGAAATAAGCCTCCGCCAGGTTGAGGAGTAAATGGACAGATCTATAGCCTTCCAGGATTTCCTGTGCTTTCGCTTTGATATCTTCTTGTGAAAACCAGTTTACCAAGATCAGGTCAATATCAGGGTTTTGGCTTTCTTCGATCAGTTTAATTCTTGCTTTGCGGGCCCGCTTTTTGTTATCACAGACCATTACAACGGTTGCGCCTTCCCGGGCAAGCCCCCGGGCGGCAGCGTAACCCAGCCCGGACTCGGCGCCGGTTACGAGGCAGGTAAAATTTTTCATTTGTTGTTTACAGTTTATGCTCAGGGCTTTTCGAAAAATAAGTTTTCCAATTGGGTTTTGCTTTGATTAGGCACAAAACCAACCATCGGGCGGGTTTTGGGACTTATCAAGGCAAAAGCTACAAGAGCAATTGGTCCCGATTATTATCGGGATTGCCCCACTACTAATGTTCATGGGCTGCCTCCTAACTTGCGACCAGGATAGCAGCAATACGCCCTTTACGGGTGTATTAATCGCTAAAAACAATAATAAATTGTGATGCAGCGAAAATAAGCAGGTTAGGCTGCCCATGCGGTGATTTTTGTCACCTCCTTGGTAGATAAACTGTCAGTAATCAGACAGGCAGGTACCTACCGGTCATATTGGTGCAGGTCAAGGTCTTCGATCAGATTGATGATTTTTTCAGCGTATTTGGGGTCAGTGGCATAACCGGCTTTTTTAAGCCCACGTGCCCACCCCTTGTAGTCATTGGACTTGAATTGGAATAAAGGCTGATAGCGGCTGCTTCGCTTCAGGAGCAGGCTGTGGGCCCGGAAACTTTCCCATGCACTTTTGTAGATGCGGAAAAAGTCTTTGTGGCTGTCATCGGTAAAATTGCTGCAGTGCCCTTTGGAACAGCTTTTTGAGAAACACTTCATCCCGAAGTGATTGTTGTTGCGGGTAGCCAGCCTGCTTTCGCCTACATTGCTCTCCAGTAAGCCTTGCGCCAGCGTGATGCTCGCCGGGATACCGTACTTATCCATCTCCATGCGGGCCACTTTGGCAAACCGTTTCACATAGGCTTTCTGTTTCTGCCGCTTCGTTCTGCGGTCAGCAGCACTTTCCTTCCGGGCCTCTCCCTTATTAGCTGCGGTCAGGTTGGAATAGGTATTGGCCAGGTTGCTGACGTTGGTCCTGGGTGCAGGTTTGGCGGCTGAGGTTTCCTTTCTGGGTGCCTGTTCTTCCACAAGCGAGGTGTTCATGGCATAAGCCTGAGTGGCCGGTTCCCGGAAAGCCACCGTTTGCGCCACAGGCCGGGATGAGGGCTGAGGCTTTACAACAGCAGCAGCCGGCCGGTTCAGTTGCAGGTCAATAACCATGTCTTTCTGCAGGGCCATATAAGCCGCAGCACCAAGCAGTGCCGTCTTGAGCCAGTGTTTTTGAATGGCAAGGCTGGTCTCCTGTCCCGCCCTGTAGGCGAGCTGCCGGATGTTTTTTTCGTTGATGAGGTTCATATCTGTCAGGATTGAGTACCGGATGGCGGCCTGCTTACCGGCGATTAAAACAAAATGATGCAACAAATTTAAAATAAACCGTTTTAAAAACAAATCAATTTAAACATATTTTGTTTTTTCATGCTCCCGTACAGGATTTAAGAGACTCTTAACCAACACCTATCCAATTTTTCCCCTTTTTTAATTGTTGTAGTCCCGGTGTCCAACTACCTTTGCGGAAATTTCCGTAAAGACTATTCCTGAATTTGAAAAACAAAACAATATGAAGTCATACATCCTTTTTGCCGCCTTCTTGTTTTTGACACCTGCCCTTTCGATAGCGCAGAAGTACGGCCACCTCAACTTTGGCAACCTCATTTCCTCACTGGAAGAAACAAAAGCCGCCGACAGCGAGCTGGAGGCTTACCAAAAGCAGCTCGTGACCAAAGGCGAAGAGATGGCAGCAGCCTGGCAACAGGAAGCACAGGCCTTCGCTCAAAAGGTGCAAAGTGGTACCATGGCGCCAAAAGCACAGCAGGAAACCCAGGCTAAGCTTGAAAAAGAGCGCGACGAAATCCTGGATTACGAGCAGGAAGTGTCCCAAAAGGTACAAGCCAAGCGACAGGAACTGCTGGAGCCGCTCATCACCAGAGCCGAGCAGGCCATTCAGGAAGTGGCTAAGGAAAACGGTTACCTTATGATTTTTGATACCAGCGTTTTCAATGCCATCCTGTTTGCCGAGGAGACAGATGATGTGATGGAACTGGTGAAGGCGAAGCTGTAATATTCCGATTTCGTCCGCGCAAAGAGAGCCGCTACCGGAAGATATTCGGGTAGCGGCTCTCGTATTTATGGATTCACGGCAGTTTCCCGGCTCAACCGGAGTCAAATCATACAGCTTTCCCACGTGCTGCGCCTGGAACCCTTTGGCAAAGACCGCCTGGCGGTGCACATGAAGGGTGGGGGAAAAGTCCTGGTCCCCAGTGCCAGCAGGACGCCAGAACCGCGGCGTTGGCTGGAAGGGTAAGTTTCCACTTAAATGCTTATCTTTAAATAAAAAACATGGCATCTGCGGTGCGAACAACAAACGAAGTGTTACAAGAGCTGGCGGAGCTGGGGCCATTGCATTTAGAGCGCCCTTTCTCCCGCGACGGCTTTGAGCAGTTATCCGCACGTTATCCTGATCTCCGCATGGAACAGGAGGCAGATGGCTCTATACAGATTATGGCTCCGGTAAAATTTGGTTCAGGGAAAAGGGAGTCCATCCCTATGATTTATTTAGGGCAATGGTGGTTGCAGCACCGAAAAGGGCAAACCTTTAGCGCCTCCACGGGTATTCAGATGCCGGATGGCAGCCTCAGAAGCCCGGACTGCGGGTGGATTAGCGAGGAGCGGCTAAAGGAAGTGACAGATGAAGAAGCCTACCTGTCTGTTATTCCTGACTTTGTTATAGAAATCCGCTCCGGCACGGATTTAATGTCAAAACTCCGGCAAAAAATGGCGGATATCTGGATGCCGGCCGGTGTCCGCCTGGGTTGGCTCATCAACCCTTACCAGGAAGAAGCCTTTATTTACTGGCAAGACCAGGCCGAACCAGCATACGTTCAGGGCTTTTCAGGCCGAAGCCTGACCGGGGAATCCCTCCTGCCTGGATTCGAGCTCCCACTTGAAGAGTTAAAAGTATAGACCAATGGCCGGCAGTAAATGCCAGCCATCGATCACTATCCTTTCTTCCGGCGCTTCTTGCGCCACGGCGCATCCTTCTGCCAGTCCCCCGCCATAATGCAACCGTAAGGGATGACCTGGTCTACTACCTCGCCCAGCCCAAACTGCTTCATCTGCCGCTGAACGGCATCCGCATTTTTGTAAGCCGATGGAAGCTCGGAGATATCAATGTTGCCCGAGAAAAAGCGGACATCCAGTCCGGCCGTTTCTTCCGCAAAGATGGCCTCCATGCTTCGCCCGCCCTGATTGCGGATGTGCTGCGAACGGCTCACATTCCGCCCTGCACCATGAGGGGCAAAGCCGAGGTTGCCAGCGGTGGCTTCCCCTTTCACGATCAGTACCGGCTCGCTCATGTTAAGCGGGATGAGCCGCAGCCCCTCGTAGGAGTCCGGCACAAATGCGTCGGTTAGTGGGGTGGCGCCCTTGGCGTGGTAGAAGCGGTTGCCTTCTTTGAAGACAAAGTTGTGCTCGTTCCAGAAGCGCAGGGTGTGGTCGACCTTCAGCCGCCGGCAGGTGGTCTCGTGCAACACCTCGTGGTTGAGCTTCGTCCACTGCCGCACGAGCTGCAAGGCTTCCCAGTAGTGCTTGCCGTGCTCCTCCTCGTAGGGGATCCAGGCATTGCCCGACAGGGTCTTTGGCGACAGCTCCCGGCGATAGCTTTCCGCCAATGCCATGCCTTTTTTATACAAATGCGCCCCAAGCCCGCGGCTCCCGTGATGTGTCACCATGATGGTCTCTCCGGTCTGCTCCGATTGTCCGACGAAGAGGAAGTGGTTCCCGTCACCCTGTGTGCCCAGATGGGATTGCGCTAACATCTGGCTTTTATCGTCCCGCAGGAAGAAGTTGCCCTGCATATGATCAGTAAGCTCCGGGGGAAGCTCAAAGCCGCCCGAGGTACGCCCTCCGCCCCCAAAGTGGGTGATGCTGTGGGCCGTGTCCAGGACTTTCTTAGGATCAATGTGCCCAAAAGAGGTCATCATGACCGAGCAGCAAATATCCGCGCTATGCATAGCCGGGTGGATGGCATTTTCGGTCACCGCTACGCCACCTACGGGGATACGCCCCTTCCCACCGGTCGGACAGGCATCGGGCATAACTGCTCCGGCAACAACCGTAGGCGTTTTCATCAGCTCGTCCATACTGCGGAATACGGCTTCCACATTACTGATCTCCTACTCCGTTTCTGCTTCAATATTTTTATGGTAGGCAAGCGGTGCCTCACGGGGATCAATCGCCCACTGCGCTACGCTATCGAGGTAAGCTTTGAGGTCATCGCCCTGCAGTTGGTGCCGGTTGGCATGCTGCAGAGCATCGCCAAACCAGCGGCCGGGCTTGTAGCCCATGTCGATTAATGTTTGTCCGGTAATTTTCATGGTTGCCAGGTTTGATTGATACAAAGTCGAATAGCAAGTGCGCAACCATTTTGCGTAGTCATGATTTTATTTGGCTTGTTTCGTGGCTTTCAACCGTGAAAGGCTGGGAAATCGTTCCCACTACATCATCAAACGCTTTTCCACTGGCCGATTTTTTTCGACGAAATTCTCCTGGCCATATTGATTACGGGTTAAAATCGGTGCAACTCGCCCCAAAATTGAATCTAATGAAACCAATAATAACCTTTCTTTTTGCGCTGATCATTACTACTGCTCCTGCCATCGGGCAATTGCAGTGGGGCGCTCGCGCTGGTTTGTCCATCAGTACGGTGGAAAACAACACTCTGTACCATCAGCTGCACAGCACTTCCGCGTCTTCTACGGCCGTTTTGCCGGGCCTGAATGCCGCCTTGATGCTGAAAATCTCAATCTCCAACCGCCTGTCCCTGCTCACAGAGGCCCATTACCTGCAAAAGGGCGGGCGCATACAGGAGCGCTTCCTGCTGCCGAATACGGGTACGCAGCCCGTTTTTGAGGACTTTGAAACAGGCTATAAGGTAGCCACCATTGAATTGCCAGTCCTGCTGCACTATGAGCTCCTCGACGGTCCTTGGAAACCTGGCTTCTTCGCCGGGCTCAGTTACGGGCGCATCCTCTCCCATCGCCTGGAGGGTGATCAAATGTACCTCCCTGATCAAGACCAAATATTCCTATTGGCTGCAGATGGGGCACACTTTAAAGACCAAGCTTCAATGCCGCTCAGGGGTGAGTTTGAGTCGCAGGATTGGAGCCTGGTGGCCGGACTGTCGCTTTCCCGATCCATCGGTCAGCACGAATGGGTCTTCGATGCCCGTTACCTCCGTGATTTTACCGACTGGCGGACGGAGAAAGGGAATGGCGGTGAGGAAGCGCAGCTGCGCAGCCGGACGTTGGTGTTTTCCGTGGGCATGTGGTGGTAAATGTTCTACTGCTCGAACTTCCCGACCCAAAGCGCTTCCGCCTCTCCGTCCACACGGACAACGTAGTAGTACAAGCCAGCCGGTAAGTCCAGCGCTGCCTCGTAAGCCAGGAAGTAGGCTTTCTTAGCCGCGAAGGCGATGGGCGCGTCCTCGTCAATTTCCATTACCTGGATTTCCCCGGTGTGCAGGGGGGCATCCGGGTAGTTATCGGGCCGATTGTCGAAGAGGGTAAGGGTCATGGACTGCTCCTCTTCGTATTGGGCGCTCAGCATTTCGGCTTCCAGCGTGAAATTTTGATTGGAGAAACGGGCTTCAACGGCGAGTTCGTAGGTAGAGCTCAGTGGGGAGGCGGCTACGAGCGCTTCCAGTACAGGATTGGGCCGATCGGGGGGGATATTGGCTATAGGCCTATCCTCCGGCGCTGTAGGCGTAGTGGTTTCTTCAGGTGCTTCCTCTTCAGGTGCTTCCTCCGGTGCGGTAGGCGAAGGAGCTGGCTGTTCGATCACCGGTGGTTCAGCAGGCACGGCATCCGGGGCCGGCATAAAGAAGTAGTAGAGCAGGCTCGCTATGATGATGAGGATAAGAATGCCCAGGAGCAGGCGCAGGGCGCTGCGGTTCTCCGGCTTTCCATTTTCGGCTGGTGCTTCATAGGCTTCGCTTAGGGCTTCCAGGTTTTGGCGGAAGGCCCATTCATCAGCATTGCCCAGGGTGCGGTGCAAGCGGCGGTGGAGCTCGACGTCTGCCGCCAGGGTTTTATCCCCCTCCAGCTCGGCCTCAAAGGCTTTGCGCTCCGGCTCCGGCAGGGTGCCGTCGAGGTAGGCTTCTATTCGTTCGTATTGTTCCTGCATGGCTTCATTTATTCATGAGTTCAGAATACCGGGCATCGGCTTTTACCCGTTGGATGAGCTGCTCTTTGCATTGGAACTTGCGTTTTTTGGCGTAGCCGACACTGCTGTATTCCATGCGCTCTGCAATTTCTGCCATTTTCACTTTGGCGAAAAACCATTGCAGCAACTGCTGGCAGTCCTGGCCCAGTTGCCGGAATGCATCCCAGAAGAGTTGTTCTTCTTCCTGCCGCTCCAGCAATTGGCTCAGGCCCGCCTCTCCAGTGTATTTGTAATCTTCCGGGATGGATACCTCGTTTCCCGACTTTTTTTGGAGGCGGTTGCCCCAAAGGTTGCGGCAAATCCCGTACAGCAGGGTATAGAACCCGCTCGTCAGCTGAAAGTCGGCCTCCTGTACTTTTTTGAAGATTACGATGAGGGCATCCTGAAAAACATCCTTGGCATCCGCGTCCCTCCCCCCGTTTTTGCGGATGAAAGCGGAAATCCGGGGCAGAAACTCCTGGTAGAGCTGCTGCAGCCCCTTCCGGTCGTTATTGCGGATGGCATTGATATAGTGCTCGTCGGCTGGGCGCATAGTTTTGGTCTTATACCTACGAAGCTACAGTTTTTTTTAAACTCAGGGTAACCTTGCAGGTTTTGTTCAAATGTAGCAAAAGAGGACATTTATGCCTTAAATGGCGGGCTCTGTAGTGCATAACACTGTTTTTCGGAGCCCTTTGCTCAATTAAGCGTATCTTTTGTGACCGAAGCAACCTGAAACCATGACCACAAAGTTTTACCTGCTCGCTTTTCTGATGACGCTCCTGGTGCACACCAATGGTAAGGCACAGATCAAGCCCATTCGGCCTTTCAACAGTATCAAGGCCCTGGTGGTCGGGGTGTCTGACTACCGGGACCACCGCATACCGCAGCTGCAGTACGCCGACCGGGATGCGGAGGCTTTCGCCGAATTTCTTACCCATGAAAGCCCCTGGAAGGTGGAGGAGGAAAACCTGGTTCTGCTGACCAACGAGCAGGCCACCTACGGTAATTTCATCAGCGAATTTACCAGGCTAAGCGGGCAATGCGAGCGCAACGACCGTTTTATCCTCTATTTCTCAGGCCATGGGGATGTGGAGGTGACTTCGGACAAACGCATGGGCTATCTCCTTTTCCACGATGCGCCCCCAACTACTTATGCTTCTGGCGGTGCGTGCATGATCAATACCCTTGATGCCTTTTTTCAGCAGTTGATACAGGAGAAAAATACCCAGGTGGTCCTCATCAGCGATGCCTGCCGGTCGGGCACTTTGGCGGGCAGTTCCTACGGCGGGCCACAAGCGACTACAGCAGCCCTGGCGGAGTTGTTTTCCAATACAGTAAAGCTCCTGTCCTGCGAGGCGCACCAAACATCGCTCGAAGACAAAAAGTGGGGCGGCGGGCGCGGTGTTTTCTCCTACTATCTGGTCAAAGGTTTGCGCGGTCAGGCCGATGCGGATGAGAACCGCTTCGTTGACCTCTTCGAACTGGAGCGCTATGTGCAGGACGAAGTGCTCATGGCTTCCAATCAGCAGCAGCTGCCGATCCGTCGTGGCGGAACAGGCAATATGAAGATCAGCCGGGTACGCCCGGAGCCAGAGTCCAGAGAGCCGGCGCCAGCCCTCGCCCAGGACACCAGCTATCTGCCCGACCTGGCCCGCTTTGAGCAGGCCCTGGCGAATGACCATTTACTGTATCCGGAGGAAGGCTCTGCCTACCAGGTTTACCAAAAAATAAGGCAGATGCCCGGCACCGAAGCGGTACAACGCCTGATGACAGTCAGCTTATCCAGCGCTTTGCAGGATGATGCGCAGGCCGCCATCAATGCCTACATCACCACACCTATGGAGGTCGTCGCGAAGCGCTGGGAAAATGAGGAAGTCTACAGTGTCTACCCCGATTATCTGGCCAAAGCTGCCGAGCTGGTAGGCGAAAGCAGTTTCTTCTTCCGGGAAATCAAAGCCCGGGAGCATTACTTTCGGGGCGTGAACCTCAGGCTGGAAGCAGAGGCTAACAGTTTGCCAAAGCCAAAACTTGAAGAGGCGCTTGCTTTCCAGCAAAAAGCCCTGGCACTGACCCCGGTAGCCCCACATATCTACAATGAACTGGGATTGCTCTTCCGCCGCCTCGACCGCCCCGCCGAGGAACTCAACGCCTTTCAGCGGGCCAATGCCCTGTCGCCGACCTGGGGGCTGGCGCTTACCAATCTGGCCTACACCTACAAACGCCAAAAGCAGTTTGGTGCGGCTGAGGAGCTGTACAAACAGGCCATCGCTCAGGACAGCAGCCTGGCACTCGCTTATTACAATCTGGGGGTGCTGTATGAATCCACGGAACGCCGGGCGGAGGCGATCCAAATGTATACTGCTACCATGGAGCGGGATGAAAGCTATGCCGCACCAGTTTTCTCCCTTGCCAATCTTTATGCTGATGAGGAGAATCGGCATGAGGAAGCCTTGCGCCTGTTGCGCCGCTATCAGCAGTTAGAGCCGGAGGCTTTCAAGGGGTACGATATGATGGCTTACCTCTACCTCTACAGTGATAAGCTGGAGGCTGCATTGCCCAGTGCGGTGCGCATGTACGAGCTGGACGGCGGCTCCAATTACAGCAATGACTACCTGGCTTATATTTACTTTGGGCTGGGGCGTTATGAGGAAGCCCTGCCCTTTATGGCACAGCGCCTGCAGCATGCACCGGAGGAAGCGGCACATTACCTGGAGCTGGCTGCCTGTCAGGTACAACTGGGGCAAAATGCAAACGGGCTGGCAACACTGGAAGCACTGCTCGCCCGTTTGGAAGTCTCTTTGGAGGAATTAGAGGGGCTCGATCAGCTTGAACCGCTGCGGAGCACTGCGGGATACCGGGTGCTGCTGGATCAGTATTTTCCCGACCGGGATTAGAAAAAATCCAGGAAACTACTCTGCGAGCCAATGCTATGCCTTCTCTTCCACCCGGCCGTCCACATGCTTAGCGAAGCGGCCACGCGACCGCTCATGCACCTGATCAGGGCGGGGCCAGGGCCAGCCACCGAATTCTGTAGCCTGGTATTCCTGCATGATTTGGATGATGCCTTCCCGGTCATTAGCTACAAAGGGGCCGTGCTGTACGACCGGCTCGTTGATCGGCTTGCCCTGCAGAAACAGGAAGTAGGCGTCCTCTGCGCCGGCTGTCAGAGTCGTAGGCTGATCGCTGTGCAGATCGATAATCTTCTGTGCAGGTATTTCCTGCCCATCTGCGCTTACCGTAGTACCCTGATAGAAGTATAGTGAACGGTTGAGCCCGGCACTAGCCGCCGGCAGGGTAAAGGTCTTGCCTGCTGACAGTTTGAGGGTCCAAATGGCTACCTCATTAGCGGGATCAGCTGCCCAGGAATCCGGGGCGGGAGCCGGTGCCTTGTGCCCTTCGAGTTCTCCGGCGATGATGTCGGCTTTCACGCCATCGGCTTCATAGACCGGTACGGTATCTGCCCACAACATCTTGAAGTGGGGATCCACCCGCTTGCTTTTCTTTGGCAGGTTGAGCCAGATTTGGAACAGCTCCAGCGGGTTTTCCGCATCGTCACGCAGGAGGGGGAACATCTCGGAATGCTGTACGCCTTTGCCGGCGGTCATCCACTGTACGTCCCCATTGCCGAAGCGGCCGGCAGCACCCAGAGAATCAGCATGGTCAATCAGTCCTTTCTTACCGATGGTCACCGTTTCAAAACCGCTGTGGGGATGGTGCGGAAAGCCGGGTACGGTCTTCCCGTGGTACATCCGCCAGTCGTTGGAAGGGTCAAAGTCCTGCCCAATGGCACGGCCGCCCAGGGAGGCATCGGGGCCCAACTGGGCATTACCCTTCGGATAGCGGTCATTGTGGTAAGCACAGAAAATGAAGGGGTCCTGTGTAGCCCACGGAAAACCCAGCGCCCGGATCATTTTGATGGAGGTATTTTGCGTACTCATAATTGTTATTTTGATGTTCTAACATTAAAATGAGTCAAACTTCATTTTTGTTTACCGGGACTGCCGCTTGATGATCTTTTTGACGGCCCGCTCTATTTCCTTCACTATGCGGCCCGGATCACTGTTGGGAGCGATATCCAATGGGAAAGAGGTGAACTGCCCCCTGAAGAGCAGTATCTTGGAGAAGCGGATTTCTCCATCAGCCTGAGTGTACAGCCCCCGCAGCGCATACGCCCCCGGATAATCACTGGCATCAATAAACAGGTAATCGGCACTGGCTGCTTTTTCATTTTCCCGCCGGAAGGTATTTTCAAGCTGCTTCATCAGTTGCAGGTCGTCCGTCAGGGTGGCTTCATTGAGGAAGGTGGTGCGGATCAGTACCGGTTTCTTTTGTCCGATGGGTAGTGGCTGCTCGTATTTGACAATCCCGATATCAAAGCTGCTGGCATCAGCCGGGAAGCCCAGGGTGGGCGTCTGTACGCCCATGATGGAGGCGGCGAGGCGGGGCACTTCGTCCCGGGCATGCTGAAAGAGCGTCATCACGTCCACGTATTCCCCATCGGCAGTTCGGGTAGTGGCCAGTCCCTGTATGCCCTGCAGTAGTGCATAGGTGAGCAACCCCTGCCCGTATTCGCTGGCTTCAAAGCTGACTTTGTCGGCAGCGCTGCCGGAGAGGATGAACATGCCGGTGCGGTCTTTCATGCGGTCCAATGCCCGGATTTGACTGGCGTTGAGGTTGCGGGTGCCGCTGCTGAGGTCTTCCACGGCTTGCCCGGAGTTGCAGGCATCAATGACGAGCACTTGTTTGAGGGCGGGGATGTCGTTAATCCATTCGGTAAGCTCGCTGCTCGGGATAGTGTACTGATCGCGGACTTCTGCATCCATGATCATATCGGTATTCGCCACATCGTGGGTAAGGTAGTAAAACTGTTCCCGGTCGCCATTGCCGAAAGCCAGCCCGTGGCCGGAGAGGTAAACGAGTAGCACGTCCTCGGCTTTGGCTTTTTGCTCTATGCTTTGCAAGGTCCTTTGGATATTCGCTTTGCTGGCGTATTGCCAGGAGATGTTGGTGCCTTCGAGCCCGGTTTGGTTGGCCGGGGCGGTGGTCAGGCAGTGTACTTCTATGCTATCGCCATTGGCAAAAAGGTTAGCGCCGACGAGTGCGAGGGAGCGGGCCATAGCTATCGCATCCTGCGTGGCGTACTTCAGGTCCAGGGCTTCCCCATTGTAGTCGGAGGTGCCTACTGTCACGACGTACATTTTGGGGTCGAGTTCTCCGGTCCAGGAGCTGCTGCTGTTGCCGGTATTTCCTCTGGTTCGGCTGACTGGTTCGTAATTGAGGTGAAGCGGACGGCTCTTCAGCCATCCTTCGGCATTATATGCCTGAATGCTGATACGGTTGGTACTGTCCGGATGTCGCAGGAGGTAAGGATGCACCGGGCGCAGGTCAAAGGAAAAGCGGGGTTTGCGATCAGGGTCAGCATCGTAAGCCACTTCCTTTCCATTGACCTGAATGGACACTCTGCCGATTCCACCGGACCGGGCTTCGAGTGCCACCTTTAACTGATCGCCCTGAATGCTGGCCTGGAGCGCCGGGTACAAGGCTACACGAGCCAACCCTTCCACAGAACGGACGGGCTCCGGCAGATAGCCAAGCAATTTTTGGAGCAGACCGGGCTCGTAGTATCGGGCTTTCAGCTGTTCCAGTTCTATGATTTCGGTGCGCTGCCCGGTTTCAACCAGGTAATAAAGCAGGCGCATGGCATTTTGGGAGGCATCGAACAGCCATTCCGGGCTAAGTACAATCCAGTCGTCTTTGTCAATAAGTATGAGGGTGGCGATTTCCTTACGCTCAGGGATGCTCCAGATTTTGACTTGTCCGTCTTCCGCACCACTGGCAAAATATTTCCCATTCGGTGCAAAGGCGAGGGCTTGTACCTTTCCCCTATGCCCCCTGAAGGTATGCAAAAGCTGCCCGTTGGAAAGGTTATAAAGGTGGACGGCACGGTTCCAGGTACCTAGTAACAGTTGGTTCCCTTCAGAGGAAAATGCACCGGAAAGGGCATAACTATCTTCCGGATCCGGGAAGCGGTGCAGGATTTCACCCGAAGGCACATCCCAAACGTAGCAAGTTGTCCCCTCTTGCAGTTCAGTGGTGGGGATGAGGAGTAACCGTTTGCCGTCATTGGAGAAGATGGCCTTTCTTACCGAATGATGCCCCAAATTGGCCGGTGCTAATGAGCGGAGGGGCTCCATGTTTTGCAGATTCACCAGTACGGGGGTGTAATCTCTGTCGCCACGCTCGAAGCGCACTCCGGTTTGTCCGTCTGCCGTAGTGGCTTTAATGCCTTGTTGGGTGAGGGTTTGTTCCCGGAAGGCTCCTTCTGACAGGGAGATGCTGTTGTAGATATTGGTGGGCGCCTCCGGAGTTTCCTTGCGGCAAGCCTCCAGGTCCCAGGTATGTACCAAGCCTGATGCTGAAGTAAAGCTGAGCTTTTCGCCATTCTCACTATAAGCCAAATCAGCGGGGATGAGATGGTGAGCACGCAGGGTTCGAATCCTTCGCCCGGTATTGGCATCGAGCAGATAAAGCGTGCCATCGAGTCCGCTGCACGCCAGCATCTGCCCATCAGGGGAAAGCCGGGCAGCGGGTGGTTCTAGCATCATCGATTCATTGGTAGTTGGGGAGTCGGTAGTGTAAGTAAGCATGAATACCTTCTGTACAGGATCGTACTTCCGGAACTGCCCCTGCTCATCCACCAGAATTACAAAGCTGCCGTCCGGGGCGATGTCCCATAGCTGATAGCCTTCGGGTACTTCCAGGCGATAGAGGAACGTGCCGGTTTCGGTTGACCAAAAGTTGTACTGAATGGGGTACTCTACCTCATCACCCAGTATTTTACCATACGCCCAAAACTTGGCGTATGGCGAGAGCCCGTTTAGGCTTTGAAACTGCATCTGGTCCTGAGTAACCGCATCCCAAAATTGAATCTGCCCTTCCCTGATTTTGTAAAAATAGCGCCCATCCGGCGTAAAGCCATCGGGCTCAAAATCAGGAGCGGGCAGGCTATCGGCAGGGTTGTCAAGCCGGGCTAAGCCACCGGACTGCTTCATGCCCCATTGCCCATCGGCGGAGAAGCTTTGGAAAGGGTCATCCCGGAGGTTCATCCCCCGGTTTTCCGGATTCCGAAAGCTAAAGAACAGCGGGCGGTAGTCCTGCCAGCCTTTATTATACTGAACGTACTGCAGGTTTGGGGAAGCAATGGCCCCGGGCATTACAGCGCCCCCGGCTTTCACAGAGGACTTCAGCAGTTTACCGGTTGCCACATCCCAAAGCATCAGGCTGGCATCTTCTCCGGCAGAGAACAGCAGGGCGCCATCCTGTGAAAAACGGAGGTTGTAAACAGTTCCGGTATGCCCTGCGGGCAGGCCCAGCTCTACGGGTTGGGCGATGGCGCAGAGGGGGAGGAAGAGGAACAGGATAAACAGTGTTTTTTGCATCAGGTTATTTTTTGAGTAGCTCTTACCACGTTGGGGCCGAGTTGTTTGAGGTTGTCGGCAGTTCGGGCCTGCAAAGGTATTCTCTAACCTCAGCGACCGATAAATAATTTAGCTTGAACGCGGTATTGCCAGCCCGTTGTAGTGTCAACTGCATAGGCCGTTGCCGGTCATGGCCAGGTCAAGGTACAGTTACTTCATAGCAAATGCCGATTGATGTAAGTACAGGGCAGTCTGTTACAAACTACCCTGGTACAAGAAATACAGGTGGTTTTTATAACCCCTGCCGCCACAGGAAGGCCTTGTACAGCGCTCTTGCGAGATCGTGGTCGGGGTATTGTCCCATGGCCTTACGGAAGCGCAGACCCGCACGCTCCTGAAAGCCATTGTCTTCCATCATTACCGCTTCCAGTAACAATTTTGCTGCGGGCTCAGCCGTGGAATAGGCAGGCGTTGACCTGAGGTCTGAAAGGGCACTGTTGAGTTCTGCTTTATCCACATACTGAAAGGTAATCAATGGCGTGCCCGCTGATGCATCACTGGAGGAAGTAGCCTGCCAGCGGTAAAATTGACCGGTTCGGAGCCCTGCATCTGCGGCATCGACAGTGAGGTTGCCTTCGGTTGTAGTTTTTTCCAATAAAACCTGCCCCTGATCATCCGTGAGGCGGAAATTATATTGACCAGGTGTTTTTACGTCCGCTTTCGGAGCCCAGGAAACGAAAAAGCTTTCACCCGTCACCTTTCCTCCATTAGTCGTAATGGGGAGCAGGGCAGCATCGGCATCGCCATGGCCATCACCCTCTTTACTTTCGTACTTAGGTTTGGTGGGCTTGGTACTGGCGGCCAGCCCCGGCTCGTCATCAAGGTAAAAGAAGAAGGGGTCACTGGCTTCTTCCACCCTTTCCTGCAGCAGCTCAGCGTAGGGGCTTTCCTGAAATTGCCCATAATCTGCGAGCAGGGTAGCGATGTCGTGTTTGCCCTTGGTGTTGATCGTGGCAAATTGCTCATCGTACAACAGGCTGACAGAAGTGCCTGCGCGGAGCTTCAGGCGGCCCTCCTTACTGAGCGGCATGCCCGTTTTTAGGGGTGAGAAGTTGAACCAGCCTTTGCTTGCCGGGGAGTACCGGACGGGGCCGTCCACGGAATAAACAACCGGGCTGTCCTGGGCAGTCAGGGCAAGTGAAGTGCAGGCGATAAACAAAAGGGTTAGCCATTTCATGGTGGAAAGGTTTTGGATGGTTGAAGATTTATTCTGTTAGTCCTGACCGATAGACGATCCAGCTGCGAAGCTGTCCGGCCTCATCAGTAAGGAGTAGAAGTTGCCGTTGATCATACGCCAGGCATTGCCCATTAGGCAGTGATAGTATCCGGTCGGGCTCTCCATAGGCTGTCCGGATTTCAGCTGCGGTGGCACCGTCCGAAAGCCCGTAAAGGGTTTCCCCTTTGTAGTCGGGGCCGGTCCGGTGGAACCAGGCAAAGCGGTTGCTACCGTCGTCCACATAGTGTTGAAAGATATTGGAGCCGGGCATATGCTTATAGCCACAGTAGGTTTTGCCGGGTAAGTTTACGGTGGCGGTGAAGGAAGGGGCAACGAGGAAGTCTTCCGGGAAAACACCATCGATTTCTTCCACGCCTTTTACGTTATAATTTTGCGGGGCAATCAATTCTGCCCCTCCTTGCAGGACAGATAGATTGATCTTTGCCAGGTTCATAACTGCTGGTTGCGCCGATTGGAAGTAAGAC
This sequence comes from uncultured Phaeodactylibacter sp., assembly GCA_964572415.1. Taxonomy (GTDB): domain Bacteria; phylum Bacteroidota; class Bacteroidia; order Chitinophagales; family Saprospiraceae; genus Phaeodactylibacter. The sequence continues at coordinate 21,323 of CAZNHN010000057.1, forward strand.
AAAGCAGCAGCGGTGTCTTGCTGAAGGATAGCCGCTACGCCCAAAGTCACCTGTGCTTTAGCTATAGCCTGAACATTGGTTGCCTTTTCTGCAAGTGCCAATGCCTTCCGGGCACGGTATTCAGCATCCAGCCATTCTCCCCTGAGCACATGGAGGTTGGCCAGGTTAAGATGGGCAGAGGGTTCAGATTCATTGAGCAGCAAAGCGTTTTTGAATAGTTGCTGCCCCTGCTCCAGCAACTGTGCCCGGCGGGCAGCAGCATCTTTGGGCAAGCGGGTGGTGATTTGACCAAGCCGGCTTTCCAGATCAAGCTCAACAGGCAAAACGTAAGGCATTTCTTTTTTCGGGGTGAGGTCGAGTGCCGCTAGCAGTGCGGTAGCTCCGGCGTTGTTGTACAGCTCAAAGCCCTGGTACTCGCCGAGAATAAACTGATAGTACTCCAACGCATCGGTATATCCCTCTATCAGGCTTAGGTAATTGGCCGTCTGATAGACCTGAAAGAGTTTTTCCAGCCGCCGTGCCGTGTTCTGACTGAGCTCCAGGCGTTCACTGAGGCTGGGGTAGCCTTGGATTTCGTTGGGCAGCCCGTAGGTAGTGTAGGCTTTCTTCAGCAGCGGTGCAAGTGTGCCATAAGTATTGTAGCCGGCAGAAATCGCTAATACGCCGCCAAAGTAATCGGCCTGCGTTTCGTACTTGAGCCCTTCGGATAGCTCTTCCAGTTGTTCAGCTGTTTCGAGCCCTTCGTTCTGATTGATGAAGTTGCGTTTCCAGTCGTGGTTTTCGTAGTAGTGGATGATTTCATGCGAAAGCATAGCCGCCAGCGCATTCAGGGAGTCTTTGCCCAGGCTGACGCAAATGTCATAAGCCTGCTCCTCCAGCCCAATCTGCCGCTTTCCGGGGTGCATCCAGGCCATGTAGCGGCGCCCGGTATTCATGACAAGCTCGGGAACGGGCATTCTGAAGCTGCCCCGGGCCTTCACCAGGTCATCAAAAATGCGCTGCGCCACTTCCAGCTTGTAGCCGTCCACCGGCACGGAGGCAAACCGGCGCGAAAAAGGGCTGTCGACAAAGGCGAACAGGCTGTCCTGTGCACCCAATGCAACAGGCAGTGCCAGCCATAGTATCAGGATAAGCCGGCTCATTTGATGAGGGTTTGGGCCTCTTCCAACGCATTCATGCGCAGGAGGAAACTGATGAAAAGCTGACGGTCCACTGCAGAGGGCGTATCTGATTGAAGCTGTGCTACGTAGGTATGGTAAGCGGCCTGGAAAAGCCCCGCTTCCTCCAGCTCATAAAGCCGGTAAATAGGCTGTATGGTTTCGGACAGGCTTTGGAAATCGCCATCAGCTTCCAGCTGAGCATCGAAGCTTTGCAAGGCTGCCTCATCATAAAGCATGGGAAAGGGAGCCGACTGCAGCCAACTACTGTCAGCCTGCAGAGCATGTACTTGCCAATAGGCCGGGGCACTGCCCTCAAAGCGGAGCTGCCGGAGGTCTGTGGTAAATTGTTCATCAGACAAAGTGGCAGCAAGCATCGGTTCCGGAGCCCCTTCTTGTCTCAGCTCAAAACGATAACCATTCGGGTGGGCAACGGAGTCCCAACGGAACGTCACCTCTGGGTGCGTCAGCAGACCGGTCAGGTAGCGCGGCGCTTCAATGCCGTAGGACGAACTGCCAAATCCACTAATCCCTGCCCGGGCATTGGTCAGGTAGCGGCGATGGGATTGTTCCACCTGCTGTGGCGTATCAGTATCTTTTATGGCGTTGCTGATGAAAGACCAAAACCGACCCAAAAACGTAGAAGAGTGCTGGCTTCGGATATCAGCGCCCAGCTGTTCAAGGTCATACATGGCCGGCCCTTTCAGCGTTGTCCGGGTGTCTTCAAAAACGATAACGGCACTCACGCCCTGTAGCAGCCGCAGCCGCCCCGGAGCTTTGACCGTTGTGCCGGCAAATACCCGCCGTTCATTACCGCCTTCCTGACTGTAGGTCAGGCCATTGCTGGAATTCACATCCAACACAATGAAAAGATCATTCTGGGCAGAAAGGCCTGCCACAGTGCAAATCAGAAAAGTCAGGAATAGCCATTTATTTCTCATAGTATGCTCAGGCTTTAGTAGTCAATTTGATCAGCCTTCAAAGGGTTACCTTCCAATATACAGAAATCGCACAAGGATTACTCTTCTTCCTCAGGAGCAGCAGTTGTAGACCGTAGTGGGATCGTCTCCGGAATTCGGTCGAGCCAGGGCAGACGCCTCCGGATGAGGCTTTCGTAGATCATGATGAGGTCATAGGCCAGCAAAAGGGCCAAAATGCCGACCCCAAAATCGAGTTTTATTCGGAAAAAATGAAACAGCAGGGCAATTAGAAAGAACAGAAGAATAAACTCAACGAGCTGCAATGCCCGCGTGATGCCGTGAAATACCTCATTGAAATCATCATACACCCAGTGGATCAACAGCACATTCAGGTAGCCAAAAACAACGAGCAAAATGACGTTAAGCCAGTTCGGGAGCTCACGGATGAATTGTTCTTCGAGTACCATATTGAGCACATTCGCGTGTATGGCGAGGCCGTACATATCGGGGATGGCCCGGGTGGTGTAAGATTGATTGAGTGGGGTGTAGTGCCGGTCTTTTAGCGGGTCGCCCTCTCCGGCAGCAGGGAGATAACCCAGGAGTACCATTTTTCCATTGACAACGGAGCGGACCTCCTCAAGGCTCATGCTGTTCCAAAAGCCGGTCCTGCTCCTGCCTCGGAAAGGCGTATTGAGAACCGGTGTAGTGGATCCGCTCTACCGGTTTGTTCCGTTTGAGCAATTTTGCAGCTTTTTCGGGCGCATAAATTTGCAGGAGCGCGGTCGTGAATGCGGGCAGCGTATCTGCCCCCACCAGCTCCTGCGGGCTGAAATGACGGATGACCCGCGTCTGATTCGCCGGGAAGTTGACGTAGCCGAGGGTGCTGTAGTTGGCGAAAGCGGTATCAACGCCTTTCCATCGCTCAAACCGTGTTCCCTGTGCGTTAACCTGATCGACTTCGCAGGCAAGGACTAAGTTGGGCGTCCGCCGAATGACGGCTTGCAGGAAGGAGTCTGTTGGGGAGTTCGGGGGCTTCCCGAGCAGTACATCCACCCCAATAGCTGCGGCGCCAGCCTCCCTCAACCGGTCAATTAGCCGTGCAATACGCCCTCGGTCCGGAGTGCCAATATCCACGAGCAGGAGATCCTGAGTACGGAGCGGCTGCTGCCGGGAGGAATCGCTGAGGTAGGCATAGACGATATCTGTAATCTCGTAGTTTTTGAGCCCGTTGTTGAAAGGGTCGATGTAGTGCATATTCAGCCGTATCAGGTTGAGAAACCAGATGAACAAGAAAATCAGCACCGTAATGATGATGCTGTGTGGCTGAATAATGCGGTTGAGCATAGGCTTATTTGAATCGATAATTGGCCCAGCGGCTGAGCTGTCCATTTTGGTCGAGTAAAAGTAGCACTTCCTTATAAACCATGATCTCTCCGGTGGGCAGTTCGAGTGAAGTTTTGGGCTCTCCGTAAAGATCCGTCAGCTCTGAGCGTGGGGTGCCGGCTTTGAAGCCGTCGTAAAGCTCTCCGGGATGCCCGGCGTCGGTCAGTTGCAGATAGAGGCTGGGATTGTTAGGCGACTTCACCATATAAACGGTTGAAGCGCTAAGGCCTTCGACCTGTTCGGGGGTCCAGATTCTGAAGTCGAGGGCTTCAAACAGCTCAATTTCCTTACGCTCCCGCCGGTACTGCCGGTCAAAGTTGGTTAGGTCATAGGGTTCCACGCTGTCGATATCATAGGCATCCGGCCCATCGGGTTTTTGACCGTCCGGGATTGGGGTTTGCTTCATCTGGTTCAGGTTGTAAAGGGCC